>JAYURC010000157.1:0-67715 GCA_043756405.1 Polaromonas sp.
GTCAAGTAGTTGCAGCCTCAGAGCAGCAATTCGGCGCTCGAATGCTTCTCTCGCTTGGGTGATTCCATCAATGATGAATTGTGCATTGAAGTCATCAGCCAGGTCGTAAAACTGAACATTGGCAACGCATTTATCAAACCACGAAAAACGAATAGCAACCTCCTGGAGTGCAAGAGTGCCATGTGCCTGACGTACACCACGCTCACTCAAATACACCAAGCTGCAGCCCGAGACCAAAGCCGCCCTGCACATGTGCCTGACGTACACCACGCTCACTCAAATACACAGTACCTTGAATGTTGGCAAATTTATGGCGGTACAGAACGCGCTGAATATCGACATATCCGTTACGCCAACTGGCATTGTGGTAGTGCTCCTCTAGCAGCTTTGTATCAAGGTCAAAAACGATAAGGCAGCGATCCATACTTGTTTCTCAAAATTTTCAATAAAACCGCAATATAACCAAACGATGGACAGCGTCAGATGGTCGGGATGCTTTGTTGGCGCAGTCTTGCAAAACGCTCTTGAAGACGTCGAGCAACTTCATCATGCGAGATATTTGGGCGAGTGTCACCCAAGGCTTCTTGAACCTTGACTCGAAACCACTGGTCATAGCTATCAGCGGCTTCCTGAGTCTCAAACTCAGAAACGATGGGGGACAGAACGACGCTCTTGGAAATAGCGTAGCACAAACGCCCAAAGACTGGCTTATTCGACGGTTAGTGGTTCACGCATCCAAAGAAGGGCTTCGCCCTCGACACAAGGTCTCGCCCAACAGCCATGCATATCAGTGAAGGGGCAAATACCGTACCGCTTCGCTACCATGGGGCCTGCCCCCATACCCCCGAAAATGTTCTGCGGCCAATGGGCGCTCGTTCAGCCAATTTGTTTGGGTGTAAACGTAATCGCCACATCAAGTAGCAAGTGCTAAATCCACCATGAGTCTCAAAATGACTTCATTAGACTTCACTGCCCAATGATCTGGGGTTACTTCTGTAAAGCAGTAAACGGCGCAATTAGGCATGGGAAATCCCATCTGAAACCTACGAAATGCCTTCATTGCAAAACGGTCATCATAGGGAAATTCCATCAATTGCCAAAAGAGCATGGCTATCCACATGCCATGACCAAATACAACAGCCTTGTCTGGAATTGTCGGAAGTACCAACGTTTTGAAAGCCGCAATCCTATGCGCAAACTCTGAAAAGGTTTCAGCACGATCTCCCATGCGTTTGGCAACATCGCCTTCAGCCCAATAAGCATCAGCAATTGGTCTGCGTTGTTCTCCTGACATTCCTAGCAGCAACGCAGGATCAATGGTTTCAAATTCACGCAACCCCTGAATGATGAACGGTTTCAAAGCCACCCGCTCGCTGTACGGAGCGGCTGTGTCAATGGCACGAATAAACGGAGACACAAGAATTTCAGAGGGTGAGTCAGTCAGTAACGACGCCAACATGGTGGCCTGCCGAAGCCCAATGTTTGTCAGTGGAATGGCATGATGCTCCATCGTTATACCACCAGCATTTGCTAGGCTTTGACCATGACGAACAAAGTAAATTTTTTTCATATGAGCAAAGAAAGAAAGAAAGAAAGAAAGAAAGAAAGAAAGAAAGAAAGAAAGAAAGAAAGAAAGAAACAAACAAACTAAATACGCTGGACTTGAAGGACAAGCAGAATTTCGGAGCGGGTGTTTTCGTTCCCAGTCGAGTGGAAAAACTTCGGCAAGAAACTCAAGCCATCACGGGACTTGATTTCCTTATTTTCTGTCAACCCGCCCAGCACGATCAAATCACCATCCTGAACGCCCACCGAGGATTTCAAAGCCCGTTTAGTCAGCGTTGGTGAATTGTTCACGCCTGTGGTGGTGGCGCTGAAATTCGATAGCTGCTGATCAATGCTCAGATCAATCACGCCCTCGCGCACGGTGGGCTGAATGTTGAAAAGAACGCCGCTCGACCGATATTCAACGCTCTGCACCGCTTGGCCGTTACTGGGATAGCCGACCGACCCCAATATGGGCACATCCGGCCCCACAGAAAATGAGCCATTGCTACCGGAGCGAATACGCAATGATGGACTTGAAATGACCTTAAAACGGCTGTCCTGGCTCAATGCTGAATACAGGCCATCCAGCGAGGCATTTTGAAACCGAATAAAACTGTTTATCGGGTTAATCGCACCTACTCCCACCGAAAGCCGACCACCCAACACAGAAGCCAGCAAACCGAACGCAGAGCCGTCTTTATCGGTAGTGCTGACCTCATAAACCACACCACGAACTGAAATGGCTCATAAGCAACGGGCTACCAGACCGAAAACGGTTTAGTGCGTTAGAAAAAATGTCAGGGATTCCTTCAGATCACTGGAAAAATTTTTGGCACGGACGTCAACGGGCGCACGAACACATGATTCAAGCTGTCGCACGCCAATTGCCTGAACATGCACTCTGGTTAGTTACTGGTATCGACGATCAGGAGTTCGGTCAAACAACGCCATCAGAAACCCCAAGCGAGAACCTCTCCTCAACTGGGTTGATGCTGTCCAGAAAAATTGCTATTGATGAAGCGCTCCATAGCACTTCGGCCCTTGCAGCACTCGAACACGTTCAGGTCGAAGAGAGTGATTCAGAAAAGCAAAAGGCCGCATTGGAAAGATACCCGGATGACCTCATTGCCATGAGCGAGCTTGCAGCGAAGTACCGCATCCCTTTCGACTTGAAAAACATTAAAGCAACACTTGAACAAGTAAGCGCCCATGGCCTGAAGCATGACGAGCAGTTGTCTCGGCGTCGAATCGAACGCATCGAAGAAATTAAAGCCCATGGCAATAAACAAATCTGAAGGCAGTTGGTTGGTCGATTCGCAGCCAGGTGGACGAGGCGAAAAACGTTACAGAAAAACTTTCAAGACAAAAGCGGAAGCCTTGGCCTGGGAAGCATAGCTAAAAACTCAAGTCAACCAGAATTCGGAATGGAAGCCAGACAAGCGAGACACGCGCAAGCTTTCCGAGCTGGTCGAGCTCTGGTTTTCACAACATGGGCAGGTTCTCCGGTCGGGAGTGAACACAAAAAGCCGTCTGCTGCACTTATGTGAGGCGCTTGGGAACCCAGTTGCTGACCGGTTCACAGTCGAGATGTTCGCAGCCTACAGATCCAAAAGAATAGAAGCCGGAATTTCCCAGAACAACTTGAACCGTGAACACGCGTATTTGCGAAGCGTATTTAACGAACTAAAGCGGTTCGGTCAATGGAAGCGCGTGAACCCATTGGAAGCCCTCAGAGCCTTCAAAATTCAACAAGTGGAGCTTGCCTACCTGACCGACAAGCAAATCGAAACCTTGTTGCAATCGATGGACTCTGCACGGAACCCGCACGTCAAGCTGATTACAAAAATTTGCTTGTCAACAGGCGCGAGATGGAGCGAAGGCGAAGAGCTAACACTCCTGCAGCTCAAACCGGGACTGATTGAATTTGCCCGCACAAAATCGGGCAAGTTGCGCGGTATTCCAATCGATGATGCGCTGTAAGCCGAGCTGGTTGAACATGGCAAGACACACAAGCGCATGCACCGACTGTTTGACTATTCAATATCAGCGTTCAGGGACGCAGTAGACAGGGCTGGAATTGCGCTACCAGACGGGCAAATGACCCATGTGCTTCGGCACTCCTTCGCCAGTCACTTCATGATGAACGGCGGCAACATTCTGACGCTGCAACGCATTCTTGGACACGCAAATCTGATGATGACGATGCGCTATGCCCACCTGGCCCCGGATCATTTACAAGAAGCGGTCAAGCTGAATCTGCTATCTCGGTTGACACTTCGTTGACAGGCAAAAAAAAACAGGTTACGCGTAACACGTAACCTGTTGATTTAATTAGCAGTTTTGGTGGCCTGGGGCGGAATCGAACCACCGACACAAGGATTTTCAATCCTCTGCTCTACCGACTGAGCTACCGGGCCAAGCTTTCAATTATATAACAAGCTCGCGGCTCATTACCCGCCGCGCTTGCCGCGCGTGAGATCTACGCCCAGTTGTTTTAGTTTTCTGTACAAGTGCGTGCGTTCGAGCCCGGTTTTTTCAGCCACACGGGTCATTGACCCACCCTCTTTGGCGAGGTGAAATTCAAAATAAGCCTTCTCAAATTCGTCCCGGGCATCGCGCAGCGGCTTTTCCAGCAAAAAACTCTGTGTGGCTTGCGGCCCCAGCTCTACAACAACGGGAAGAACGCTACCCGTCATGGCGGCTTCGACGGTCAGGTCTGAAGGAGTCACCACAGTGCCCATGATCATGGGTTTTCGGCCGACTGATTTGGCTAACCCTTGTTCCACGGCTTTCAGCAGTTTTTGCAGGGTGATGGGTTTTTCCAAGAAAGCCATCGCGCCAATTTTGGTGGCCTCTACTGCCGTGTCGATGGTGGCGTGACCGCTCATCATGATGACGGGCATTGTTAGCAGGCCACTTGACGACCACTCTTTGAGCAACGTGACACCATCAGTATCGGGCATCCAGATGTCAAGCAACACCAGGTCTGGTTTGCTGCGGTTGCGCGCAGCGCGCGCTTGGGCGGCGTTTTCAGCCAGCTCGACCTGATGGCCTTCGTCATTGAGAATTTCTGACAACAAGTCGCGTATGCCCAGCTCGTCATCAACCACCAAGATATTTGCCATATTGAATTTTGAAGTGTCGTTTGTCTGATGTGTTGTCAAGTCACCACTGCGAATGATAACGACACTTGAGCGCCAGACACGACACCATCGGTGATGCGGTTGGAAATATCAACCCGGGCCGCATGCTCGTCAGCAATTTTTTTAACGACCGCCAGCCCCAGCCCCGTGCCTTTGACTTTGGTGGTGACATAAGGCTCAAAAGCACGTTTGAGGATGTGCTCCGGAAATCCACTACCGCTGTCACGCACGGACAAGCGCACGCGTGATGTCGCTTTGGCGTACTCGGTTTTGACCGTTACCACCGCCTGTGCCAGGCCCTCTTGCGCATCTTGCGCGTTTTGCACCAGGTTATGAATGACCTGCCGCAGTTGCTGCGCGTCGCCTTTGATCAATGGTGCTTGCAGATCAAGTTCTGCACGAACCGGAACTACGGCGTTGTCTGCGCCGTAAAGCTGGATCACATCGTTGATCAACGCATTGAGGTCAACGGGTTTTAATTCAGCCGCAGGCAGCCGGGCGTAGTCCCGAAACTCATTGACAAGCCGCTTCATGGCGTCGACCTGGTCAACGATGGTCTTGACCGACTTGGTGAGCAGCGCCTGCTCGGGCGCTGCCAGCTTGCCGTTCAGCTTCATTTCAAGCCGTTCGGCTGACAACTGAATTGGCGTCAGCGGATTTTTGATTTCATGCGCCAGTCTGCGGGCTACTTCACCCCAGGCCTGCGCGCGCTGCGCCGAAACCATTTCAGACACATCGTCAAAAACCAGCAAAAACTCTTCAGCGCCCGGCATTTTGGCACCACGTGCTATCAGCGTGATGGCATTGTCTGGCGAGCCGGGCATGGCGGTGTTCAGTTCAAACGATTGCTGCCACTGCTCCAGTCCATGAGGCGAATTCACATCGGTTAAAAAGTCAGCAAATTGCGCGCTCACGTCTTTGGCAAACAGGCCCAAGCCTGGAACATCACCCAGCGGTTGGCCGTGGTGTGCCGCCATGGGGGCGCGCAAGATGCGCGTCGCACCCGGGTTGCTGGACTGTATGCGCCCATCAGCGTCCAGCACAATCACACCCGCCGTGAGGTTGTCCAAAATCGTCTGTAAATTGGCACGCGCGGCGTCGACCTGAGCCATGCTGAGTTGCACGGCGGTGCGCGCGTCGCTAAGCTGCTGGGTCATGTCGGCAAACGAGCGCGTCAGGCCGCCCAATTCGTCTTTGCCTTGTAGCGCAGCCTTAGGCGTGAGGTCGCCCAGCGCAACTTGCCGCACACCCTCAGCCAGCACCAGCAGCGGCCTGGCCAACTGGTTGCCCAGTAGCACCGCCAGCAGCACCGCACTGAATACCGCCAGAAACAAACTGAGCGTGAGCGTGCCGATATACATCTTGCGCAGGCCACCACGCGCGAGCGCCCGCTCCTGGTATTCACGGTTGGCCTCTTGCACCGCTATCGCGTTAGCCACAACGCTGGCCGGAATCGACTGTATGACTTGCAAAAACCGCGACTCTCCCATCAAACCTACATTGGCATTGCTCACCAATGCCACGGCCTGAATCCGCCCGGCATGTGCAGCGCCCGGTGCGCCTGATGCGGCTGATGCACCCGGCAGCTCTTCAAGACCCTCAATTTGTGTAGCAACCCGCTGGGTTCGGGCATTGCGAAACAGCGCAGGCGCAGGTCGCTCTGGGTTGATTTTGAAACGCGAATCACCGACGCTGGCAATCACCTGGCCAGCCGCTGTCCACAGCACCACGTCACTGGCCGACAGCTGATCGCGCAAACGCTCCAGCGCCAGACTCGCGGCACCATCAGGCGACTCTGACAATTGAGTGGCAGCTTGCCGGGTTTTGCTGGCCAGGTCAGCGGCCATGGCGTCAAGCGTGGCGCGGCCCAGGTTCAAACCCGCATCCAGCGCGCCTTCTACCTTCACGTCAAACCAGCTTTCAATCGACCGGGACACGAACTGGTAAGACACCACGTAAATCATCAGCCCTGGCATCAACCCGACCAGCGCAAAAATCGCCGCCAGCTTGAGCAGCAAACGGCTGCCAAAACGGCCTTGGCGCAGTCGCAAATACAAGCGCAGAACAATCCAGCCAATCACCAGCAGCAGCAGAGCCGCTACCGCAATATTGAGCACCAGTAACCGGTCGTAGTTGCGCTCATACAACTCGCGGTTGCCCGTGGCCAGCGTTAGCAAAAACAGCAGTACCAGGCTCAGTGCCAGCACCACACCTGCACCCACGCCCAATGTCCAGCGAAAGGCCGCACTGCTTTTGATCAAACCAGCCTGACCCTTCAAACTCACTTGTCGGCCTCTTTGGAAATCGACGCGCCCATTCCGGGTTTGGCAGCCCCCAGCTGCAATCGCTCGTTTTGCTGCGCTGTAATAGACCAGTCTTTCTGGCCAGCCACACCGATCTGAAAGGGTCGCGGCAACTGTGACAAGTCAAGGTTAAAGCGAAACTCCAGCTTGTGCGCCACGTCCAGCTCAACCTCGCTGTTGTCGGCAATCCGCCAGCGCGACAGCCGCTGCACCGCTGATAACGCCTCGGGCAGCGTGTCGTAGTTTTGGTTCAACGTGGCGCGCAGACCGGCAGAGTTATTGATCAGTCCGCTGACGATATTGACACGCCAGCGCCGCGTTAAAGGCTGATAAGCCAGGCGAATGGTACGGGTTGCGTTGGCAACGCGTTTGTCAGTCCAATACCAGCGGTTCAGGTAAATGTCGGCCTCTGCCACGAAGAACATGGGAATGCCCTTTAGCAGGGCGTCTTCTACAACGGCAGGCAAGTCAAAGCGCACCACGGTTGACAGGTAAATGCCTTCGTCGCCACGCTCTACGCTGAACTGCGTCAGCTCGGCAGCTTTGCTGGTTTGGCTGAACAACGACAGAAAAACACACGCCACCAGGGCTGCGAGCCGCCGCAAAGTGGCATCAAGTGCTGTGCTTTTGAAGAAGGGCGTAATAAAAACCGTCGTGTTCACGCATCAAATTGTCAGGTATGACGGCACCAGACGCGCTGATTTGGGGTAGCAAATGCCCCGGCGAGGGCATTAATCGGGCGTTGGTGTGGTGTGCAACAAACGTTTGCATCTGCTGCTCGCCCTCCGCCCTGAAAACTGAACAGGTGCAGTAAACAAAAGCGCCGCCCGGTTTAAGCAGCGGCCAGAGCGTTTGTAGCAATTGCGCCTGTGTGCTGGCAAGCTGTGCAATGTCGGTCGGCCTGCGCAGCCAGCGCACGTCTGGGTGGCGGCGCACAATGCCCGATGCGGTGCACGGTGCATCCAACAAAATACCGTCAAAAAGCCGGCCGTCCCACCAGGCATTGGGCTGGGCAGCATCGCCCACCACAATGCTTGCCTGCAAACCCAGCCGGTTCAGGTTTTGCGCCACGCGCTCACAACGGCGGGCGTCAATGTCGAGCGCGATGACGTTGTCGTTCTGGTGGGCCAGTTCCAGCAGGTGCGCGGTTTTGCCGCCAGGCGCGGCGCAGGCATCCAGGATATGGCGCGGGCCCGCCGTGGCTATAGCGTTTAAGAGCAATGGCGCAGCCAGTTGCGCCGCTGCATCTTGCACAGAAAAGTGGCCGTCAGCGTAGCCCGGCAAAGACGGCACAGATACCGCTTGGGCCAAAATAACGCCCTGCTCGCCCACTGGTGTCGCTTCAATATTGATAGCTTCCAGCGCACATATATATTGCGCTACCGTCGTTTTTACTGTGTTAATTCGCAATACCAACGGCGCTTTGGCGTTGTTGGCTCGCAAAATCGTTTGCCAACGGTCGGGGTGGTCTTTGCGCACCCGGTCAACCCACCACTGCGGGTGGTTCCACACCGCTTGCGGGTTGGCGTCGGTTTTGGCGACCAGTTCGTCGCGCTCACGCAAGAACCGCCGCAAGCAGCCGTTGATAAAGCTGGCTTGGTGGGTGGTGGCCTCAGAGCGTTTGGCGGCTTCAACGGCCTGGTCCACCAGCGTATGCGGCGTGTAGGGGGCATCGTCTTCACGCCAGATCAGCGCAAGAACCACACACAGCAGCGCATCTGCTTCGGGCGGCGGTGGCCGTCTGGCCAGCTGTTGACGCAGTGCTTCGGCACGGCCCAGCCAGCGCAGCGCATGAAAACCCAGGGCCTGCACACCTGGGCGCAGCGTGGCGTCAACGTCCAGCAACGCAGCGGTCATTGACTGGCCGTCCCGCACCGCCAGCAGCAAACTGGCTGCGCCTTGCAGTTGCCGCCACAACGGGATTTGGGTTGGCGGCGCGGAAGTCATCTTTTTTTGCATAGTGGGTAGTGTGTTATCCCGGACTCGATCCGGGATCTATGACTTCAGCAGTGCTGGCAGGAACAGGTTCATGGATTGCGGAACAAGTCCGCAACGACCGCCAAGACATTGAAAAGGGTCAAAAAGCTGCTTTTTTGACCCTTTTAAATGATTAGACAAGGCTCTATCCCAGTAAATACGGGCGCAGTAAGCTATAAATATTATAGCTAGCCAATACGGTCAAGTCAACGAATCCGCCCAGATGTTGCTGGCCCAGTTCAATGCGTAGACACCTTCCAGCTCGCTGGGCGCGGCGCTCAGGCCGCCAGAACCCACCACAGTTTTGAAGGTTTTCTCTGCCGCCACGTACTCGTGCACGCTGGCCACGTGAACCACGTTTTTCTCGTCGACAAAGCTGTAGCAGGTGTTGGTCAACATGGGCGCGGGGTTCACGTCCCAACCGGCCAGCTGAGCCACGATGGCGCTGGCGGCTACCTTGCCATGGCTGTTGGCCATGTGCCCGCTTTTTGGCATGCCGGGCGCAATTTGAATGGAGTCACCGAGCACATGCACGTCTTTGGCGGCGGTGGACTCAAATGTCAGGTAGTTCACGCCGCACCAGCGGTTGTTGGCCTGGTTGTTCAGCCCGGCCTTGACCGCAATCGTGCCCGCACGCATGGCAGGAATCACGTTGAGCACTGCGGCTTTCACGTCGTCCTGCACGTCAAACTTCACCGTATTTGTTCTGGCATCAACGGCCACGGCCTTGTGCTGTGGGCGGTACTCGACCATGCCTTTGTACTGCTCGGCCCATACTTTTTTGAACAAACCGGCTTTAGACGTCACGTCTGGATTGGCATCAAGAATCAGCACTTTTGACCTGGGCTTAAACGCCTTGAAATAACCCGCCGCCACGGACGCCCGCTCGTAAGGGCCGGGCGGGCAGCGGTACGGTGCCTCGGGGATGGTGATGGCAAACACGCCGCCGTCGGGCATGGCCTCCAGCTGCCTGCGTAGCGCCACGGTCTCAGCGCCGGCTTTCCAGGCTTGCAAAATCTGGCCGCTGGTATTGGCGGCTTGCAGCCCCTCAATGCTGCCGAACATCAGCTCAACACCAGGCGACACGACCAGCTTGTCGTACGCAATCACATTGCCGCCGCGCAGCGTTACGGTTTTTTTGGCGGTGTCGATGTTGTCGGCAAAGTCTTTGACAACCGTGATGCCGTGGTTTTTGCTCAAGCCCGCATAAGAGGTGGTCAGGTAGTCCAGCTGCTTAACGCCGCTGACCACCAGGTTCGACATGGGGCAGGACACAAACGCGTCTTGCGGCTCGATCAGCACCACGTCAATTTTGTAGTCAGACAACAGGCGCACATACTTGGCAGCCGTTGCGCCGCCATAACCGCCGCCAATCACCACCACTTTGGCTTTGGACGGCACGCCCGACATGCTGGCGCAGCCTGACAGGCCAGCTACGCCCAGCAAACTGAGCGCAGCTGACGATTGGAGAAAAGAACGGCGATTGGATGGGGTTGTGTTGCTCATGGTGTTCGCCTTATTTTTTTTGTGCTGCAAAGTAAGTCGCCAGCGTCTCGACTTGCGCGTCGCTGTAGCCCTTGCTGAGCTGGTGCATGATGGTGGCGGGGCGTGTCCCGGTTTTAAAAGCCTTCATTTGGGCAACCAGATAAGCCCGGTCCAGCCCGGCAATTGACACCACGCTGGAGCCTTCAACCGCTTTGCCGTTAGTACCATGACAATTGGCGCATGTAGCAGCCAGGCTTTTGACGTACAGCGCTTCTTTGCCTGCGTCAGCTTGTGCAAATGCCGCATTGGCAAACCCCATCAGCAGGACAGCCAGCAGGGCAAAAGGTTTGATTTTCATAGTGATTCCGTAGGGTTCGTTCAACGCACAATTTAACGCGGTGCAGCGAGGGGTGTATTGGGAGTATCCAGTACTTGACCGTCGTTTTAGCCACTCCGCCATCGAATCGTTTGGCATTTGCTTATGCCAAAGCCGCTTTAAAGTAATTAAACCAGCACATCAGGCCGCGTCGGTGCGACTTCGTCGCTACCCAGAGCACCCATCGTGCGGCCATAGATCCGCCGAATGCGATCGGCAATCGGCGGGTGCGTAGCCAGCCAGCTGCTTTGCTCTGACCCCAACAGCAGCATGTGCTGAACAGACGGATGCAGCGCATTGCCCACATGGCCCTGCCCCAACGCTTTGCGAAGCACGCCGCCCAGGCCGTCTTTGCTGCGGGTAAATTGCACGGCTCGCGCATCGGCCAAATATTCGCGCTGGCGCGAGACCGCAGCCTTTAAAACCCTGCCCGCCAGCCAGCCGAGCGACCCGGTGGCTTTAATCGCAAAGCCAGGCAGCGCCAAAAAAGAGCGCCTGCAGTTGTCACCCGGCTCGCACATCGCCCGGCCCATATTAAAAATCATCTCCAGCCCCGACACCATGCCCGCCAGCCGCATATTGAGTTGCATGTCACCTTCACGGATGTGGCTGAACTCATGCGCCACCAGGCCCTGCAATTCGTCACGCGTCAAATAGTCCAGCGCGCCTTGCGTCACGACAATCACTGCATCGTCGCCGCCCTCACTGTTTCCCCAGCCGCAGGCAAAGGCATTGATGCCGTCCACCCGGTCCAGCACCATGGGCGTGGGCGCTTTCATGCTGGCTGCAATGGCCAGCTCGCTGACGATGTTGCAAAACTTTTGCTCGGTATCTTCTGAGCCCAGCCGTGACAGCGGCCCCAGCACTTTGGCCGGGCGCGCCCCCACACGCCGCGCGAGTTGTTCACCGCCACCCGCCAAATTGCTACTCTCTATCCACCAGCCACCCAGTACAAACAGCAGCGTCATGCCGGTATTGATATGAAAAAAGTAAGCTGGGTAAGCCGCGTCCTGCCACGCCACCAAGCGCCAGGTCAGCGCCAAAGCGGCGTTAACGGCAACGACCAAAACCAGCAACGTCAAGGCGAATAAAAAGAGCAGGCGGACGGTTTGCACTCTGGCTTGGGCCTGCTGTTCAAAAAAGCGCATGGCTTGCCTTACTCAGCCTACAGCGCAATCCGTACCGTTTTGCGTTCGTCGGCACTTTCGGTGGCCTGCAACATGGCTGACGGCCCAAAACTGAAAAGTTTGGCCACCAGCACCGCCGGAAATTGCCCCTGCGCGTTGTTGTAGTCCAGCACGGCATCGTTGAAGGCCTGACGCGCAAACGTCACTTTGTTTTCTGTGGTGGTCAGCTCTTCGCTCAGGTCACGAATGGTCACGTCGGCTTTCAGCTCGGGGTAGGCTTCGTTCAGGGCAAACAGGCTTCCCAGACTGTTGGTCAACGCCTGCTCGGCGACCGCCAGCGTGGTCACGGCCAGCGCGTTGGCGGGGCGGCTGCGAACGGCGTCGCTGGCGCTTTTGGCTTGGTTGCGTGCCTGAATGACAGCTTCCAGCGTTTCACGCTCGTGGCTCAGGTATTTTTTAGCGGCCTCAACAAGGTTGGGAATCAGGTCGTAGCGGCGTTTGAGCTGCACATCAATTTGGCCAAACGCATTGGCAATGATGTTTTTTAGTCGCACCAAGCGGTTATACGCACCGACCGACCAAAAAATGAGTACGGCCAGTACGGCAACAGCGATCAGCTGGGTGGGGGTCATGCAGGCTCCTTGGGTAATCAGGAATTAATTTCCTGCCAAGGTTAACTGGTTTTGAAGACCGCTATAGCTGCTATTATTTTCATAGCTATTTGCGCACGCGTACATTGGGCTAGAAGCCCATTTGACACCTAAAAAAGAGACCTTCAAGAGATTTAAAGGTCGTTTTCAGCTCAAACCCCCAAAATCAGCCCCGTGCGCGTTCGTACAGGCCGCGCACTTTGGGCACGTTTGACTGCAACACCTGAATGCGCTGCGGCCCCGATGGATGGGTTGACAAAAAGCTCGGACCACCGGCGCCGCCACCGGCCTGACCCATCTTTTCCCACAAACTCACGCTGGCCTGCGGGTTGTAACCGCCGCGTGAAGCCAGCTCAAGGCCCACCAGATCAGCGTCGCTTTCGTCTTCGCGGCTAAAGCGCAGCGTCAACAGCTGGGTGCCCAGGCTGGCGGCCACATCACCCAACTGACCCAGGCCAAGCAACTGCGCGCCAATGGACAGCAGCGTGCCAGTGCCCTGGCTTTTGGCGATGCGCGCCCGCGCGTGCTCACGCAGTGCGTGCGCCATTTCGTGGCCCATGATCATCGCGGCTTCGTCGTCTGTCAGTTTGAGCTGATCCAGAATACCGGTGTAAAAAGCGATTTTGCCGCCTGGCATGCAAAACGCATTGATCTGCTTGCTGGCAATCAAATTGACTTCCCAATTCCAGCCCTTGGAGCGATCATTCCACTGCGCGGTTTGCGGCACCAGTTTGGTGGCGATGCGCTGCAGGCGTTGAAATTGCGGGTTGTTTGCCGGCGCTAGGGCCCCTTTGCTGCGCGCCTCGGCCATCATTTGCGCGTATTGCTGGCTGGCGGCGGCTTCAAGCTCCTCAGCGGGCACCAGTTTGCGCACACGGGACGACGGCCCCACGTCAACCTGCGCCAACGCTGGCGCGGTGACTGCGGCAGAGCCTGCAGCCAATAAAAATGCCCGGCGGCGAACCCAAGCGGAAGTTTTAGCCTCACATATAAAGCACATGGTTTGATAATAGTCAAAAAAATATTTAACAAACGTCAGCTAAAACCCCGTCAACCAAAATGCACGCTGAACCTGTCAAAACCGCCCCTGAAAAAGCAAAAAAACCGTGGCGCGAGGTCTTCGCTGTTTACGCTGAAGCCCCCACCCTGCGCATGCTGCTGCTGGGCTTTTCAGCTGGCCTGCCGCTGCTGCTGGTGTTTGGCACGTTGAGTTTTTGGCTGCGTGAAGCAGGCGTTAACCGCACCACCATTGGCTACCTGAGCTGGGTTGGTCTGGCTTATGCCTTCAAGTGGGTGTGGGCGCCACTGGTAGACCGTATGCCGATACCGCTGCTGACCCGATGGCTGGGCAGGCGGCGTAGCTGGCTGCTGGTGTCGCAAATCGTCATCATCAGTGCGTTGATTGGCATTGGCCTGACCGACCCCCGCCTGGCACTGACGCCAGTGGTCTGGTGCGCCCTGGCCATTGCGGTTGGCTCGGCCACGCAAGACATTGCACTGGATGCGTACCGCATTGAATCCGCCGACACCGACCGCCAGGCCGCGCTAGCAGCTGCCTACCAGACGGGCTACCGCATCGCCATGATTTGGGCCGGTGCAGGCGCGCTGTGGATTGCTGCGCGGGCAGAGGTGGCAGGCGTGGTCGGCTACCAGCAAGGCGCTTGGCAAACCGCGTACTGGGTGATGGCAGCTTCGATGCTGCTGGGCGTGGCCACAGTGTTGCTGTCGCCGGAGCCTGTTGCGCGTGCTTTTAAACCTGCGCGTAACGCAGCCGAATGGCTGCAAGGTGCGCTGATAGAACCCTTCGCTGACTTTTTACGCCGCTACGGCAAGCAAGCGCTGTTGATCTTGGCCTTGATAGCCATCTACCGCATCAGCGATGTGGTGATGGGGATCATGGCCAATCCGTTTTATGTGGACATGGGCTACACCAAGGACGAGGTGGCGGCGGTGACCAAAATCTATGGTGTCATCATGACGCTGGTGGGCGCGTTTGTCGGCGGCGCGCTGGCCATGCGCTATGGCGTCATGAAGGTGCTGATGCTTGGCGCGGTGTTGAGTGCTGCCAGCAACTTGATGTTTGCATGGCTCAGTACACGTGGCCATGATGTGCTGGGTTTGACGTTTGTCATTTCTGCCGACAACCTGTCCAGCGGCATTGCGTCGGCTGCGTTCATCGCATATCTGTCAAGCCTGACCAACATCAATTACTCGGCCACGCAGTACGCGTTATTCAGCTCCATGATGCTGCTGTTGCCAAAGTTTTTGGCCGGGTATTCTGGCAAATATGTAGATGCCTTTGGCTATGGCAATTTTTTTACGGCCACGGCTTTGTTGGGCGCGCCCGTGCTGGTGCTGGTGTATTTGGCGTCCCGCATGCAGCCAAAGTAACCCAGGCCCGAATAAGCTTTTACCCCATCTTTACTCCAGCGACAAATCTGTTTGCTACAAACCATTGAGGATGGTGATATGCCTCAGCACCTGTTAATGATTGAAGACGACGCCCGCCTGGCCGCCATGGTGGGGGAATACTTGCGCCAGTCGGGGTACAGCTTTGCGCACGCGGCCGATGCGGCCCATGGACTGGATGCGTTGCAAGGCACGCCACCTGATTTGGTCATTTTGGACCTGATGCTGCCCGACATGGACGGGCTGGAGCTGTGCCGCCGCATCAAGGCCAGTAACCCGGCCATTGCGGTGTTGATGTTGACCGCCAAGGGCGACCCGATGGACCGCATTGTGGGCCTGGAGATGGGTGCTGACGACTACCTGCCCAAACCTTTTGAGCCGCGTGAGCTGCTGGCGCGGATCCGCGCTGTTCTCAGGCGCGGCAGCGACGCGGCGGGTACTAGCGGCATACTCAAAACCATGCGCTACGGCTCGCTGGAGATAGACCGCGACGCGCGCATCGTGACAGTCAGCGGCAAGCCTTGCGAGCTGACGTCGTACCAGTTTGACTTGCTGGTGGCGTTGGCCGAACGCGCAGGCCGGGTGCTGACCCGCGACCAGATCATGGAGGCGGTGCGTGGCCGGGAGCTGGAAGCATTTGACCGCTCCATTGATGTGCACATGGGCCGTATTCGAAGTGCCATTGAAGTCGATGCCAAAGAGCCCAAGCGGATTTTGACGGTACGCGGTGTGGGTTATGTGTTTGCCAGGCAGCAGGATTGATTCAGTCCCGATTCGAGCATTTATGTGGTCACGTTTCACGTCAAAGCTTTACGTCCGCATCTGGCTGGCCGTGGTGGTGACGGTGGCGGTGCTCACCTTTGCCGTGGCAGGTATTTGGCGCTATGGCGTAGAACCGCCACAGTTGCCAATTCGCGAACTGGTGGTGCGCAACCAGGCCGGCGAGGTGATTGGCACCGCACAATCACGGACTGGCCGCAGGCCGCGTGATGGGCTGGAGTTTGATGTAACTACCACGGACGGTCAAACCCTGAACTTGCAACTGCCCCGGTCACACCGGCCAAGCGCTGGCCCGCCAGGCCGCCCGCCATTCGGCTTAGGGGTTGGGTTTGGGTTTGGATGGATGCTGGGCTTGATCGCCCTGGCTGTGGCCCTTGGTTCTTACCCGATCATCCGCAGGTTGACGCTGCGGCTTGAGGCGTTGCAGGGCGGCGTAGAGCGTTGGGGCACCGGCGATTTGACGACACGGCTTGATGCCCACGGCAATGACGAGGTGGCATTTTTAGCGCAGCGTTTCAACCAGGCCGCCGAGCGCATTGAGGCACTGATGAACGCGCACAAGTCCCTGCTGGCCAATGCGTCGCATGAGCTGCGCTCCCCATTGGCGCGCATCCGCATGAGTCTGGAGCTGATGAATTTGGACGCATCATCGCCGTCGCGGATTGAAATCATGCGCAGCATTACCGAGCTCGATCAATTGATTGACGAGATTTTGCTGGCCAGCCGGCTGGATGCCAGGCAAGCTGATGCAGAACCCTTCGAGTCACTGGACCTGACTGGCTTGGCGGCAGAAGAATGCGCCCGAGCCAACGCCGAATTGGGCATGTCTGTCACTGGGCAAAGCTTGGTGATTCTGGGCTCGCCACGCCTGCTGCGCCGGCTGATTCGTAACCTGCTGGAAAACGCCAACCGCTATGGTCAGGGCGATGTAACGCTAGAGTTGACGCAACAGCGCATCGGCGCGCAAGACCGGGCCGTGATTGCCGTGCACGACCACGGCCCCGGCGTGCCGCTAGAGCAGCGCGAACGCATTTTTGAGCCGTTTTATCGCCTGCCGGGCGCCAGCGAGCGTGATGGCGGCGTCGGTCTGGGCTTGGCACTGGTCAAGTCCATCAGCGACAGGCATGGCGGCAGCGTGCGTTGCGCTGCCAGGCCAGAAGGCGGCGCGACTTTTATCGTTGACTTGCCGCTGCGGCGTTGACGGGCCAGGTTGGGTCTGACCGTAAAATTTTTGCCTGTATCTACTTTTCTCCACTAATCGGAGGATGTTCAGTGACACATGAACAAGGCAAGATAACGAGGTTGCTGTCACAACCTATCGGCAAAATAATCGGGATGCCCCAACGGGTAAATTCCAGTCAATCCTCCAACGATGCCTTCTGTAAAAAGAAGGCTTTTACAAGACCACCGCAAGGTGGTCTTTTTTTTGGCCGGCTGTTACCGCATCTATCACATGTTCAGGCGTGATGTCATTCAGGCACCGTGTGTGCCCCAGCGGGCAGACGCGTTCAAAACAAGGCGCGCAGTCCAGCGGCGGCTGGTAAGCCGCATCGTTTTTTAGCCACAGCACGACCGCCCTGTCGTTCAGGGGCGGCGTGTGCAGCGGGCTACTGGAGCCAAAAATTGCCACTTGCGGCACGCCCAGCGCTGCTGCAACGTGCATCAAACCCGAGTCATTGGTTACTATTAATTTACTAGCAGCTTGCGCACGTATTGCTTGGGTTAGAGTCGTTTTTCCTGCCAGATTCAAGCAGTTTTCAGCCATTTTTGCTATTTTTTCGCACAAATCCGCCTCTTTGCCTGAACCTAGCAGCAGCACCGGGCCGCCCAGTTGCTTTGCCAGGGCCGCGTAATGCGCCGCTGGCCAGCGCTTGGCCTCACCATATTCAGAACCCGGTGCCAACACGCTGTAAGCGCCGCGCTGCAAACCCAGCTCGGTTAATGTTTCGTGGATGTCAGCCTCAGGCACTTGCAGTTGCGGGCGGTCAGCCTCAATGCCTGCTTCACCGCTCAATGTTGAATAAAACGCCACCATCGGCGGTCTGTTTTTCGGGTTCTTCAGCCGGTGCGTTAGCAAGCCAATGCGCGCCTCGCCCAAATAACCAACGCGCTTGGGAATGCTGGCCAAATACGGCAACAACGCGCTTTTCAACGAGTTGGGCAGCACGTACGCCGTATCAAACTGCCCAGCAAGGCGCTTGGCAATGCTGCGCCGCGCCTTGAACTGCAGGCCGCCATGTGCAAACGGGAATTCAATCACCTCTGCGACCTGCGGCATGGCCCGATAAACAGGCGCCACCCACGGCAGCGCCCCAACAGTCAGCCGTTCACCCCGCTCTGCCAGCCGGCGCAGCAGCGGCTCCGTCATGACCGCGTCGCCGATCCACTGCGGCGCAATGACGAGGGAGCGGGTCAACACAAAAGGCCACCTGCCGATTTAATTGGAGTCTGACCCCCATTAAATATTTCATGGATTTTTAGTTGCCAGTTGCCCCGTTTAGCCATGTGTTTACCTGAATGCCAAAAATCAAAACGCAACTAGCCGGGCTTGCTGCAACCCACCACAATCGTTCGGCCCAGCAGCACGTCGACTGAATTCATTTGCTGAACATAGGGCTCGTTGTGTGTGTCTATGGTTTTGTAGCGGCGCTTTTCTCTGCGCACAATCAGCCTTGAAAACAATTTGATCGGCAGATACAGCAGCATCAGCCAAATCTTTGAGCTGCTCTGGTGCTTGTCGATGGTCAGCTTCAGGTCGGCAAAACCCGCATCAATCAATGAATGAGACAGATAAAAACTGGACACTGGGTTGATGTGTCCGCCGGTTAAATGCAAATTACTTTCAAGCGTGTGCAGTGGCCCAAACAGGTTGTAAAAACCGAACATCAAAAAACGAATTCTGGACTTCAGGTTCAAAATGTTCGGCGTCGTGATGACCAGCTTTCCTGCGGGTGCGAGTACCCGGTACATCTCGCGCAGCGTTTGCCGATAGTGCTCCAGATGTTCGATCACTTCAGTGCAAGTGACCAGATCAAACGAAGCATCAGCGAAAGGTAGTCTTTCTGTATTCAGATTGGCGACAGTCACCTGTACATCGGGCAACATCATCAGGCTGGCGGTGTAGTCACAAGCGGCTGAATGCGTGACCAGACCTTTGCTGCGCAACAGCGTGATCAAGTCGCCATGCCCAGAACCAATGTCCAGATGCCGCAAAGACTTTTTGCCGGCACAAGACACAGCATCAGCCGCCGCTAAAAGAATGCGGTCAGTGCTAAGTGCCATGCGGTTTCTTAATTGGGGTCAGACTCTCATTAATTTCTGTCTTAATTGGGGTCAGACTCTCATTAATTTCGATCAACCTCAATGTGCACCGCCCACATGCTCGCCGGCTTTTAACGCGTACACGGTGCCGCAGTACGGGCACTTGCCTTGCCCGGTGCGAGCCACGTCCAGAAACACACGGGGGTGGTTGCTGTAAATGGGCATGCCTGCTTTGGCGCTGGGGCAGTAAACGCCGCCCTGAGCATTCAGGTCTGCTGCCAACAGCTCGATATGGGACGGGGTGGTCATCGCACTCAGACCTTCGCGAGCCAGCTTGCGTATTTCGGGTTACGGCCGTTGACGATGTCAAAAAACGCTGCCTGAATTTTCTCGGTGATGGGGCCTCTGGAACCTGCGCCGATTTCTATCCGGTCCAGCTCGCGAATCGGCGTGACTTCAGCCGCTGTGCCGCTGAAAAACGCTTCGTCTGCAATGTAGATTTCGTCGCGGGTGATGGCTTTTTCTTTCAGCTCGATTCCCAAGTCTTGGCAGATTGAAAAGATTGTGTTGCGTGTAATGCCGTTCAATGCGCCTGCGCTTGAATCTGGTGTGTAAACCACGCCTTTGCGCACCACAAACACGTTTTCGCCAGCGCCTTCGCTCACAAAGCCTTGCGGGTCCAGCAGCAGCGCTTCGTCGTAGCCTTCGTCTGTGGCTTCCATGTTGGCCAAAATCGAATTGGTGTAGTTGCTCACCGCCTTGGCGTGGATCATGGTGATGTTGACGTGATGCCGGGTAAAGCTCGATGTTTTGACGCGAATGCCGCGCTTTAAACCTTCGTCGCCCAAATACGCACCCCAAGGCCAGGCTGCCACCATCAAATGAATTTTGTTGCCCTTGGGTGACACACCCAACTTTTCAGACCCAATCCAGGTTAGCGGGCGGATGTAGCAGCTGGGCAGCTTGTTAACACGCACCACATCAAGCGTGGCCTGCATGACTTCAGCTTGGGTAAACGGAATCTTCATGCGCAAAATTTTGGCGCTGTTAAACAGCCGCTCGGTGTGCTCTTCCAGCCTGAAAATTCCGGTGCTGCCGTCTGCCAGGTGGTAAGCACGCACGCCCTCAAAAGCGCCGCAGCCGTAGTGCAGGGTGTGGCTCAGTACGTGGATCTTGGCGTCGCGCCATTCGACCATCTGGCCGTCCATCCAAATTTTGCCGTCGCGGTCATCTAGTGCTTGAGTGGCCATGTTTGTCCTGCAGAAGTAGTTTTAAAAAAATGTGATTTTACGGGAGGGCTTAATCGCTGGCCTGCGGCCTGTAGAGCACATGGCTGGCCAGCTTGCCGCCTGCAAAGGTACAGGTCACGGTAGACAGCGTGGCGTCTTTCCACTCAAAAATTTCTGGCTGCGCGTCTTTGGCTGACGTGAGCAAGCCAAGCGAGCGCGTCATGGCCACGACGTGCATCAGCGTGGCGCCGGGCTTGAGCTTGGCGTTCAGCATGACGGCGCTGTCGACATGGCCAATCGGCCGGTTGGCGGCGCGTTTGAGGATGGTTATCAGCCGCGTGAAGTGCAGCAGCATGCCAAAGACCAGAAAAGTCACGACCACGGCGATACCCGGCCAGCTGTAAGAGCGGTAGGCCAGCGATGCGCCGCCGATGATGGCTAAAGGGATGAGGATTTTTTGCAGGTTCATGCTGCTATTTTCGCAGCTTGTCTGGTGGCACTGGTGGCCGGGTCAGGCGGTTCGGTCATGCGCCCAGAGCGCAGCGCTATCGCCCAGTCTGGCCGCTGGCGCGACTCAGCCAACAGCGCCATGCTTTCAAAGTCATACATCACGCAGCGCAAGTCGACGTGCCAGCCTGTTGAGGCTAGTTCGGCGATGGCGTACCTTGCGTGTGGGCTGCCGGTTTCGATGTAATGTTTAAAAGGATGGTCGTCGTCATAAGCCGGCAAGCCCACACTTCCAGGATTGACAACGGTGATGACGTGGCCGCCAGTTGGGCTGGGCACACAGACCACGCGAGGCACGTGGGTGTGGCCGCAAATGATGAGGCTGGCCGCGGTGTGCGGCCCTGTGCCCAGGCGGTCAAGCGCCTCAGCTTGCGTAGCGGCGCGCACGCCGGGTGAGCCGTGCTTGCAGAAGTCGTCTGTGAGGGTTTCTAGCCAGTAATGCCAGTCGCTGTGCGGCGTGCCGTGGCAGACAAACACGTCGCCATTTAGCCAGACCGTTGGCGGTGCGCTGGCGAGCCACGCGCGGTGAGCACTTGAGATATCGCTGGCGGTGCAGGCGTCACTGGCGCCTAACTTCTCGGTTGGGAAAGTGAGCAACTGCCGCTCATGGTTGCCCGCGATCATGGGGATTTGGCGCTGCATCAAAAGGTCTGCGGTGCGGGCAGATTCAAGCGGGCCGCCCAGCGTGTCACCGGCATTGATGATTTGATCGACGCCCTGCCGCTCAATGTCAGCGAGCACCGCTTGCAATGCAGGCAGGTTGCCGTGGATGTCTGAAATGATGGCAATCTTCATAGCTTGAGCAAGTTTTGCTGGATTTTAGCCAATTTCAGGCATGTTTTAGGCATCTAGCCCAATGAAGACGGGCGTAATTAGCTCCTAATAATGTAGCGAATAAACAACCGTCGGTCATCGGCGCATAGCCTGCAGCGTTTGTTCAATGCGCTTCTTGACATGCTGCTCTGGCAGCCAGCTCAAAGCGGTTGTCCAGATAAGGTTTGCGCCCACGGAGCCACTGAAACACGCTCTCCATCGGGTATGCCACCAAAAACAGCGTGCCCCAAAGCTCGTACTGCGCAACATGCACCCGCTCATGCTGGCGGTGTGCGGCCTGCTCCTGTACGCTGCACGCAATGACGACGTGGCCCAGGGTAATCGCCGCGAACGGCAGGCGCGCTACTGCCTTGCACAGCACCGTACTGCGCGGCTCAAGGCTGACTTCAAGTACCCCGCTGACGGGTTTAACCTGTGCCCCAACCAAGCTCGCGATACCGGCTGCGCACACACCTATCGAAGATGCTGGCGCGGCCCAGATGTATTTGAGTGGTGTGGTGGCGACCATCACAAATTTCATGGCATTGAAAGGGTAGCGCAAGCCCGGCATAAACGCAGCATAAACCCACCATTCAACGCCATGAAACGCCGACAACCTCACCCAGCTTATGGCTCGGTCATGGAGCGCTGTACACGGTCCAGCAGCGGCTTTAACAAGTAGTTCATTGCTGTGCGCTCACCACTGCGAACAAATATTTCGGCAGGCATACCCGCCCTGATTTCATTTTTTCTCAGCTTGACCATGCCCTCAGGCGTAACATCAATGGATGCTTTGAAAAAACCCAGATTCGTTTTGGGGTCCACCAGCACATCAGCAGACACATGAGTCAGCTTGCCTGCGATTTTTGGCGTGCTGGCTTGGTCGAACGCTGTAAACAAAATATCCACTGGCAAGCCTGGCCTGATCTTGTCAATCAGGTGGGGCGGTATCTGGGCTTCTATTTTCAGAACTTCATCGCGGGGCACGATTTCCATCATGGGTGTACCGGCCGCCACCACACCGCCGATGGTGTGCACCGCAACACCCATGACCAGGCCGTTGGCTGGCGACTTCACCTCGGTGTTGAGTACATCAAACTGCAAGCCCTGCAGGCGACTGCTCAATGACGATGCGTCGCGCTGAATGTCTGACAGCTGTGCTTCGACCTCTTTGCGCACATCCTGCTCGCGCGAGACCATGCGGACTTTGATTTCTGCAATCGCTTGTCGGCTCCGGCCAATGCTGCCGGTGTCTTCTGCAATAGCGCCCAACATTGCAGACAGAGTGCGCTCCTGATCCTGCACACGCTGGCGCGGCATAAAACCATCATCAGCCAGATTGCGCAGATTTTTTAGCTGCTCTCGCAGTACACCAAGCTGGTCTTGTTTGGCCCGCATTGACTCGACAGTGCCCTGCATTTGAAGCTCAAGCCCGCGCATGTGTTCTTTC
Organism: Polaromonas sp.; assembly: GCA_043756405.1. Classification (GTDB taxonomy): domain Bacteria; phylum Pseudomonadota; class Gammaproteobacteria; order Burkholderiales; family Burkholderiaceae_C; genus Polaromonas. The sequence continues at coordinate 23,059 of JAYURC010000157.1, forward strand.
ATTGCCGCCAGTTCTGTACCCAACGATTTGCGCCGGGTAGCAAAAAGCTGCTCGTGCAATGACATGGCAGCGAGCGCACGCGGGTCAGCGCTTTCATTTGTAAGGGCAGCTGAAAAATCAGGGGCTGCACCGCCCGTGCGCTCTGCAATCAGACGCGCCTCTGTGGCCAGGCTGGTAAACCACTGGCCTTTGGCCATGTCCAGTTGCGAGCGACTTTGGGTATCGTCAAAACGAACCAGCACCTGCCCCGCCGTTACTCGGTCGCCATCTTTGGCAAGAATTGCCACCACTTTTCCAGCCACTAGCGGCTGAACTGACTTGCGGTTGCCGCTGACGACGACCGTGCCAGCAGCTGTAATGCCGGCGTCCAGCGGCGCCAATAATGCCCAGGCCAAAAAGCCACCAAAACCAACAACCAAAAGCGTCCAGCCCCATCGCTGGGCGCGCTCGTTGTCCATATCAACCACTACTGATTTTTGAAGGTGGGGCTGGTCACGCATAAATGCTCATAAAAAGAAATTTTGACAACATTTTTTAGTACAAGCGGACTAGAAACGCCTCAAACGTTTTCAGACAAATTTTGCGGCTCGATATGGAGATGCGCCTCAACTGGCCGGTTGCGCAGCTTGGTTGTAGAACCCACGGCTGCGGCATTCGTGACCACGCGTGCCCGCATGGCAGCCAGCATTTCGGCGCGCGGCCCATAGGCCTTGACAGTTCCATCGCCAAGTAGCATGATTTTTTGAACCGCGTCAAGCGACTGGGTACGGTGGGTGATCAAAACCAGCGTGGTTCCCCGCGCTGTCAAATCCTTGATCGTCTCAAGCAGTGCTTTTTCTCCGGCCTCGTCCAAATTGGAATTGGGCTCGTCCAGCACTACCAGAGCCGGGTCCCCATACAGCGCCCGCGCCAGCGCTATGCGCTGCTTTTGCCCGCCTGACAAAACACTGCCGCTAACACCCAGCGGGGTGTCATAGCCGTTTGGCAAACGCAAAATCAGCTGGTGCACGCCTGCGCGCTCGGCGGCTTTGATCACCTGGCTGGCATCAACATCGCCAAAGCGGGCAATGTTTTCTGCAACGGTGCCGTCAAACAGTTCAATGTCTTGTGGCAAATATCCCAAATGCGGGCCAAGCTCGTCTTTGCTCCACTGGTAAAGATCGGCGCCGTCCAGCCGCACCGTGCCAGCCGTGGCAGGCCACACACCTACCAGTAGCCGCGCCAATGCAGACTTGCCAGCGCCGCTTGGGCCAATGATGGCCACCGACTCGCCGGCTCCAATCCCAAAATTAAGGTTCTTTAATATCACCTGACTGAAACCGGGTGCTGATGCAGCTACGTTGTCAAAGCGAATAGCCCCTTGGGGCGCCGCCAACTGCATGCAGGGCTGGCGAGTTGGATGGCTGGCAAACAGATTATTGATACGGGCATAGGCCGCACGCCCGGTGATGATCTGTTTCCAGTTGCCCACTAGCATCTCAACCGGTGCCAATGCCCTGCTGACCAAAATGGACGCCGCAATCATGCTGCCCGGTGATATCTTGCCTTCAAGCACCAGCAGCGCGCCGTAGCCCAGCGCCAGCGACTGCATGGTGATGCGTATAAATTTGCTCAAGCCCCCCATGACCGCAGCCTGGTCGCTGGCCGACGCCTGGTGCAGTATTTGCTGAATGTGCAGGCTGTGCCAGCGTTTGCGAATGCTTGGCAGCATGCCCAGCGCCTCAATGACTTCAGCGTTGCGAAGGTTGTGATTTAAAGCCTGCTGGGACTGCGCGCTGTACTTTTGGGCTTCGTCCAGCTTGGGTTTGGAGATTTTTTCATTAACTGCAGCCAGGCCCGCCAGAAGCAGAGCACCGACCAAAGCAAAGATACCCAGTTCAATGGATAAAAGCGAAATTACCAGCAAATAAACAGGCATCCACGGCGCGTCGAACACGGTCAGCAAAGCAGGGCCCGTTAAGGTTTGGCGCAGGGTGTTCAGGTCGTGAATCGGCTGCGTAGCGTCGCTTCCTGAATGCTTCAAGCTTCGCTCAAACGTGGCATTGAAAACCCGGGCATTAAGCTCGTGGTCAAGCCGGGCACCTACCCGTACCAGCACCCGTGTGCGTATGGCCTCCAGTGCGCCCATAAATATGAAAACGCCTACCAATAAAAGTGTTAAGAAAGCAAGCGTTGTCTCGTTTCGGCTGGTCAATACACGGTCGTACACCTGCAGCATGTACAAAGACGGCGCAAGCATCAGCAGGTTTAGAAAACCACTGAAGATGGCTACCGTGATAAATGCACCGCGCAGCTTTCGCAGGGCGGCCGTTAAATCATTTTGGTACGGCTGATGGGTATAAACGGAACTCACGGCGGACTTACTATTATTTTTGTAGCCTTGACACCCCTTTGCCTGAGGACTACTGACTACTGACTACTGACTACTGATTACTGATTACTGATTACTGATTACTGATTACTGATTACTGATTACTGATTACTGATTTTCATTGCTGACTTTTACGCCGCCATCCAGTCACCCATCGTCACTGTGACGTTCTGACCCACCAGCACCATGCCGGTTTCACTGCCTGCGCTTGCGCTGTACTGGTCATAGCCTGCAGTGCTTGACGTTGCGCGCAGCCAGCCAGTGCCAATTTGCAGTTGGTCGCCAGCATCACCGTCAATCTTCATGGAGTTGCTCTCACCAGACAGCGCCAGCATCTGGTCGAGCGTAAAACGGACTGTTGTTGCGTTGCCGTTTCGCATGTCGATGGCCTCGATACCCGTCAAACTTGTGCCTGACAACCCTTGCAGATTGAGGAAGCTCAGGTCAGCGCCAAACTGCAGCGTGTCAGCACCACTGCCGCCCGCTACGCGTTCCTGGCCGGTGTGAATTGTCAGGCGGTCATTGCCGCCGTTACCTATCAGGGTGTCCAGCCCGCCCATGCCATCAATTTGATTGTCAGCATCGTTACCTTGAATCACATTTGCCAACGCATTGCCGTTAGCCACCACGCCTGTCCCACCAATCAAAATAAGGTTTTCAAAATTGGCCTGCAACGTGTAGCTGATGTAACTTTGCACTGTGTCTGTTCCCTCGTTGGCTGCCTCCCACACGTAGTCGCCAGCGTTGTCAACAATCACGGTGTCGCTGCCCACACCGCCAAACATCTGGTCTTGGCCCAACTCGCCATTTAAAAAATCGTCTCCACCGTCGCCATACAGCACGTCATTGCCGGTGCGGCCCAACATGATGTTGTTCAGGCTGTTACCTGTCATGAAGTTGTCCAGTTCATTGCCGCTGGCGCTTACTGCAATGTTGCCAATCAGGGTCAGGTTTTCAACGTTGCCACCTAGCTGGTAGTTGATGTAACTCTGCACGGTGTCAGCTCCCTCACCGGGTCGCTCGGTAATGGCGTCGAGTACGTTGTCGACAATCAGCATGTCGTCACCTGCGCCGCCCTCCAGCAGATCCTTGCCTTCATCGCCGTTCAAAAAGTCGTTTCCGGCATTACCCTTCAGATAGTCGTCGCCTGCGCGGCCCAGCAAAATGTCAGCGCCTGCAGTGCCAGTCAGCACATCGTTGCCATCGGTGCCGGTTTGCGTTGCATTGGGCGCTGGCGGTTCAATCGGCGGCCCGGATACGCGGCTGTTGATATCAGCGTTGCTCCAGACGGTGTCTGAAAACCGGATGGCGTGAATGGGGTAGAGGTCTACGGCGGACGATGAAAAGTAATTTTCAATAGTGATGGTGTCGTCCCCATCGTTACGGTCAATAAGAAGATTGTTGCCCGCGCGGCTCAGCACTACATCAGTCGACAAAATACCCACCGGGCTACCGCCCAATGAACCTACCGCATAAGAGGTAACCAGCTCAATATCTGTGCGGTCTGCGCCTGTGGGTGCAGGACCTGCAGTAGCCACTCCCCGAACCAGGTCCTGACCGTCGCCCAGCTGAAAGATGATTCTGTTTTGTCCGGTCCCGCCATCAAGCACGTCGTTGCCCGCACCGCCATCCAGAAAGTCGTCGCCTACGTCGCCGGCCAAGGTGTCCGCCCCAGCGCCGCCCAGCAGGCGGTCGCCGCCGCCACCGCCATTGAGCACATCGTTTCCGCTGCCGCCAAGCAGCACGTCGCGCCCGGCCCCACCGAGCAAATAGTCATTGCCATCGCCTCCAGACACTTGGTCTGTGCCATCCTTGCCGTCAATCGTGTCGTTGCCGCCAAGGCCAGTGAGGATATCGTTGCCGTCCGTGCCGCGAATCAGCCGATCACCGTCGCCAATCGGCCCGAGCTGCGCTGCTTCAAAATCAGCTGTGGTGAGTACCGTTCCGTCACTGAAGGCGGCTGTGGTCAACGGCCGGACGACCGAACTGAAGTAATCCACCACAGTGAGTTTGTTGTCTAAAAAACTGACGACGTAAAAATTCAAGTCGTTGCCTTCACGTCGCACCGCGACATCGCTGGCAATAATGCCATCCTCAAAACGCAGGGCGTTGGACTCTCCGCTTACTAGCGTTTCAACAATGCGGTCAGAGCGCGAACTGCGCCCAAAAATGTAGGTGTCGTTGCCAGCACCGCCCGACAACACGTCATTGCCTGGGAAGTAACCGACACCAAAAAGGTCGGCCACTTTGCCTGGCGGCAGCAGGTCAAAGCCACCGTTGAGCACATCGTTACCCGCACCGCCGTACAAAAAGTCGCTTCCCAGGCCGCCGTCCAGCGTGTCGTTGCCGGCCTGACCGTAAATGCTGTCGTTGCCGCCGTCGCCAAACAACCTGTCGTTGCTGTCTGAATAAACCAGTTCCCGGTCGACGCCTTGGTCGCCCCAAATCACATCATTGCCACCGCCACCGTAAATCTGGTCTGCGCCGGTGTTGCTGGAAAACGAGTTGGACCCATAAAAATAAGCAAAGTCGCCTTGGATGTAGTCGTTGCCCCCGCTGCCATAAATGGTGTCGTTGCCGGTGTTGTTACCAAAGATGTTTGCCGGGCCGACGGCCAGGGCAGACATATTGTTGAAGCGGCCAACCAAAATGAGGTTTTCCACAAAGTCGGGCAGGCGATACATCTCCGTGAACGTGTCGTCCCTAAAATAGATGCTGTCATTGCCTTCCTCATACAGCTCGATGACGGTGTCAGTGCGATCAATCTCAAATCGATCATCACCCGGCCCGCCCTTCAACAGGTCGTTGCCAACACCCCCGTAAAACTTGTCGTTGCCGGGGCCTCCCAGCAATTGGTCGTCACCTGCGCCGCCAAAAATCACGTCATTTCCCCCCAGTGCGTCAATGGTGTCTGGGGCCGCGTCACCAGTGATGATGTCGTCACCATCGGTTGGAAGAGGTGTAAAGCTCATGTTGGCTCCTGTAATTTCAATTGCGATTAATGAAATCAATTCATTATGCGAAGTGAATGATGCCAGGTGCATTTCTTCCACCCGAATTTCCAGGTAAAAAGGGTAAGCGAGAGTTCAGTAGCCGACTGCTGACAAGGCTTGCGGTTTTAGTCCGACAGCTGCTGTTTTGCTGCCAGTAGAGCTAGTGCAAAGAAAAACGTTTTAAAGTTTATGCGCGGGGCAATCTGTGCAAAAAATGCAGCACGTCTACTGCAAACTGCGCACCACTTCCAGCGCCTGCTCAATCCGTTCGACGGCATGAATCGTCAGCCCCTCAAAGGCTTTGTCGTTCTTTTTGGGCGCATTGGCCTTGGGCACGATGGCAACGCTAAAACCCAGCTTGGCGGCTTCTTTCAGGCGCTCTTGTCCGCGTGGGGCTGGCCGTACCTCGCCTGCCAGACCCACTTCGCCAAAAGCGATGAAGCCTTTGGGCAACGCCCGGCCGCGCAGGCTTGAAGTAATTGCCAACATCACGGCCAGGTCAGCTGCAGGCTCGCTGATGCGCACGCCGCCCACGGCATTGACAAACACGTCCTGGTCCATGCACGCCACACCGGCATGGCGGTGCAGCACGGCCAGCAGCATGGCCAGGCGGTCTTTGTCCAGACCCACGCTGAGCCGCCGCGGACTGGGTCCGCCACTATCCACCAGCGCCTGAATTTCGACCAGCATGGGCCGCGTGCCCTCTAACGTGACCATCACGCAGCTGCCGGGCACGGGCTCGGAGTGCTGGCTTAAGAAGATGGCGCTTGGGTTGCTGACGCCTTTCAGGCCTTTTTCAGTCATGGCAAAAACGCCAATCTCATTGACTGCGCCGAAGCGGTTTTTAATTGCCCGCACCAGCCGAAAGCTGCTGTGCGTGTCGCCTTCAAAGTACAGCACGGTGTCGACCATGTGCTCAAGTACGCGCGGCCCAGCCAGTGCGCCTTCTTTGGTAACGTGGCCCACCAGCACGATGCACACCCCAGACGACTTGGCCATGCGCGTCAAGTGCGCAGCGCATTCACGCACCTGGGCCACTGAACCGGGGGCTGACGTGAGCTGGTCTGAATAGACGGTTTGAATCGAGTCGATGACCGCTATTGTTGGTTGCGTGGCCTCCAGAGTTGCCAGGATTTTTTCAAGTTGAATCTCCGCCAGCACTTTGACTTGTGAGCCCTCAAGCCCCAAACGCCGCGAACGCAGCGCAATCTGCGCACCGCTTTCTTCGCCAGTCACGTAGAGCGTTGATTGCCCCGCGCGCTGCAGCGAATCCAGCGCCTGCAACAGAAGTGTGGACTTGCCAATACCCGGGTCGCCGCCAATCAGCACCACACCACCTTCAACAATACCGCCGCCCAGCACCCTGTCAAGTTCTTCATGCCCGGTGGGCGTGCGCTGCATGTCGGTGGCGTCAATGTCGGCCAGCGGGGTGACTTCAGACGCTTTGGCCAGGCCCACGTACTGCTGGCTGTAGCGGTTTTTGGTGGGGGCTGCGCTCTCTGCCACGCCCTCGACCAATGTGTTCCACGCGTTGCAGTGCGGGCATTTGCCCAGCCACTTGGGGCTACTGCCCCCGCAGTCGGTGCAAGTGAAGGTGGTTTTGTCTTTGGCCATAACACTATTTTACTGGTGTTATTTACAGCTGACTGAGTGAACGAACGGTCGTTAAAGTAATGCAATAAATTTTCGTATTACTTTGGCCAGCGCCAGGAGCCACATGACACCAACTCAAACTTGCAAGACTGAAGGGTAGCGTTGTCCATCAATCCCGTCATCTATGCTGAGGTGGCGGCAACGTCGCTTGACGCAGCCACGGGTGTCCGCTGTGCGTACCCATGCGGCGGTGCCATACGGCGTCAACAGCGATAAAAAAAGCCGACTACAGCGTCGGCTTTTTTATCGCGCTTGAAACTCAGGCGGCCAGCCGCTTTTCAATCGCGGCCTTGGTATCGGTCAACGCCTTGGGTAAGTGGTGCTCCAGCTGCTTGAAAAGCTCTGCATGCAGTGCCAGCTCTTGCGTCCATGCGGCTTTGTCGATGCTGGTGACGGTGTCGAATTGCTGCTCGGTAAACGGCAGGCCCGTCCAGGTCAGGTCGTTGTAGCTTGGGGTGACGCCCATCACGTTGTCTGTGCCCTGCCCCGTGCCTTCAACGCGGTCAATGATCCACTTGAGCACGCGCATGTTTTCGCCATAACCGGGCCACACGAACTTGCCGTCAGCGCCCTTGCGAAACCAGTTGGCGGTGTAAATTTTGGGCAACGTCGCGCCTGACTTGGCTAATTTTTCGCCCATGTTCAGCCAGTGCTGAAAATAGTCGCTCATGTTGTAGCCTGCAAACGGCAGCATGGCAAAGGGGTCGCGGCGCACGACACCGGCCTGGCCGGTTGCAGCTGCAGTGGTTTCGCTGCCCATGGTGGCCGCCATATAAACGCCTTCGGTCCAAGATCTAGCCTCAGTCACCAGTGGCACGGTGGTGGAGCGGCGACCGCCAAAAATGAAAGCGTCAATCGCCACGCCTTTGGGGTCGTCCCACGCGGCATCGAGTGCCGGGTTGTTGACAGCCGCAACGGTAAAGCGGGCATTAGGGTGCGCCGCCTTGGCGCCCGTGGCTTTGGCAATCTCTGGCGACCAGTCGTTGCCCTGCCAGTCGATGGCGTGTGCGGGCGCACCTGTGCCATCTTTTTCCATGCCTTCCCACCACACATCGCCGTCATCCGTCAGCGCAACGTTGGTAAAAATCGCGTCGCGCGCCAGGCTGGTCATGCAATTGGGGTTGGTCAGCATGTTGGTGCCCGGAGCCACGCCAAAGTAACCAGCCTCAGGGTTGATGGCATACAGCCTGCCGTCTGCGGCGGGTTTGATCCACGCAATGTCGTCGCCAATGGTGGTCACTTTCCAGCCTTCAAAACCCACAGGCGGAATCAGCATGGCAAAGTTGGTTTTACCGCAAGCCGACGGAAAAGCGGCCGCGACGTGGTACTTTTTGCCATGAGGATTGGTAACGCCCAAAATGAGCATGTGCTCTGCCAGCCAGCCCAGGCTACCGGTCGACGCCTGCGCGTCTGCCCGGCCCATGGTGGACGCAATGCGCAGCGCAAAGCATTTTTTACCCAGCAGCGCATTGCCGCCATAACCAGAGCCGTAAGACCAGATTTCGCGCGTTTCAGGGTAGTGCACGATGTATTTGGTTTTGTTGCAGGGCCATTTCACGTCAGCCTGGCCAGCGTGTAACGGCGCGCCCACGGTGTGGACGCACGGTACAAATTCACCCTCTACCCCCAGCACATCAAAGACCGCTTTGCCCATGCGGGTCATGATCTTCATGTTGACGGCAACATACGGGCTGTCAGACAACTCGATACCGATGTGTGCGATGGGCGAGCCGAGCGGCCCCATACTGAAAGGCACGACATACAGGGTGCGGCCCGCCATACACCCGTCAAACAGCGGTTGTAAAGTCGAACGCATCTCGGCGGGTGCCATCCAGTTGTTGGTGGGACCCGCGTCTTCTTTTTTAGCCGAGCAAATATAAGTGCGGTCTTCAACCCGGGCTACGTCGGTCGGGTCGCTGCAAGCTAAAAAGCTGTTGGGGCGTTTGGCGGGGTTGAGTTTGGTGAAGGTTCCGGCATCCACCAGTTGTTGGCAAAAGCGCTGGTATTCGGCTTCGCTGCCGTCGCACCAGTAGATGGCGTCGGGCTTGCACAAGGCGGCCATGTCAGCCACCCAGGCAATGAGTTTCGGGTTTTTAACGTAGCTGGGCGTTTGTAAATTCAAGCCTTGCATGGCAGGATGGTTCATCAAAAAAGCTCCAGAAATATGACACTGTTGTGACCATTTTAAGAAGCTGTTGTTGAAGTTACCTGACGGTTACGGCTGAAAGTTATGCAAAACCCGCATGAGGTTATGTTGATTTGTTGCGTACTCGCTGCTAACCGGAAACAGCACGCCGGCGTGCTGCCTTGGTAGACTAAAAGTGCGTTTTTGTGGGTTTAGCGCTGTATTTAAGCCAAAAACACCGCAATAAAGGCCAGTAAAAACATCAGCACCCCACCCACAATGGGAAGAATGATGGGTGCAACATGAGCAATGGACTCCACGACATCTTCTTGCGCTGCGGCAGCTAAAGGTGTGGCGGTGTGATCAGTGGGGTTGGACATTGAGACTTCCTGTAATCAGACTGTTATGGGGAAAAACTGCACATATTTTACCTTTTAAGGTCTTACCGCTGACACCCAAAGCGGGTTAGTCAAGGCACACTTCGGTTATGCAACAGACGCCCATCAGTAAAACCACCTTTACAGTACTTGGCATTGCGCTATTTGCGGCGCTGGCTGGCTGCGCCACCACGGGGCCTGGTAGCCCTTCCGCCAAGCCGGTGCTTTACCCCAACGCCGCACTGACACGCGTCGGAGACGCTCAGGCAAAAGCGGAGGTCGACGGCTGCATGGCGCGGGCGGGCCAGGCGGGTCTAACCCCGGACCAAAAAAACAATCAGGTGGGCCGACGCGCGGGCGAGGGCGCTGCCACCGCGGGCGTGGCCTCAGCAGTGGGTGCGCTGATTACTGGACGCAGCAGCGACATTTTGCGTGCCGGTGCGACCGGCGCAGCCATTGGTGGTTCGGCAGGTGCAGTGTCGGGCGCTTTTAACAGCGACAAGGTCAACCCGGTTTACCGCCAGTTTGTGCAACGCTGCTTGAGCGAAAAAGGGTTTGATGTGATTGGCTGGAATTAATTGCCGCGCTTGCTGTCGGTGCAGGCGGGGTCTGCACGCCGGGTAAGAATTGGTGAACGTACGGTTTTAACGGCCATCAACAAGCAAGCCGTTAGTGGCGATGTTCCCGTGATGCCGTTGGGGCTGATGGGCGATGAGCAGGCCGATCTGTCGATTCACGGCGGGCTTGAAAAAGCCATTTACGCTTATCCGTCAGAGCACTATGAGTTTTGGCGCTACGCCAGACACAGCGCCGGCGTGAGCACAGTCGATGAATCGCTGCCCCACGGCCTGTTGGGTGAAAACCTGACGCTGTCAGGCTTGCTGGAAACCGATGTCTGGGCGGGCGATGTGCTGCAATTTGCCAACTGCACGCTGGCCGTCACCGTGCCGCGCGAGCCGTGCCATAAGTTCAATGCCGCAATAGGCTTTGCCCAAGCCACAAGGTTAATGGCGACACACGGTTTTTGCGGCTTTTACCTGTCAGTGCGTGAGACTGGCTGCATCCGTGCTGGCGAATCCTTCAAATTGATACCAGGTCGCCGCAGCGTGAGCATTGTGCAGTTGTTCAAAGCAAAAATGTTTAAGCATTTGCGTTGATGGTTTTTAGTTTGCTACTATTTTACTAGCTGCTTACGCGCTTATTTATTGGGCTAAGAGCCGTTTTTATTAGTAATTCATCCCTCTAATGCTGCTCTGAAGCATCAAAGCCCGCCGTACCCAGCGCGGTCAGCACCTGCTGGATGTGTTCTTTGCCGCGTGTTTGTATCACCAGCTCAATCTCGACGTTTTGCGCTGACAGCAACGTGAAGGCGCGCTGGTGGTGGACTTCGTCAATATTGGCACCGGCCTCGGCCACGGTGGCGGTGATTTTGGCCAGTGCACCCGGCACATCGCGCACGCTCACGATGATGCGCGCCAAGCGGCCCGCCCGCACCATGCCGCGCTCAATGATGGACGCCAGCAACAACGGATCAATGTTGCCGCCGCACAGAACAAGGCCCACTTTTTTACCCACAAAGCGCTCAGGAAATTTAAGCAGCGCCGCCAGCCCCGCGGCGCCTGCGCCTTCCACCAGCGTTTTTTCAATTTCCAGCAGCATCACCATGGCTTGTTCAATGTCGCCTTCATCGACCAGCAGCATGTCGCCCACCAGCGCCTTGATGATGGCAACAGGAATGACGCCTGGCGAGCCCACTGCAATGCCATCAGCAATCGTGCTGCTGCCTTGCGGGTGCTGCGTGCCTTTGATGGCGTTAACCATGCCGGGAAAGCGTGAGGTTTGCACGTCCACAATGTCAATGTTCGGGTTGATCGCTTTGGCGGCCGTAGCTATGCCTGCAATCAACCCGCCGCCACCAACCGCGATGACCAGCGTGTCCAGGTCGGGCACAGCACGCATCATCTCCAGCCCAACGGTGCCTTGGCCCGCCACAATCGCTTCGTCGTCATACGGGTGAACAAACACCAATCTCTGGCTTTGCGCCAGGCCAAGGGCGTGGGTGCGGGACTCTTCAAGCGTGTCGCCGTGCAGCACCACTTCAGCGCCAAAGCCGCGGGTGCGTTCAATCTTCACGCCCGGCGTAAAACGCGGCATCACAATCACCGCGCGAACGCCCAACCGCTGCGCGTGATAAGCCACACCCTGTGCATGGTTGCCTGCACTCATGGCGATCACGCCACGGCGCTGTTCGCCTGCCGTTAATTGCGCCAGTTTGTTGCAGGCCCCGCGCTCTTTGAAGGATGCGGTGTACTGCAAGTTCTCAAATTTTAAAAAGACCTGCGCGCCCGTGATCTGCGACAGCGTGCGCGACTCGACGCAGGGCGTGTCGAGAAGATGGCCTTGCAGGCGCTCTGCGGCGCATTCAATATCGGTGAGGGTGATCACGTTGGGTCCTGCGAAAAATTAGCCTTGCTGACGGCTGGATCATTTGAACAGCGCCGATGCGCAACGCCAATTTGAATGCATCATGAATATGAAAGCGTGGTGCGTGGCACACGACCCCGCAGTGCAGGCCAGGCGCATGCGCTGAAAAGGCGTCCACGCTGGTTGGAAAAAATATCGATGCGTTGGCGAACCTCTTGCAACTGAATCGCGCCGAACATGCTCTGCTGCTGTACGGCACGCTGGCCCGGTATCAGAGCCTTCCTGTCTTTGCAAACGCTGGTTTCGCCGCAATTCAACGATCCCTGAACGAGCCAGGTTAATTAAACAATTTAGCATGCGTACTTTTCTTCGCAGGCTTCGCCTTACGTTTTACAACTCAGTTGCTTTTTAAGCATAAAGCGAAAAGCGCGAGAAATTTATGTCTGTTGCTGAACTGCCAGATTCCTGCCTCAGCGGGAAATCGAATTCTTCTCGGTAAAAAATCATGCATTTCATATGCTATTGATGTAGTAGCTGGTTACGCAATATTTACAAGGCCTATAGCGCTATCAGGCACTCGAATTCAGCTACAAATCGCCCACCGCACAGACCCGCAACACCTCAGCGCCATAAGCCTCCAACTTTTTAACCCCAATGCCCGCGATGCCTTCGAGGTCGCGTGCGGTTTGCGGCGCGCGTTCGGCGATGGCGCGTAGCGTGGCGTCATGAAAAATCACGAACGCCGGCAGGTTGTGCTCACGCGCGACTTCAGCACGCCAGGCTTTGAGATGGCCCAGGCGCTCTAATGCGCCTGTATTGAGCGATGCCTCAGCAATGCCTTTGGCCGATGTTTTGGTGACTTTTTTGGCGCGGCCTGATTTTTCAGCGCCCGTTTGTTCACGCAATATCACGCTGGTCTGGCCTTTCAGCACCTGCCGCGCGTCGGGCAGCAGCTGCAAAGTGCTGAAAGATTCAGCATCGACATAGACCATGTTTTTGGCAATCAATTGGCGCAGCACGGCGCGCCACTGCGCCTCGCCCAAATCGCTGCCAATACCGAAAGTTGAGAGCTTGTCGTGACTGTGCTGCAGCACTTTTTCAGTCGGCTTGCCGCGCAAAATATCCATCAAATGCCCCGCGCCAAAGCTGATGCCGCTGGCCTGCTGTACGCGGTAAATGCAGCTCAGCATTTTGCGGGCTGCATCTGTCGCATCCCAAACGGCGGGTGGACTCAGGCAATTGTCACAGTTGCCGCAAGGCAGGCTCTGTTCATCAAAGTAATGCAGCAAACTGACCCGCCGGCACGCTGTGCCTTCGGCCAAATTGAGCAGCGCATCGAGCTTGCCGCGCATGACCACTTTGAACTCTTCACTCGCCGCCTCGCTGGTGTCAATCATGCGGCGCTGGTTGACCACATCGGCCAGGCCGTACGTCATCCATGCGTTGGCAGGCAAGCCGTCGCGGCCTGCTCTGCCGGTTTCCTGGTAATAGCCTTCAATGTTTTTGGGCATGTCCAGATGCGCGACAAAGCGCACGTCGGGTTTGTCAATGCCCATGCCAAAGGCAATCGTGGCCACCATCACCATGCCATCGTCTCGCAGAAATTTGTCTTGCCGTTGCTGGCGTAGTGCAGAGTCAAGACCGGCGTGGTACGCCATGGCGTTAATGCCGGCCCCCTGCAACGTGTCGGCAATCTCTTCTACCCGTTTACGCGACTGACAATACACGATTCCCGCTTCGCCTGCGTGCTCTGACTGGATAAAACGCAGTAACTGCCGGGTCGCGTCCAGCTTTTCAACGATGGTGTAGCGGATGTTCGGGCGGTCAAAACTCGACACGAATTGCGCCGCCTGTTCAAGCTGCAGCCGCTCGACCATGTCTTGCCGCGTCAACGCGTCGGCGGTGGCCGTCAACGCCATGCGGGGCACATCAGGAAACAGCTCGTGCAGCAGGCACAAACTGCGGTACTCGGGCCTGAAGTCATGGCCCCACTGGCTGACGCAATGCGCCTCGTCAATCGCAAACAGGCTCAGCTTGCCACGCGCGTTCAGCCCGCGCAGCAAGTCCTTCATGCGCGGCGTGTTGATGCGTTCAGGTGCGGCGTATAGCAGCGTCAGCTCGGCGGCTTGCAACTGCTTTTCAATCGCGCTGGCTTCGTCAAAACTCAGCGTCGAATTTAAAAAAGCGCTTGAGACACCCGCCTCATGCAGCGCACCGACCTGGTCGTGCATCAACGCAATCAGGGGCGACACCACGATCGTCACGCCGTGGCCGGCGTTTTGCCGTGCAATCGCCGGGATCTGGTAGCACAGCGACTTGCCGCCGCCGGTGGGCATCAGCACCAGTGCATCGCCGCCATTGACCACATGGTCAACGATGGCGGCTTGCGGCCCGCGAAAGTCGGCATAGCCAAAGACCTCGCTCAGGATGTCGAGCGGGGACGGTTGATGCATCAGTTGAGTCAATTTGAAATTGTTTATTTGCTATAATTACAGGAGCTGCTAGCGCATGTATTCATTGGGCTATAGGCATATTTTATGGTTAAAACAGCTGTTTTTGGCCGGTTGGGTACTAAAACTGCTCTCTAACCTACATCTGCTCCCAGGGCAAACCATCAAAGCGCCAGCCCGACAGCGTCGACCGCTTGAACTCGTCATTCAAGTCACCCTCAAAGCCATGCACAACATGCTGTACGTCAGTAAATCCTGCAGCTTGCAGCGCTTTGCCCGCAGCCACGGTGCGCTGGCCAGACCGGCAAATCAGCAGCAGCGGCTGGTCTTTACCCGTTGCCTCTTTGACCACTGTTTCCGCAAACTTGTCTGCATCAGGTTGCAAGTCAGGGTATTCGTACCACGGCACATTGACCACACCGGGCGGGCGACCGACGTACAGTGATTCGATTTCCATGCGCACATCAACAAATAACGCGTCGGGGTGGGCTTGAAGCCAGGCATGGGCTTGTTTGGGTTGTAGATTTTTCATGGCGTAAGAATTCGATGCCATATTGTCATTGAAAGTATTGGGTCAACATCAATTCAAAGGCAGCGCTTTAAAATTGCCGGATGAAACCCATCACTTACACCCGTGGCCAGCAGTTGCCCGCCATTCTTGCCAAACGCATTGCCATTCTGGATGGTGCGATGGGGACGATGATCCAGCGCTTCAAGCTGAACGAAGCGCAATACCGCGGGGAGCGGTTTAAAGACTTTCCCAAAGACATCAAGGGCAATAACGAGTTGTTGAGCCTCACGCGACCTGATGTGATTGCTGACATTCATGAAAAGTATCTGGCCGCTGGTGCCGACATGATTGAAACCAACACCTTTGGCGCAACCAGCGTGGCGCAGGCTGATTACGACATGGCCGAGTTGGCGGTGGAGATGAATTACGAATCAGCCCGTATTGCACGGGCGGCTTGCGATAAATTTTCAACGCCGGAAAAACCGCGCTTTGTGGTCGGCACCCTGGGGCCCACGCCTAAAACCGCCAGCATCAGCCCCGATGTGAACGACCCCGGCGCGCGCAATACCAGTTTTGAAGATCTGCGCAAAGCGTATTACGAGCAAACCGAAGCACTGGTCAAGGGCGGCAGCGATGTGCTGCTGGTCGAAACCATTTTTGACACGCTGAATGCCAAAGCCGCACTGTTTGCGATTGACGAATATTTTGAAAACTCTGGCGAGCGTTTGCCGCTCATCATCAGCGGCACGGTGACGGATGCATCGGGCCGCATTTTGAGCGGTCAGACCGTCACGGCTTTTTGGCACAGCGTGCGACACGCCCAGCCACTGGCCGTGGGGCTGAACTGCGCGCTCGGTGCTGCACTGATGCGCCCGTACATTCAAGAGCTGGCACGCGTGGCAGGCGACACCTTCATCAGCTGCTACCCGAATGCAGGCTTGCCCAACCCGATGAGTGACACCGGCTTTGACGAAACACCCGACGTGACGTCACGCCTGCTGCACGAGTTTGCGGCGGAAGGCCTGGTCAATATTGTGGGCGGCTGCTGCGGTACGACGCCAGAGCATATTGCGGCGATTGCGCAGGCTGTGAAGCCTGTGGCGAGGCGGGGTTTGAATGCTGGGGTTTTCTATAAAGAAGCGGCTTGAAGGGTGTCTTTTCAAGCAGGGGCCACGGGTCTGGCTTCGCCTGACCGTAGGCGCAGCGGCCCCCTCGGGGCTGTAGTCTGCGGCTCTGAAACCTGCTTGAGCAGGTTAGGACGGGCTACAGAGGCGAAGCCTCAGGCGAGCGGCGGCCTGCAAGGTGCAGGGCGTTACACGAGGTGAACAACCGTGGGGGCCATTTCCTTCAAGTCGGCATCAGATGATCAATCTCCTGCTGCATCGCCTGCACCAGCTGGGTATACATCTTGAGTTTTTCTGATGTCTCACGCAGCCGTTCGGCGATGCGCAGTGACACCGCAAACATCAGCTTGGTCGCCGTGTGCGGGTCTTCTTCACCCAGTTTTTCAAGTGCTGCACGGGTTAAAACGGCACAGCGCGAATCAGTTGTGGCGGTGCAGGATGCCAGCCGCGCCTGACCGTCCACCAGACCCATTTCACCAATCAGGCTGCCGGGGCCGAGCACGGTGACGGTGACGGGTGTGTGGCGGCTGACGACGATGTTTTCAACCGTCACTTCGCCTTCAAGCAGCAGCAGCATATAGCCGGTATCGCTTTCATCGCCTTCTCTGATGAAGGTTGTGCCTTCAGCTATTTTGCGCGGGGACATGTAGCTGATCACCGTGAATGCTTCTTCGCGCGTCAGCTGCATCAGCGCAGTGGGTGCTATCAGTAGTTTGGCGGCCAGCTCGGCTGCGCTGGAACCTTCAATGGCGCGCATGCGGTCTTTGGGCTCCAGCTGTTCAGGTGCAGTCGATGAAGTACCTTTTTTGCCACGAAACAAATTTTCAAACATGGTGCTTTCGGTTTCTGATGAACGCTGCACTTGAGCACTGCGATAAAATAATGGTAACTCAAGGAGCGTTGCAGCGAAACCATTGTTTCGTGAGGCTTGGGTTGTGAATGCTGCCCACCAGCATTTTGATAACGACGCTCACCTAATCTGTTTGAGGTGAGTTAAATGTCAGCACAAGACACTGCGCAAGTCCCCGCCATGAAGCTGTCTGGCCTGGAGCCCGTCAACATCGGCACAGGCAATTTGTTCGTCAATATTGGTGAGCGCACCAACGTCACCGGCTCCAAAGCGTTTGCCCGCATGATCTTGAATGGCGACTTTGAAGCTGCTTTGGTCGTGGCGCGCCAGCAGGTTGAAAACGGCGCGCAAATCATTGACATCAACATGGACGAAGCCATGCTGGACAGCGAAGCGGCGATGGTGCGCTTCCTCAACCTGATCGCCAGCGAACCTGACATTGCTAGAGTACCCATCATGATTGACAGCTCCAAGTGGAGCGTCATTGAAGCTGGTCTGCGCTGCATTCAAGGCAAGGGGATCGTCAACTCAATCTCGATGAAAGAAGGGCTTGAGCCTTTCAAACACCAGGCCAAATTACTCAAACGCTATGGCGCCGCCGCTGTGGTGATGGCGTTTGACGAGAAAGGCCAGGCCGACACGTATGAGCGAAAAGTAGAGATTTGCGAACGCGCTTATTGCGTGCTGGTCGATGAACTCGGTTTTCCGCCCGAAGACATTATTTTTGACCCGAACATTTTTGCCATTGCCACCGGTATTGAAGAGCACAACAATTACGCGGTTGATTTCATCAATGCCACACGCTGGATTAAAGACAACTTGCCGGGTGCCAAAGTGTCGGGCGGCGTGAGCAATGTTTCTTTCAGTTTTCGCGGTAACGACCCGGTGCGTGAAGCGATCCACACTGTGTTTTTGTACCACGCCATCAAGGCGGGCATGGACATGGGCATCGTCAACGCCGGAATGATGGGCGTTTACGACGACCTGGAGCCGACGCTGAAAGAGCGGGTTGAAGATGTTGTTTTAAACCGCAGGCCAGACGCTGGCGAGCGCCTGGTTGAGATAGCAGAAACCGCCAAGAGCGGCGCCAAAGACGACAGCAAACGCAACGAATGGCGCAAGCTTGAAGTTCGCGCCCGCCTCTCGCACGCGCTGGTGCACGGCATGAACGAGTTCATTGTGCCGGACACTGAAGAAGTCTGGAAGCTGATTGAGGCTGACGGCGGACGGCCACTGCACGTGATTGAAGGCCCGCTGATGGACGGCATGAATGTGGTGGGTGACTTGTTTGGCCAGGGCAAGATGTTTTTACCGCAGGTGGTGAAAAGCGCGCGCGTGATGAAGCAAGCAGTGGCGCATTTATTGCCCTATATTGAAGCTGAAAAATTGCTATTGGAAGCTGCAGGTGCTGACGTTAAAACCAAAGGCAAGATCATCATTGCCACGGTCAAGGGCGATGTGCACGACATAGGTAAAAACATTGTCACCGTGGTTTTGCAGTGCAATAACTTTGAAGTTGTCAACATGGGTGTGATGGTGCCATGCCACGAGATTTTGGCGCGTGCCAAGGTGGAGGGCGCTGACATTGTGGGCTTGAGCGGATTGATCACGCCCAGCCTGGAAGAGATGCAGTACGTGGCCGCCGAGATGCAAAAAGACGATCACTTTCGCATCAAGAAGATCCCGCTGCTGATTGGTGGCGCAACGTGTTCCCGCGTGCACACGGCTGTCAAAATAGCGCCGCATTATGAAGGCCCCGTAGTGTATGTGCCCGACGCATCGCGCAGCGTCAGCGTGGCGCAGAGTTTGTTGTCTGACAGCGCCAGCAAGTACATTGACGAGCTGAACAGCGATTACGCCAAGGTGCGCGAACAGCACGCGAACAAAAAGCAGACGCCGATGTGGACGCTGGCCAAGGCGCGAGCTAATGCAACCGTGATGGATTGGTCCGGCTATGCGCCGCCAGTGCCCAGGTTTATTGGTCGCCGCGTCTTCAAAAACTTTGACCTCAGTGAATTGGCTAAATTCATTGACTGGGGCCCTTTCTTTCAAACCTGGGACTTGGCCGGGCCTTTTCCTGCGATTTTGAAAGATGAAGTCGTGGGCACCGAGGCCGTGCGTGTGTACGCTGACGCCAAACGCATGCTGACACGCCTGATAGAAGGCCGCTGGTTAACCGCCAGCGGCGTGATTGGCTTGTACCCTGCCAACAGCGTGGGCGACGACATTGAAATTTATACCGACGAATCGCGAACTGAAGTCGCCATGACCTGGCACGGCTTGCGTCAGCAGACTGAAAAAACAGCTGTCAATAACGATGCCGGAGTGGGCGTGATGCGGCCCAGCCGCTGCCTGGCGGACTTTGTTGCACCTAAAATACTCACTCCTGATTTAATAGCAGCCCGCACCCGTATCTATTGCGCTGAGGGCCAAAATGATGCTGGAAAACAGGCAAGAACCGACAAGATAGATGACTACATCGCGGTTTTCGCCGTGACTGCCGGCTTGGGTGCTGAAAAGAAAGAGCAGTACTTTCAGGCAGACAACGATGACTACTCGTCCATCATGCTCAAGGCGCTGGCCGACCGGCTGGCCGAGGCCTTTGCTGAATATATGCACCAGCGGGTGCGGCAAGACCTGTGGGGCTACGCGGCTGGTGAAACGCTTGATATCAATGATCTGATCAGCGAAAAGTACCAGGGTATTCGGCCCGCGCCCGGCTACCCGGCTTGCCCTGACCACAGCGTGAAAAAAGACATGTTCGAGTTGTTGGGTGCCAGCGATATTGGCATGGCACTGACTGAAAGCCTGGCCATGACCCCCGCAGCCAGCGTCAGCGGCTTCATGCTCAGCCACCCTGATGCAACCTATTTCAACGTCGGCAAAATTGGTGATGACCAGCTGCACGACCTGGCCAAGCGGCGCGGTGAGAAGGCGGAGGATTTGGCGCGCTTGCTGGCGCCGAATCTTTAGCAACGAGGTGCTTTAGAAGATATTTGGCGTTGTCAGTTGGTTACTTATGCGACTGCGACTGCCACGTCTGCACAAGCGGCCAGAACTGCATCTTCTAGCAGGGCCACTTGTTACAGGGATTTAGGCACTGTGACAATGCCTGGACGCACAGAAAAGGTAATGCATGGTACTAACGTAGAAGGCTAATCTTTACCAAATTTCGGCGAGCGCGGGCCGTATAAAATGCCGTTGGGTGAGTCTGCTGCCAGTAATCGCACTGCTGCCACCCCTGCAATTCGATGACTTTGATCGGTGACATTGGCTACGATTTGATTGACGATTGCGGTCAACAATATGCCCAGCACGCCCTGACTTTGAGTTTTTCCCTCCTCGCTTGAAGCCGTGGCCTGACCTTTCCACAATTCCTTGCCTGTCCGCAAATCAATCAATCGGGCATCTGCTGTCGTAAGGTTAACGCTGTTTATCACGGTGTACACCGCGCCGTACTTGATAATCTTGATATAGATGGCTGCATCTGCACCGAAAATCTCGCGCAGCTTTTCCGCAGATGCGCTGTGCATTTCTGCGGGCTGCGACATTCCGTTTTCTTTGAAGGTTTCAGCAACCAAAGTTACGGGCATCACGTAGTAACCAGCTTCTGCCAACGGATAAGTGGTTTGCGCCAACAAACTATTTGACGCATCTATGTCCGGGGTGTTGTTCAATGGCGGCAATACCAAGATCGACTTAGGACGG
Organism: Polaromonas sp.; assembly: GCA_043756405.1. Taxonomy (GTDB): domain Bacteria; phylum Pseudomonadota; class Gammaproteobacteria; order Burkholderiales; family Burkholderiaceae_C; genus Polaromonas. Next base: position 43,645 of record JAYURC010000157.1, read on the forward strand.
TTTTCTTTAAATGCTGTGTAGTCGTAAGGGACTTGTTTGGTGGCACACCCCGTCATAAAGACCAACACAAGGGCAGGCAGCGTCAATTTGAAGATGCTTAAAAATTTCATGATTTTTTTACTTCTTAAAGTTACGTGTCAGAAAGTTCATGAAAGTTTGTGATTCCGGGAACTGCTTTTTCTCGGCTTCAATTTGCAGCGCAAACTGATCTGCTTTCCCCAATTTCCCATAGAGCAAACCCAAATGAGCGTAGTAACCAGGAGGCACCGAGCCGCCGGTCAACTTAATTCGTTCTAGATCCGCCTCCATTTGCTGCAATTGCGTCTCGGGGCTGACTTTGTCAGCTCGCAAATAATCATTCACACTGCCTTGATAGTTGCCCCAGGCGTATAGCTTGGGTTGACTCTGGGGCGTTGCGCAACCGCTCAATACCGTGACTGTGGCGGCCAGCAGCACCGCGGCCATATTTTGTCCACGCTTCATCATCAAAAGTCCTTGTTTTGAAATCGAATTGAAAAGGCGGCCGTTACAGGCTTGGGCGCCACGCGCCGGTGTCTACACCAGCCACCAAGTTATTGACTGCATCGCGAATAGCCAAGTCCAAGACCTTGCCATTCAGTGTGGCGTCATAGCCTGCGGAGCTACCAAAACCAATTACTTCGCGCTCAGACAAGCTAAATTCCCCAGCGCCTTGGGCCGAATAAACAACTTCAGAGGTGGCCGTATTGACGATGTTGAGACTTACTTTGGCGTACGCAATCTGAGTACGTCCTCTTCCCAGTAACCCAAAGAGTTGTTTATCGCCCACGTCCTTGCGCCCAAATTCGGTCACATCGCCAGTCACCACAAAGTCAGCGCCTTTGATCTGTTGCGCTTGTTTGCGCAAAGCAGCCTCTTCTTTTATCTCCGTCATGTTAGAGCGGTCTAAAACGCTAAAGCGTTGGCTTTGCTGCAAGTGCGTAGTCAAAATAGTTTGAGCCTGACTACCCAATTGGTCTACATTGCCCGAGAACACGCCGCGCATGAATGATGAGCGGTTGTCAAATTTACCAATCGCAATTGGTGTGCGTTTGGCGTTGTAAGGTGTTGCTGCTGACTCCACTTTTTGAATCGGAATAGTTCGGGATCCTTCCTCTGTGCAAGCGCCTAAAGTAATTACGATGACAAAAGCCAATGGTATGGATTTGTTTGTTTTCATTGGGGTTTTCATTCAATAGCCTTGCCAGCCATTGCAAGAAAGAGCAAAGCTATTAGGCGAGACAGGATATTAATGTAACAAGAATTCATACATTTAGAAACAGCGCGTCCTGACGTTAACTGATTCACCCTTGCTGTGTTGAACAGTAAATTTTTTGGTCACAAAATTATCTAAGCCCTTTAAAGTTTTAGTGGGTGCAGACGAGGAAAGTTATTTCAATGCCCTTTTAAAGCACGCCGGTACTGCACCGCCTCAGCCACATGCGTGACTTGCACATTGGCTGCACCTGCAAGGTCAGCAATCGTGCGGGCCACCTTTAATGCGCGGTGAATGCTGCGGCCCGACCAGCCCAAACGGGTGGCCGCCGTGTTTAAAAATTTGGCTGCGGCGTCGTCGAGCTTGCATTGCTCGTCAATGGCCTTGCCGCTGAGGGCCTGGTTGGCAGTGCCCTGACGTGCCATGCCGCGCTCACGCGCTGCAGCGACGCGCACCCTGATGGCTGCAGTGCTTTCACCGGGCGGGGTGTTGATCAACTCGTTGGCCGCCAGCGCGCCGACTTCAACATGCAGGTCAATGCGGTCCAGCAGCGGGCCGCTTAACTTGCCCTGGTACCGGGCCACCTGATCAGGCGAGCAGCGGCAGGTGCGCAGGTTAGACCCCAAATAACCGCAAGGGCAAGGATTCATGGCGGCAACCAATTGAAAGCGCGCTGGAAACTCAGCCCGATGTGCTGCACGTGAAATGGTGATGGTGCCGGACTCCAACGGCTCACGCAGCGCTTCAAGTGCGGCTCTGGGGAATTCAGGCAGCTCGTCTAAAAACAAAACACCCCGATGCGCCAGTGATATTTCACCTGGCCTGGGCGGTGAGCCTCCGCCCACCAGCGCCACGGCGCTGGCTGTGTGGTGCGGCGCGCCGGTTGGCCTGACAGCCCACGAATCCATGGTGAAACGCCCCACCAGCGAGGCGACAGCGGCGCTTTCAAGCGCCTCTTCGGTCGTCATGTCAGGCAGCAAGCCTGCAAAACGCTGCGCCAGCATGGACTTGCCAGAACCGGGCGCGCCCATCATCAAAATACTATGGCCACCGGCGGCGGCAATCTCTAGCGCGCGGCGGGCTGCAGCTTGGCCTTTGACATCGGCCATGTCGGCATAAATGGTTTGCGTTGTGCGCTCTTGCGGGTACACCCGGCTCCAGCCGTCCAGCGCATCGACAGCCGCATCACCTGGCAAAAACTGCCGCACCACGTCCAGCAAATGCTGCGCAGCAAAAATCTCTGCGCCGGGTACCAGTCCTGCCTCTTGCGCGCTGGCTTCGGGCAGAACCAATTTCGGCGAGTGTTGAATGCTTTGTGTTGTCATGCCTTGGCTGATGGCAAGACTCATGGCCAGTGCGCCGCGTACGGGACGCAAGTCACCGCCCAGCGACAGCTCCCCCGCAAACTCAAAACCAGCCATTTTTTTCGCATCAAGCTGCCCGCTGGCCGCCAGGATACCGAGCGCAATCGGCAAGTCAAAGCGGCCAGAATCTTTGGGCAAATCAGCCGGTGCCAGATTTACCGTGATGCGTTTGTTGCCAGGAAACTCGAGACCGGTGTTTTGAATCGCTGACCGCACGCGCTCTCGCGCTTCCTTGACTTCGGTTTCGGCCAGGCCGACCAGGGTAAAACTTGGCAAGCCGTTGGCCAGATGCACTTCTACACAAACCGGGTGCGCTTGGAGCCCCAACAAAGCACGGCTATGAACGATTGCAAGACTCATCAGATGACTCCCCATTTAAATGCATCAATATGGTGCGTTGCAGTAACGCCAACTTGGTGCGTTTCTGTTTGTTTCTTGTTAATTTTTTAAGTGCAACTGAATTCTATAAGGCAGACGCGGCGTGACTTCTGCCGTCATTTATTGGCACGTTAAATGCTATGACCTGACGGCATAAGCAATAAATGTTCAGTTACCTTCAACCTGATTTAACCACTTACAAAACCATCATGAAATTTAGCCCGCTCAAAATCGCCGCCAGCCTTGCCATTTTTGCCACCAGTGCAAGCTTTGCCCAAACCAAAGCGCCAGTACCAGCGCCAGACTACACCGTAGCCTACAACGTTGGCGTGGTAACTGACTATCGTTTTCGCGGTCTGTCACAGACCAGTTTCAAGCCCGCGCTGCAACTGGGTGTGGACTTTGCCCACAAAAGCGGTCTGTACCTGGGTGCGTTTGGCTCCAACGTCAGCTGGGTAAAAGACTTCAATCTTGCAAGCAAAGGCAGCTACGAGATTGATTTGTATGGCGGCTTTAAAGGCAGCATCACCAAGGACATCGGTTTTGATGTCGGCCTGATCAGCTACATCTACCCGGGCAACGACTCGGGCAAAGCCGGAACCCTCGGTGCAGGCAGCTTTAGCAACGCCAACACCAATGAAATTTATGCCGGTTTGACTTATAACGTTTTCAGCTTCAAGTACAGCCGCAGCATGGGTGACTTTTTGGGTAACCTGCGCAGCAATGGTGCGCAGTACTTTGACCTGAGCGCCAACTTTGACTTGGGTAACGGCTTTACCCTGACCCCGCACATTGGCCGCCAGACCGTGCCAAACCAGAACTTTGGTACTTCTACAGACGGCAAGGCTGCCAACTACGTCGACTACGCCCTGACACTGGGCAAAGACTTTGGCGGTGGCCTGTCAGGCACAGCGGCGTTGATTGGCACGGACACCGAGCGGCCAGGTTTTTACCGTGACTCAAACGGCAAAGACCTTGGTAAAAGCACCGTGGTTGTGGGTGTCAAATACAGCTTCTAAGCCCCGCGAACAACAAATAGGAGAACACATGAAACTTGTCACCGCCATTATCAAACCGTTCAAGCTCGACGAAGTGCGTGAAGCACTCTCAGGTATTGGTGTTCAGGGCATCACGGTCACTGAAGTCAAGGGCTTTGGTCGTCAAAAAGGCCATACCGAGCTGTACCGCGGCGCAGAGTACGTGGTGGACTTTTTGCCTAAGGTAAAAATTGAAGCGGCTATCTCTGACGAACTGGTCGACCGCGTGATTGAGGCGATTGAAGGCGCAGCGCGCACCGGGAAAATTGGCGATGGCAAGGTGTTTGTTTACAACCTTGAGCAAGTGGTGCGCATCCGCACGGGCGAAACCGGCAAGGAAGCGCTGTAAGGCGCAAGCCTTGCTCATTTCTAGCACTCCATAAAGAAATACGACTATGAAAAAATTATTTGCCTCCCTGGTTTTGGGACTCAGCCTGATGGCTGGCGGCACGGCGGCCTTGGCCCAAACCACTGCACCAGCCGCTACACCAGCCGCTGCAGAATCCGTCGCCTCTGCCCCCATAGCCGCGCCTGCTGCACTTGACGCAGCCAAACCTGCTGAAGCTGCAGCACCAGTGGCTGCAATGGCTGCACCCGCGCCAGCTGCAGCCGCATCCGCCCCACCAGCGCCTGTGCCCAACAAGGGCGACACCAGCTGGATGATGGTGTCGACGCTGCTGGTTATTTTGATGGTTCTGCCTGGACTGGCCTTGTTTTACGGCGGCCTGGTGCGCAGCAAAAACATGCTGTCGGTGCTGATGCAGATTATGGTCACGTTCTCGATGATCACGGTGCTGTGGTTTATTTACGGCTACAGCCTGGCCTTTACCGAAGGTAATGCGTTCTTTGGCGGGTTTGACCGGCTGTTCATGAAAGGCATCTGGGACAACGCAGCAGGCACTTTTGCCAATGTAGCCACATTCAGCAAAGGTGTGGTCATTCCTGAAATCGTGTTTGCCGCTTTCCAGGCAACGTTTGCCGGTATCACCTGCTGCTTGATTGTGGGTGCATTTGCCGAACGTATCAAGTTCTCTGCCGTGCTGTTGTTCATGGCGCTGTGGTTCACCTTCAGCTACCTGCCGATTGCGCACATGGTCTGGTTCTGGATGGGCCCTGACGCTTACACAAGCGCTGAAGTCGCTAAAGAAATGACCGCCAAAGCTGGCTACATCTGGCAGCATGGCGCACTGGACTTTGCGGGCGGTACGGTGGTGCACATCAATGCCGCTGTGGCTGGCCTGGTGGGTGCCTATATGGTGGGCAAACGCATTGGCTACGGCAAAGAGGCCATGGCACCGCACAGCCTGACGCTGACAATGGTTGGTGCCGCCTTGTTGTGGGTGGGCTGGTTTGGTTTTAACGCAGGCTCGGCCCTGGAAGCCAATGGCTTTGCGGCGCTGGCTTTTATCAACACCCTGGGTGCAACCGCTGCGGCTGTGCTGGCCTGGTGTGCGGGTGAGGCGCTGATGCGCGGCAAGGCTTCCATGCTGGGTGCAGCGTCAGGTGCAGTTGCTGGTCTGGTGGCCATCACGCCAGCGGCGGGCAACGTCGGCATCGGTGGCGGTCTGGTGATTGGTTTTATTGCCGGTTTTGCCTGCCTGTGGGGCGTGAACAGCCTGAAGAAAATGCTGGGCGCTGACGATTCGCTCGACGTGTTCGGCATTCACGGTATTGGCGGCATTGTGGGCGCGCTGCTAACGGGAGTTTTCAACTCCCCAGCGCTAGGCGGCCCAAGCCTGGTGGCGGACTGGGTCACCGTGACCATGGTGACTGCTGCTGACTACTCCATCATCAGCCAGGTCTGGATACAGCTCAAAGGCGTGCTGATCACGATTGTCTGGTCGGGTGTGGTGGCTTTCATTGCCTTCAAGATTGTTGACCTGACGATTGGTTTGCGCGTCAGCGAAGAAGACGAACGCGAAGGCCTGGACATCACGTCGCACGGCGAGACGGCATACAACCGCTGATCTGTTCAGCCAAAACAAAAAGCCCGCTGACTGCAAGGTCAGCGGGCTTTTTTTATTGGCTACAGTCAGTGCCGTTGGCGCCACTGTTTTGAAAGACACCATGACCCCTCTCACATCGCAAGCGTATGAACTGGGCGAATCGCCGTTTTGGCATCCTGCTGAGCAAATGCTGTACTGGGTAGACATTCCAGCCGGGCGCATACACCGCTGCAATATCTTTACGGGCAGTGTTGAAACCTGGGCCATGCCCTCCGAGCCGGGCAGCATGGCACCGGCGCTGTCCGGCGGGTTGGTTGTGGCTTTGCGTGACGGTATCTATCGGGCGCGCAGCTGGGGCGGCGGACTTGAAAAGCTGGCGCAGGGCGCACACGACACCGCCACCACGCGCTTTAATGATGGCAAAGCGGACCCAACAGGCCGCTTTTGGGCGGGCACGATGTACGAGCCGCGCACCGCTGCCAGTGCGCAGCTGTATTGCCTCGACAACGGCGCGCTTGAAGTCAAGGTTAGCCAGGCCACCATTGCCAACGGCCTGGCCTGGTCGCCCGACGCCAAAACCCTCTACTGGGCCGACACGCCGACCCACACCGTGCGCGCCTGGAACTGGGATGCGCAAACCAACGCGCTGAGCCGAGAGCGCGTCTTCATGCAGTGGCCGGGCAAGCCTGATGGCTGGCAGTTTGGCATGTCAGGGTATGGCGGCAGGCCAGATGGCGCGGCAGTGGATGCAGAGGGCAACTACTACGTGGCCATGTTTGAAGGCGCACGTATCTGCAAGCTGAGCCCCAGCGGGGTCGAGCTGGCCAACATTGCTGTACCGGCGCTATGCCCCACCATGCCGTGCTTTGGCGGCGACGACTTGAAAACGCTTTACGTTACCACCGCACGCTACCACCGCAGCGCTGCTGAACTACAGGCTTACCCGCAATCGGGTTGCGTGTTGTCTATGCGGGTCGATGTGCCTGGCTTACCGGTTAATTTTTATGCAGATCGAGGCAGTGGCGCTTGAAGGCTGATTGAATTGGCGCTGGGTTAAAGTCTGACTCCAGCCCAACAATGGTGGCTGCTGCCTTTTACAGCCATTTTTAGGTATAAATAGGCCGATAGCCCAATAAATACTTACGCAAACAGCTACTATTTTGATAGCATAACTTTTCCACTCCATGACCGCCCGCATCTACACAGACCAGGCTCTGACGCCTGGCATCAGCATCAGCCTGCCGCCGGTTGCCGCACGCCATGTGCAGGTTCTGCGTTTTCAGCCAGGCAACACGCTGACGCTGTTTAATGGGCAAGGCGAGGTGGAGGGCGAATACCTGGCCACGATTCAAAGCATGGGGCGCAGCGACGTGCAGGTCACCATCGGCAGCTTTGTGGCTACACAGCGCGAGGCTAAGTGCGCCGTTCACCTGGCAGTAGGGATGCCCGCCAACGAGCGCATGGACTGGCTGGTAGAAAAAGCCACCGAGCTGGGCGTTGCCAGCATTCAACCCCTGATGACCGAGCGCAGCGTATTGCGTTTGAGCGGCGAGCGCGCTGAGAAAAAACGCGCGCATTGGCAAGGCATTGCCGTAGCCGCCTGCGAGCAATGCGGCCGTAACCGCGTGCCGGTCATACACGCGCCTGTCAGCCTGGGCGACTGGCTGAAAAAGCAGGAAACCGCAAACGATCTGCGCCTGCTGTTGTCGCTGCAAACTGACACACAGCCTTTGGCAAAAGCTGCAGGCGCTAACAAAACGATGACTTTTTTAAGTGGTCCAGAAGGCGGCTTGAGCACCGCAGAAGAAAACGTCGCGCTAGCCAACGGTTTTACGCCCGTCTCATTGGGCAACCGGGTGCTGCGGTCTGAAACTGCACCGCTTGTCTGTCTGTCCTATTTGATGCTGGCTGAAGTCTGATGAACCGCAATCTCTGGCTGCTCACGATTTGCCAGGGTCTGTTCATGACCAACAACGTGGTTTTTATTGCGATCAACGGACTGGTTGGTTTGAGCCTGGCACCTTATGGCTGGATGGCGACGCTGCCGCTGATGGCTTATGTGGTGGGCGGTGCGCTGTCAACCGTGCTGGTTAGCCAAACGCAAAGCCGATTTGGCCGCAAGGTGTCGTTTCAGCTCGGGCTGGCGGTAGCGGTGCTGTCGGCGTTACTGTGCTGCTATGCCGTTTATAGCAAAAACTTTTGGCTGCTGGTGGTAGCCACGGTTGTGGCGGGTTATTACAACGCCAATGCGCAGTTGTACCGCTTTGCCGCAGCTGAATTGGCTGCGCCTGCGTTTAAAGAAAAAGCGATTTCTCTGGTGATGGCCGGCGGCTTGCTGGGCGCCGTATTGGGGCCGAATCTGGCGTCTAAAACCCGCAGCCTGATGGACGCGCCCTTTGCCGGGGCTTATCTGGCCCTGGCCGTGGTGGCATTGATGGCCATGGCGCTGTTGGCTTATGTCAATTTTCCGCCTGCACCCGCTAAAACCGCAACCAACGGCGGCAGGCCACTGGGCGAAATCATGCGCCAGCCGGTATTTATTGTGGCGGCCGCTGCAGGTGCTTTGGGCTACGGCGTGATGAACCTGTTGATGGCTGCCACACCCATTGCCATGCAGATCTGCGGTTTGCCCTTTTCAGACGTGGCCTGGGTGCTCGAATGGCATGTGATCGGCATGTTTGCGCCTGGGTTTTTTACCGGGCATCTGATAAAGCGTTATGGCACCCTGCCCATCATGGCGGTTGGGTTGGTTTTGAATATTGTTTGCGTATTGATTGCACTGTCGGGCGTTGAATTCAAACAGTTTTTGGTAGCGCTTTTTCTGCTTGGCCTGGGCTGGAATTTTTTGTTCACGGGTGCCACTACTTTGGCCATCACAGCCTATCGCCCGGAAGAAAAAGACAAGGCACAGGGCGCGCTTAACTTTTGTGTCTTTGTGGTGCTGGCCGTGTCGTCACTGACCTCAGGTATTCTCGTTACGACCCAAGGCTGGATGCTGCTCAATTTAGGCTCGCTGGTGCCGCTAGGCATGACGGGGATGCTACTGGCATGGCTTGCATTTCATGGCTGCAAACAGCAAGATGCATAAACTCATGTTGGGTGTCTGATGCCAGGTTCAATCAGCGCTTTGTTCATTCATACTACTGGAGCAAATCATGGGTTTACTGGATTCAGTGTTGGGTTCGGTCATGGCGGGGCAACCGCCAGGCGGATCAAGCGGCGGCGGGCAAGGCGGCTTGAAGAGCTTGATTGCCAAATTTCAGCTAGAAGGTTTGGGGGGGTGGTCGGTTTATGGGTGGGCCACGGCCAAAACCAGCCCGTATCGGGGGGGCAGCTCACCAATGTGCTGGGCCCCGACACCCTGTCAGGGCTGGCTGAACAGCTTGGCATGAGTCAGGGCGATGCAGCGGGTCAGTTGTCCAGCGTGCTGCCGGGTCTGATTGACAAGCTCGCACCCGACGGTCAAGTGCCCACTGGCGGCCTGGGCAATGCTGGCGACTTGATGGGAATTCTGGGTAGCTTGCTACAGAAACGGTAGAAAAATGAAACACGTTTTGATCACAGGTGGCGCGGGTTTTATTGGCTCGCACACAGCGGATACGCTATTGGCTCAGGGCTTTGCAGTTCGTGTGCTGGACAATTTTTCCAACGGAAAACACGCCAATTTGAATGCTGGCGCACTGGCTACCTACCAATTGACGTTGGTAGAAGGCGATGTGCGAGACATGGCTAGTGTTGATGCGGCTGTTACAGGCGTTGATGCTGTGCTGCACCTTGCCGCTCAGGTGTCAGTTCCGCGGTCGGTGGCTGACCCGGTAGAGTCATCAACCCACAATAACGCCGGGTTTTTAAATGTGCTGGATGCCGTGCGCAGGCACAAAATTGCGCGTATGGTTTATGCATCCAGCGCAGCCGTGTACGGCATGCCAGAAGCGCTGCCACTGACTGAGGCCAGTGCCGCCAAACCGCAGTCACCCTACGGGCTGGAAAAGTTCATCAACGACCAATATGCCGCGCTCTACCGCGAGTTGTACGGTGTATCGAGCGTTGGCATGCGTTATTTCAATGTGTATGGGCCGCGGCAAGACCCCCAGTCACCTTACGCGGGCGTCATCAGCAAGTTTGCGGAAGGACTGGAGACTGGCAGAGGGTTACGCGTCTTTGGTGATGGCTCGCAAACCCGCGACTTTATCTACGTCGGCGATGTAGCTCGTGCCAATGCTCTGGCCCTGCAAGCCGATGTGACGGGCGTGCTCAATGTCGGCACCGGTACATCCGTCACCCTGCTCGAATTGATAGACGCGATGAAAAAAGCTTTTGACAAGCCCGCCGTGGTGAGCCATGAAACCGCGGCAACCGGCGACATTGCACATTCAGCCACCAGCCCCGCGCGGCTGACGCAAACACTGGGCTGGCAGCCACAAACCTCATTTGTACAAGGCTTGCGGGCACTGGCTGAGGCCATGCGCAGAAATTGATGGCTAACATGATCCAGCGATTGCTGAACTTTACACTGGCTCGTATAGCTGCCTTTGTTGCTCTTTTTTTTGTAGCAACCAGCGCACAGATTACATACGCAAAGCCCTCATTTGCTTTTTATTACGGCAAAGATATTCCATGGGAAGCACTGGGCGCTTTTGATGTGGCAGTTGTTGAGCCTGGCAACGTGGGCGTCAATGGCTGGAGCCACCGACTGAACCCAGGGACCACCGTAGCAGCCTATATTGCAGTGGGTGAAGTCCATCCCACGCGGGCTTATTTCAAACTGCTGAAACCCGAGTGGAAGCTGGGGGAAAACGCGGCCTGGGGTTCCGTTGTGGTGGACCAGGCAGCGCCTGGCTGGTCAGCGTTTTACCTGGCCCAGGTGATCAAGCCGTTATGGGACCAAGGCTATCGGGCGTTTTTTCTGGACACACTGGACTCTTTTTATCTTGTGGCTAAAACGCCAGAAGCCCGTCAGAAGCAGATTGAGGGTATGGCCAGTCTGGTTAAAGATATCAAGCACGCTTATCCGGCTGCAAAACTGATATTTAACCGGGGTTTTGAAATTTTGCCTCAGGTCAACACACTGGCCTACGCCGTGGCGGCGGAGTCGCTGTTTCAGGGCTGGGACGCTGGCAAAAACGAATACCGCGCAGTTCCTCCCGCTGACCGGGACTGGATTTTGATGCAGCTGATGAAGTGCCGCGACGACTACAAATTACCGGTGATTGCGATCGACTATGTAGACCCCGCAGACCGGGTACTGGCACGTGAAACTGCCCAAAAAATCAAGGCACTGGGGGTGATCCCGTGGGTTACCAGCCCAGCGCTGGACATGATGGGTGTCGGGCAGGTTGAATTGGTGCCGCGCCAGGTGCTGGCAATCCATGACCAGCCTGGCAACGAAGCCAAGGTAGCCAGCCACGAAATTCATCGAATGGCGGCCATGCCTTTGAGCTACCTGGGGCTGGATGTGCGCTACGTGTATGCAGGATCGCCTGAACTTGAATTGCTGTCAAACCTGCCGCTGGCGGGGCGTTACGCCGGGCTGGTGACCTGGTTTAACGCGGGGAGCTTTCAGGAGACTGCGCCACTTCTTAAACTGCTGACGACCGCAAGAACGCAAAACATACCGATAGTAATTGTGGGAGACCTGCCCAGTAGCAGTGTCATGGAAGCCTTTGGGGTGGACATGGGCGCACCTGTCAAACCAGACAAGCAGGCCGTGTTTGAAAAACTTTCGCCGCATGTGGGTTTTGAAATTGAGCCCATGCTGTCTGTGGACAGTTTTGCAGCGCCCACCGTCCGTCCTGGCAAAGGTGATGTGTGGCTGCGTGTGCGGTCAAAAATCAGCGGCGATGACGATGTGATTGCCATCACCGCCTGGGGTGCTTTTGCGGCAAACCGCTTTTTTAAACTTGATTTGCCGCAAAACAAGGGCGAGCGCTGGGCAGTTAACCCGATTGAGTTTTTTCGTGCGGCGCTGAAGATCAAAAGTGATATTCCGGTACCTGATGTCACGACTGAAAGCGGCCGCAGGTTGTTGCTGATTCACGTCGATGGTGACGGCTTTCCCAGCCGGGCAGAAATTCCCGGCTCACCGCTGTCAGCTGAAGTCATGGCCAAGGAATTTTTAGAGCGTTACCGCCTGCCCAGCACGGTTTCCATCATTGAGGGGGAAGTTGCTCCCATTGGACTTTACAAAGCGCTTTCACCGCTGATGGAAAAAGTTTCGCGTCAGATATTTGCATTGCCGCATGTTGAAATTGCCAGCCACACCTACAGTCATCCGTTTTATTGGTCAGACGCGGAGTTGGGCTTGCAAGTACCCGGGCGGGTGGTGGGCCTGCAGATACCCCATCATAAATTTGACGCAAACCGCGAGATTTCAGGATCGCGCGATTACATCAACACGCTGGCACCACCCGGCAAAAAAACAAAAATGCTGCTGTGGAGTGGCGATACCGAACCATTGGCCTCACCGGTTGCAATGGCTTATAAAGCGGGTTTGTTGAACATGAATGGCGGCTTCACCACGATCTCCAAAGCGGAACCGTCCTGGACGCTGGTCGGGCCGCTTGGTTTGATGAAAGGTGACTTTTATCAGGTTTACGCGCCGATGCAAAATGAGAACGTGTACACCAACAGCTGGAATGGGCCGTTTTATGGTTACGAGCGGGTGATTGAAACCTTTGAAATGACCGACCGGCCGCTGCGCCTCAAACCTGTCAACATTTACTACCACACCTACATTGCGACCAAACGCGCCAGCATTGCATCACTGCACAAGGTCTATGGCTGGGCAGAGGAACAGCTCAAGCTGCAAAAGCTGCACCCGGTGTATGCCAGCGAGTACGCGGAACGCGTGCTTGACTGGCGGCGCGCAACAGTAGCGCGCACCGATGAAGGGCTGGAATTGCGCGGCGGACAACGTTTGCGCCAGTGGCGGATTGGCACCAACGCGCCCCTTCCGGTTGCAAGCGCCGCAGCGGGCATGGCCGGTTATGTTGACCACAATCAAACGCGGTATATAAATGCGGCGAAATCGGTGGTGGGGTATTCCACGCCAACGCCCACCACAACAGCGCCGTCGGTGTACCTTGAGTCAGCCAATGCAAAGCTGGTGTCATGGGACACAAATGCTCGGCCTGGTGGCGATCTTCAGCAGTTTCGTTTTGAAGGCCATTTGCCACTAAATGCCCGCTTCAATGCCCCCCGCTGCGAGTTGCAGGCAACCAGCGGGCAACGCGCAACCCGCCAGGGCAACCGGCTTGACGTAGAAGGAAGCAACGTTGGCACCACCACCGTCATACTCCGTTGCACCTGACGACCGCAAACGCAGCCGCATCTTTTCATGGGGTGCGTTAAGCGGTATTGTGGTGCTGGCCATAGGCGCGATGGTGCTGGTTTTCCCCAAAAGTGATCTGTTGACGTTGTTGCGCGGTGAAACGGATCAGGGCAACCGCGACTTAACAGTGGCGTACCTGCGCAATATTATTCGTACAGAGCCCGAAGATCTGAGCCTGCGTTTGCTGCTGATTGAAAAGCTGCTGGCCGGCAAAGAGTTCCAAGAAGCGCGTCAAGCGCTGACTGACGCGTGGCCAATGGCGCGCAGCACACCCACAGGCCTTGATGCCTGGAACCGGTGGGATCTGGCCTGGTGGCAAGCTCACTTGGGTCAGGCCCTGAGCGGTGGCAACAAAGCAGATGTCCGGCAAGCAGGCGCTGAGCTGCTGGCGCGCTACCGGCGAAGCGCAGAAAGCGCGGGGAGTCCAGCGCAGATTTTTATATCGATCAACTCAACCACCGCGTTAGCGGCCATGCTGGGCAGCAGCCAGCCGGACATTACACGGCAAATTCAGTCCGTCCATGATTTACTGCTTGCACGGCTTGTTACCCTGCCGTCAGCCAATGCAAATGACCTGATGCGGGGCGCTACATTTGCGTTGGGTGCAGGCCGATTGGTCGTGGCAAGCGACTTGTTTTTTGCTGCCCGGCGCAAAACCAGTACGCCAGACGGGCGTTTGCAATTGCTTGAAAAAGGCGTGCAGGCATTGCTTGCGACAAGTGAGTCACGCGCGGCTTGGCAAGCTGCATTACGCGAAGCGCTACCGTTGCCGCAGGGTGACTTGACCTGGTGGTATCTGGCACGACTGGCGTTTGGCGCAGGTGAGCCGCTGGAGGCAGTTGCCGCATTGCGACAGGTCATTGCCATGACTGCCAAACCCGCCGAATTGGCCAAGACACTGAACGCCGAACAACGCCAGCTGGCTTGGGATATTTTTGCCGCGGCCGGGGATCTGAATGCTGCGTTGCTGGTGACTGAAGCCGCACTGGTCGCCGAACCTCAAAATGCGCTGTGGATGGAGCGAAAAGCGCAAATGTCGGAATGGGCAGGCAATGCGCCTCAAGCACTTGCTGTCTGGGTGGCGTTAATGAAACGGGGGGCCAGCAACCGTGCACTTGAAAATGTGTTCCGTTTGAGCCCCATGCTGTATGACGACGACGCACTGCTTGCCGCATGGTTGACGCTGGCCCGGCAAAAGCAGCTGAGTGCAGACGAAGTTGCAAAGATCATTGATGCCTATGAGCGGCTTGGCTCAGTTGAAGCAGCTTTAAGTTTTTTGCGCAAGCTGCAGACTGACAACCAGGCGCTCCCGGCCAATAGCCCCCGAAATGCGCAATGGCTCAGCATGGAGGCGCAATTGCTCGCCCGTGCAGGCCAGACAGATGAAGCCATTGCAATTTTTGAGCAGCTCCGCCCCACCGGTTTGAGCCTGCCCGATGCCATGCTTTTAGCTAACCTGCAGGTGAAAAAAGCCAATCTGCCGCTGGCGTTGCAAGCCTTGCGTGCAGCGCGCCTGCCGGGCACCTTCAACAACGCTTACTGGCGCCTGATGGCCGACGTGGCCTATGAATCTGGTGAACGCAGTACAGCACAGTCAGCGCTTGATGAATTGATTACCAAAGGTGCACCGCAGTCTTACCAGGCAGAGCGCGCCATTCGGCTGCGTACCGATGCCAACCGAATACCTGAAGCCTTGCAGCTGGCCGCCATGTTGTACAAGCGGTTTCCGCAGGACAACATTGTCTATGCCTGGATGGATGCATTGATCAGCCAGAAAACGCCGACCGGCCTGACAAACCTGATGGCAGCGCTGACAGAGCCCCATCGCCGAAGCCTGGAATCGTCGGCGGCATTTTTGGAACGGCGCGGTGGGTTTTATATTTTGCTTGGCAATATTGCACAGGCCAAACGCGACTACACCCAGGCGCTCCTCATCAAACCCGACAACCCGTCCACGCGCGGGGCTTACATGTGGCTCCTGATTGACCTGCAAGACCGCACGGCACTGCGCAGGGAAATTGGCAAATTAAGCCGTAACGAACAGCGTAACGCCATTTATAACGACGTGTTAACCGCCGGATGGCAAATTTTGGGCGAGCCGCGGCAGGCGCTGGCGCTGATGCAGAGCGTCAGCCGCGCCCGTAGCAATGATTTTTTGTGGTTAATGAACTACGCCGACGTGCTGGACAGTGCCGACCGACAAACAGCCGCTTTACGGGTGAGGAACCATGCCTGGTTATTGGCCCGGCGCGCCGGTGCGCAGCCGGCGGACTCAGAACAGGCCACAAACGCCTTGATGACACAGCTCAGACTGGCCACTGAGTTTGCTGGCGGCGAGGACAAGGCGCGCTTGTGGCGGGCACTTGGCAATCTGCTTCAAACCCGTCAGGAACCTGCGCAAAAGCAGCAAGCACAAGATCTGGTGGGTGCCTGGCTGCTGTCAGAAGGCCGATTTGATGCAGCCCAACGCTGGCTTTGGCAACAGCATGCAACGCGCCTGGCCGTGCCCGCTTACCAGGAGCTGGCCGTAGCATTGAGTTTGAACGACAAAGACGCAGTGGCTCGGCTGCTCGACAAAAACGATAGGCAGCAGACCGCAAAGACCAGCAATTTAAGCCTGGAGGACCGCTTGGGCGCCTTGCGCGCGCTGGGGCGGAGTGATGAATCAGCCAGCCTGGGGATGGCGCAAGCGCTGCGCACTGCAGAAGGGTTGGATGACGATGAGCAGCGGGCACTGCAGGAAGATTTATTGGCCACAGCCAGTCACGCCAGCGTGCTGTCCCGCACCCGGCAGGACGCTGTGCTCACCCGACAAGATATCAAGACAACCGCGCTGCTGGTTTTAAACTCCGATCTCAAGCTCACTTTTGATTTGATCAACAGCACAAATCGCACCCGTGACATGACTGCCGTGGCTGCCACACCCGCACGTGACCGGGAAGCACGGGTCGGTTTTGATGCCATCACGCCTTGGGGCGACCTGCAGGCTCAGGCGCTGGTGCGCGCTGCGCTGGGGCGTGTCACTGGCCTGAACCTGAAGCTGAACACTCCCCTGAACAGCCGGGCCAGCGTGCAATTGGAAGCCGCGCGTAACGAGCGTTCAGATGAAAGCAGCGCCATGGCACTGGCGGGCGCGCGCGACCGCCTGGGTGCCACACTGAACCTGAGCGTCAATGACCGCCTGAACACGCAGGCGTATTTGGGTACCAACCGGTTTCGCACGCAAACTGGCGCACCACTGGGTAACTCGCTGGATGCAGCTGCTACCGCCAATTGGACTCTGCGACAAGACTATCCGGACATCCGGGTGCAAAGTCAGCTGCGCCGCAGTGTGATGCGGGCGACTGGCAAACCCGATGCCGCTACCGCACTGTTGTTTCCCGGGGGAAGCGTACCAGGGGTTGATTTTTTTCTTGGGCCATCGTCAACTGCTTGGTCCAACAGCATTGGGTTTGGGCTGGCACAGTCAGACCTGCTGGCAGGCTACAGCCGCGCCTGGCGCCCCTGGGGCGAGATAGGTTTTGAAACACGGCAGACGCTAGGGCAGCGCCAAACGCAGAGCTTGGTACGATTGGGTGTCAAAGGTACCGTTATCGGACGTGACCAGCTCAGCCTGAATCTTGATGTGCGGCCCGGTACAGGCGGGTTGTCTGGCGCTCAGGGCACCCGTGAGTTGCGCTTGCAGTATGGTATTTATTTAGACCGCTGACTTTGACCGCTGACTTTGACCGCTTACTCTGACTGCTGTTTGACCCTTATTTGATGAACTGGTTTGCCATGACTTCTACCCTGAAAACTATCAAGTGGCTAGCTGCGCTGAGTTGCACTGCCGCATTGGTCGGATGCGGCTCCCTGACGTCTGGCGGCATCACCAACCGGAGCACCATGACCATGCCCATCGGCCTGGCTGACAAGGTTGCCATGCTGCCTGTGGCCAATTTCACTGACGTGCCGCAAGCGGGCTTGCGGGTTGAGGCACTGCTTGAGTCCGCATTGCGCCAGTCGGGACTGCGGCAGCTCATGATTTACCCGCCAGCCCTCAACCCTGAAACCCTGTTTGAACCCAGTGAGCGAAAAACGCAGGCTGATGCCGAAAAGTGGGCAAAAGCGCAGGGCATGCGCTACGTCGTGACAGCTGCCGTCAATGAGTGGCGTTACAAGGTCGGCGTTGATGGGGAGCCTGCTGTGGGGTTGATGCTGCAGGTCAAAGACCTGAGTAACGACCAGGTGGTGTATTCCAGTGCGGGCGGGCGCACCGGCGGTAGCCGCGAGGCACTGAGTGCCGTGGGGTTGCAGTTGACCACCGAACTTGTCGCAGGAATTCGTGTTGAACAAGTCCGAGCATCCACCAAAGACCGCTGAAACACCCGCACCTTTGAGTGAGGGTGCCAGGCAAGAAGTAATATCCGGTGAGAGCGCATGGGCCAAGCGTCCAGAGCGTGACTCCGATCCGTTTTCCGCCTCCGTATTTGGCTCTGAAGAGTCTTTGTTCAGTGAAGCGTCTGCGACCCGGCTGGACATGCTGGACGCGCAAAGTGAGTTGCCAGTCATCAAGCGTAAAAGCTGGGCCGACGGGTGGGTTCAGTTTTTCAGCCGCCCCAGGAATGCCGTGGTGTTTGGGGCCATCATGTTCAGGCTGGTGCTGCGGCGCTGGATTCGCCACCATCCCGGCCTGGTGTCTCGCGTACTGGAGACAGTGCTGTGGCCAGCCTTGTTTATATATTTTTGCGTGGTCAGTAATCCCGACAACCCTTTTTATATCAACGAGGGCTTTCCCTGGCCGTGGGTTGGGCCATGGCTGATTGGCCTGCGCTATGGCGTGGGCTACGGCGCGGCAGCGGCTCTGGGGCTACTGGGCAGCTGGTTCTTGCTGGCAAATCTCTCAAACAACGCAGCGCAGTTCCCCCGGCTGTATTTTTTGGGTGGCGCAATTGTCACCTTGATCGCGGGTGAGTTTGGCAGCTTTTGGCGCATTCAGGTTTTGCGCATGCAGCAAAGCATGCATTTTCTAAACGACAAGGTCGAGCGGCTCACCCGGCGGCTATATCTGGTCAAACTGTCGCATGACGAGCTTGAATATGAAATGATAGACCGGCCTGGCACGCTGCGGGAGTCGCTGATTGAGCTGCGCGTACTGATGGATCGCCACACCAGAGAAAACCCGCTGGAAGCCGCTGCCTTGCCATGCGCACAGTTCATGCTCGATTTTGTCGTGCAGCATTGCCGCATTGAATCTGCCGCCCTGTACGCTGTGCGCATGGAGCCCACAATTGAACTGACTCGCGTTGCAGTAGCTGGCCGCATGCGCGACCCGGCAAATGACGATCCAATGGTGGTGCAGGCGCTTGAATCAGGCTACCAGGTACACCTGCAGGATGCGCTGATGGAAAACGCCCCCAAAAACCAGTTGATAGCCGCGACACCACTGATCAGTAGCGAGCGTGAGCCTTTCGGGCTGGTAGCCATTGGCAGCATGCCGTTTAATGCCCTCACCACCGACAACTTGCAGACCATTGCAGTGCTGATTGAAAGCTATGCCGACTACTTGCGCCTGTCGCTGAATGCCAGTGAAATTTTGTCGCAATGGCCAACTGCACAGCGTGGACTGGCTGGTGAGTTCGCCTGGCTGGGGCGTTTGTTCAATGAGTTTGGTCTGGCCAGCCGCTGCGTCGTCTGGCGCATAGAACATTCGCGCGATATAGAAATGCTGAGCGAGGTGCTGCAGCTGCATTCACGCGGTGAAACCGCTTGGCGCTGGCCACTGGACAACCAATTACATAGCGGCACACCCTGTGTTGTTGCACTGATACCGTTTTCTGATGCAGCAGGCGTGCGAATTTACAAACAGCGAATTTTTGACAGCATGGACCGCAGCTTTGGCGACCTGGGCGCAGGCCAGCTCAATGCGTTTGATTTCGCTGTTGGGGGTGAGAACAGTTTTGCCAGGTTGCGGTGGATAGTGGAAGGCGACAAGCCCAATGAGGCGCAGGCTCAGGTACGCCGGGATGCAAAGCGCAAAAGCGTTAGAAGCAAAACCGCCAGGAGCAAAAAATGATGGCCACCTGGGTCAAAGTATTGGCAGTTATTTCGCTGGAAACTGCGGCCATCACCATTCTCGGCAGCGCGCCGTCCTTGCTGCATCTGGCGGGCTACTTTGTTTTGCACGCGCTAGCCAGCACGGTCGCGACCTGGCTGGCTTGGGTGCTGCTGCCAAATAACTACAAGACCCCAACTTTGCCGGTGTGCGCTTTGCTATGGGCCTATTCCTTTTTTATTCCGGTCCTGGGAGTTGTGGCTATTTTGGTGGTGGTTCAGATAGCCAAACGGTTCCCTCGGATCTTGCGTACCGAACGTTACGTCAGGGTGGGTATGCCGAAATTTTCAGGCGTGCAGCGGGAAGCAACCGAACGCAGCGACTTGCGTGCAGGCGATGCGCGGCGCATTTTGAAAGACAACGCACAGCCTTTGGAAACACGATTGCGCGTGCTCGTCACCCTGCAAAGCATGGACCCAAAAGCAGCGGTACCGCTGCTCGTCAGCTTAATGTCTGACGCCTCCGAAGACATTCGGTTGCTGGCCTACAGCATGGTGGACTCCTGGGAAAAAGATCTTGTGCAAAAAATCCAGCGCTCAAACATTCAGTTGCAGGAGGCTCAGGATTCTGGAAACAACGTGTCAATTGTCAATATTCTGCGCCGTCTGGCTGAACTGCACTGGACCCAGGCTGATACCGGCTTGGCACGCGGCGACTTGCGCCGCTTTGCACTTGAGCATGCACAACAATATTGCGAGCAGGTTCATGCCATTGACACCAGAGCACCAGGGACCTGGAAGCTGTACGCCAACATACTGATTGAGCTCGGACACCTGGAAGCTGCAGTTAACGCTGTCAAAATGGCCCGGCGGCTGCGAATGCCGATGGCCGACGTGTTTTCTCTGATGGGGCGCATCGCGTATTTGCAAAACGACTATGCATCAGTGCGCCGCTATGCCAATCGGTTGCCTGATGATGGAATGCTACCGTCAGCAGTGATGCGTACCGCAGCGTTTTGGCGCAGCAAACGGCGTATCAAGCATATCGACATCCGTCTGTGAAGTTCAACCCTGATAGCCATGCTTTTTCCAACATCCCGTCAAACTGAAAAAATCAGCCACGACCAGCCTCTGGCCGACGTGGGATTGCTGCTTGAAGGCACCTACCCTTATGTTTCGGGCGGCGTGTCAAGCTGGGTACACCAGATCATCAACGGGTTTCCTGACCTGACCTTTGCACTGTGTTTTCTGGGCTCGCGCAAGCAGGACTATGGTGAAAAAAAATTCACCTTGCCGCCCAATGTGGTTCATCTGGAGGAGCACTATCTCAACGAACCTGACGGCGCGCCACCGATTGTCAAAGCCAAAGGCGACAAATCTATTTTTGATTTGAACCGCGAACTGCACGATTACTTTCGCTCCCCCGAAGAAATGGTTGAGCGGGGTGCGGAAGTTTTGGACCAGATAACCGGCGAGCTGGAAGGCCGCATGAACCGTGGCCAATTTTTATACACCGAAGCCAGCTGGAATTACTTGACGGAGCAATACAAACAGCGCTGCACTGACCCCAGCTTTGTCGATTATTTCTGGACTGTGCGCACCATGCACACCCCCATCTGGATGCTGTCCCGAATTGTTGAAAATTTCCCGCCTGTGCGCTGTTACCACTCAGTGTCCACCGGCTACGCAGGCTTTTTGGGCGCATTGCTCAAACGCCGACACGGCAAGAGTCTGATTTTGAGCGAGCACGGCATTTACACCAAAGAGCGGCGCATAGACCTGTACGCCGCCCGCTGGATAGCAGACAACCGCACCATGCTGCAACGCGATGCCACGCAGACTGGTTACTTTCGCACCATGTGGATACGCTTTTTTGAAGCACTAGGCCGTATGTGCTACGACGCCAGCGACCAGATCATTGCACTGTACGAAGCCAATCGGCTGCGCCAGGTGCAAGACGGTGCGCAAGCGGAGCGCACCAGCAACATTGCCAACGGGATTGATGTGGTGCGATTCGGTGCGTTACGGGCCCTGCGGCCTGACGCGATTCCGCCCATCATGTGCCTGATAGGCCGGGTTGTGCCGATAAAGGACATCAAGACCTACATCCGTGCAACCCGCGTGATGGTTAGCAAGCAGCCTGACATTCAGGCCTGGATCGCCGGGCCAGAAGAAGAAAGCCCCGACTACGCGCGCGAATGCCGAGAGCTGGTCATCAGTCTGGGACTGGAAAACAATGTC
Source organism: Polaromonas sp. (assembly GCA_043756405.1). Classification (GTDB taxonomy): domain Bacteria; phylum Pseudomonadota; class Gammaproteobacteria; order Burkholderiales; family Burkholderiaceae_C; genus Polaromonas. The sequence goes on from JAYURC010000157.1 coordinate 65,208, forward strand.
AAGTTTTTAGGTTTTCAAAAACTCACTGACTTGCTACCGCAAATTGGCCTCGTCGTTCTCTCGTCAATCAGCGAGGCGCTGCCGCTGGTGATACTTGAAGGCTATGCTGCGGGCGTGCCGACTGTCAGCACCGATGTGGGCTCTTGTGCGCAACTGATTTATGGTCTGGACGATGAAGACATTGCACTGGGTGCATCAGGTGCAATGGTGGGTATTGCCGACCCGCAGGCGCTGGCTGAAGCGGCTTTGGCCCTGTTGATGGACGCGCCCGCCTGGCACAAGGCAGCCGCCGCAGGTATCGCCCGGGTTGAGCGTTACTACACACACCCCGTGATGTTTGGCCGTTACCGCGGCGTGTACGACAAGGCTTTGGCCGGGCCGCTGGTGACTGGCAGACCTGCACTGTGCCCAATGCAAACGGCATCACCCGTGGCGGACATGGCAGACGAGCTTGAGGACGTCGAAGGCGATCTGATCGCTGAGCTGATGCTGGAGCAGAGCAGCGCGCCACTTGCCGTCACTGATGTCGACATCAAACTGTAGCGATCATGGCAGGCATAGGTTTTGAAATCCGCAAAATCCTGAATCGCGACAGCTACTTTGCGCTGGTGCGGGCTTACGCGTACGCGGGGCTTATCAGCTCCGGACCGTGGGTGCTATCGATCTTGGGTTTGGTAGCTATTGGCTTGCTGTCGGTCAATGTAAATATGCCCACGCTGCTGATCAGCCAGTTTCAAGTGTCGGTCACGTACCTCACCATGGCATCCCTTGTTTTGACGGGCGTTATGCAACTGTCGTTTACGCGCTGGGTATCTGACCAGTTGTACAGCAAGAGCGCAGGCAGCATTGTTCCGAATTTCGCAGGCGTGTTGCTGGTGACCAACGTGGTGTCGGGCACGCTGGCCTTGTGGCTGGTGTTTGTATATTTTCACGAAGAAAGTCTGCTTTACCGGGCGTTGATGGTGGCCGGTTTTGTGACGATGTGCGACATCTGGATTGCCACCATCTTCATGAGCGGCCTGAAGTTTTACAAAACCATCGTCGTGCTGTTTGGGGGCGGCTACGCTGCCTCGGTAACGCTGGCGATATTCTTGCGGCACAAGGGACTTGAGGGCCTGCTGGCAGGTTACGTGCTGGGTCAGTTTTTGATGTTTATCGGCATGGTGTTTATTATTTTGCGCAGCTTTCCTGCCGAGCGGCTGATTGCATTTGAATGTTTTAAACCCAGAGCCATGTACACCAGCCTGATGGCTGTTGGCGTGCTGTTCAACTTTGCCATCTGGGCTGACAAAATTGTGTTTTGGATGGCCGCTGAAACGGGTAATCAAGTCATTGGCCCATTGCGCGCAAGCGTGATATACGACATGCCGATTTTCTTGGCATACCTTGGAATCATCCCAGGCATGGCGGTTTTTCTGGTCCGTTTTGAAACCGACTTTGTTGACTGGTACGACCGTTTTTATACCGCTGTGCGCGACGGAGGCTCTCTCGAAGAGATTGCCCGCATGCGCGACGCCATGGTAGAGACGGTACGCAAAGGCTTGTTTGACATCATCAAGATACAGACCCTGTCGGTGCTCTTGCTGGTGATGTTTGCACCCACCATCTTCAGCAAGCTGAGCATAAGTCAGCTATACCTGCCGCTGTTTTATGTGGATGCCGTGGGTGCCAGCTTGCAAGTAGCCCTGCTGGCCGTGATGAATGTGTTTTTCTATCTTGACAAACGCCGCGAAGTGTTGATAACTGTCGTGGTGTTGTCTGTTCTGAACACCCTGCTGTCGATCCTGTCGCTACGACTGGGTGTGGCGTTTTACGGCTATGGCTTTGCATTGGCCATGCTGATCACGGTTGTGTTTGCCTTACGCATGCTTGAATACAAGCTCGGGCGGCTGGAATATGAAACTTTTATGTTGCAATAATTTTTGCATGGCTGGCACATGCGTGGTGTGAGCATTTATAAGGGTCCGACCACAACCGACGAACTGCTGAATGGCACTTTGCGCGCCAAAGGCGCCTTGATTTGTTAATCATGCGTGGCCACTATTCCTGCTACATCTATGCCCGTGCCAATACAGCTTGGGAACACGAAAACAACAAGGTAATGCACCAAATATGCAGGCAGGCTTTGGTCGCCGTACCCAGCAGAAAAGACAGTCTGGCCACGGGGGCTTGACCCTTTATCAAGGGGCTGGCGTCAGCGTACAACTACCAGCAACGATGCAACAAGCGCTTCGAAATCCTTGCCACGGATTGTCGAATTCCAAAAGATAAAAAATCTAAATTTCAGTGTGCTGGAATGCCGCAATTGCTTCGAGATGTTTGGGTAGGGCCTTCAAAGGCAACACACATCGTCCTACGCCAAACTACGGCCAACTCACACACCCAGTTCGTTTTGTCCCCAGCAAAGTTGCACCACGCCAGCTAGCCAGTCTTCATTCAATATTTCATTGAATGGGTGTTTAGCCGGTGATGGGTCTTTTCAACTTTACTGGAGTAATTTTTATCATG
>JAYURC010000158.1:0-37398 GCA_043756405.1 Polaromonas sp.
CTATGAACCGTTCGCCCTGAGCTTGTCGAAGGGTTCCCCTTGTGCGACCCCGGCTTCGACAGGCTCAGCCCGAACGGAAAATATATACTTCACCGGGCCACATCAATAGTGTTGACACTTCTCGGTCAATTTGATCCAACAGCCGGTCTGCAGCAAGTAAATTTTCTTCAGCTATAAAAAGCCATGCTTCAAGTAGATCAGCCTGCGCGCTCCGAGCAAGTACAGCCAATTTTGTAGCTGTAGGCATCAATTATTTTCGTGTTTATGTGCGCGTTCCGCGCGCCCTTTGGCTTTGATGGCATCCATATCAGCAGGGGTCACCCTCCCATGTTCTACATCTTGTAGCCCGCGTTCAATATCGGATTTAAGGGCTGACAGGCTAGCCTTCTGGACGTTTTGGTAGGTCTCAAAAAACCGCAGTGCTTCGCGCACAACTTCGCTGGCTGAGCCATACATGCCTGAAGAAACCTGTTCTCGAACCCGGTTTTCAAGCGCTGCGGGCAACAATAGGTTGAGTGACATGATCTGCACCTTCGTTAATGCCAAAGAATGCCATTTTGTGACATGGCTTCAAAGATTCACAAAGCTGCCCGACTTGCCACCATGCTTTTCGAGCACTTGCACATCAGTGATGGTCATGCCCCGGTCAACTGCTTTGCACATGTCATAAATGGTTGAAAGTGCAACTTGCACAGCAACCAGCGCCTCCATTTCTACGCCGGTCGGGCCCACGGTTTCAACGGTAGCGTTGCATGCGATGCTGTTGGTCGGCTCGTCGGTCATAAAGTCAATGACCACCCGAGTCAATGCCAACGGATGACACAGCGGAATCAAGTCACCGGTCTTTTTAGCGGCCATGATGCCGGCAATGCGCGCAATACCGAGCACATCGCCCTTCTTGGCGCTGCCGGCCAGAATAATCGTCAACGTAGCAGGATTCATCACAATACGGCCTTGAGCGATGGCTATTCTGTGGGTGGCGGCTTTGGCACCCACGTCTACCATGTGGGCCTGGCCTTGGGTATCAAAATGGGTCAAACCTGAATGTGTAGCCATGCTGTTATGAAACCTTTACATTGAACCATCATCATATGAGCATGTTGAGTAAATCTGACTTTTGGCAGGGCCGTTTGCAGGCTGCAGCCATTCATTTGGCGATCAGTCTGGCCGTTGCTGTGCTAGCCGCGCTGCTGGTGTTTTTCGTCTGGTATCCCTACCCGTATCGTGAAATTTCTGGCGGCCGCGAGCTTTTCTTGCTGGTCGTGGTGGTGGACGTCATCATGGGCCCGCTCATGACGCTGGCTGTGTTCAATTTAAAAAAACCGCGCAAAGAACTGCGTCGTGACTTGGCCGTGATTGGCACGCTGCAACTGGCGGCATTGTTTTACGGCCTGTGGACAGTAGCGATAGCGCGGCCTGTGCACCTGGTGTTTGAAATTGACCGATTTCGGGTCGTTCATGCGGTAGACGTTGAGCCCGCACTGTTGAAACGCGCTACGCCTGATTTGCAGCAGCTTCCCCTTATGGGGCCAACGTTGTTGTCCGTGCGCGAATTTAAAGACAGCAAAGAAAGCTTTGACGCGACCATGGCTGCTTTGCAAGGGCTTGATCTGGCGACGCGTCCAGACTTTTGGCAAAGTTATGAAAAGGCTAAAACGCAAATCATCGCCAAAGCCAAGCCACTTGCTGACTTGAAAACACGGTTTCCGGCTCGCGCTATCGATATCGATGCGGCGATCATTACCGTACCTGCCAACACACCCATTGGCTACATACCTCTGCATAGCCGCAGTAACTTCTGGACTGTTCTTATCAATACCAACACAGCGGAGGTGCTAGGTTTTGTACCCCTTGACCCGTATTAAAACAATAGTGCTTGTCACCACGCTGGCCTTGACCAGCCCAGCTTTGCTGCACGCCCAACCGGCCCCCCGCCCATCCAGCACGCTGCCTTCGCTGGGCGACAGCTCTGAGCTGGCCGCCTTTGAGGAGCGCCGGATTGGCGACCGCATTGCTGCCGGTATTTACCGTGACCCGGACTACATGGACGACCCGGTGTTGTATGACTACGTGCAGAGCATCTGGCAGCCCTTGAAAGCTGCGGCCCTAGCGCGTGGCGACATCAGCGCTGAGCTGAATGAGCGTTTTGCGTGGGATGTGTTTTTGATGCGGGACCGCAGCGTGAACGCCTTTGCGTTACCGGGTGGCTACCTCGGCGTGCATCTGGGTTTGATTGGCGTCGTCAGTAACCGCGATGAGCTGGCGGCGGTGCTGGGCCATGAGTTAAGCCATGTGTCGCAGCGGCACATTTCACGATTGATCTCGCAGCAGTCGCGCAGTACGCCGTGGATGATTGGGGCCATGATTTTGGGCTTGCTGGCCGCCAGCAAAAACCCGCAGGCGGCCAGTGCAGTCATCACAGGTGGTCAGGCTATGGCAGCGCAAACGCAGCTGAACTTTTCACGTGACATGGAGCGTGAGGCGGACCGGGTCGGTACCGGGGTGATGGTGGATGCAGGCTTTGACGCGCGCGGCGTAGTGGGTATGTTTGAAAAGCTGCAGCAGGCCGCGCGGCTCAATGACAACGGCGGCTTTGCCTATCTGCGCTCCCACCCGTTAAACATTGAGCGTATTGGCGATGCGCAGGCGCGCCAGCAATTGGCGGGGCCTGTGGCCGCTGGTGCAACTGACGCAGCAGTCGAGCAACAGCGCGCGGTGCAGCACGCCATGATGTCGGCCAGAGCCCGCGTGCTGAGCGACCCTGGCGTTGACAGTTTGCGTGCCATCATTGCCGAAGCGCAGCGTATTGCAGCCAATGCCAGCGCGGCAAGCGACGCGCGTTCAGTCGGCGCGCTGTACGCGGGCGTGCTGGCAGCGCTCAAGTCGCGCGACTTTAAATCGGCACAAATCTATGTAGACAAATTGCGTGCTGGCCTGGCGGGCCAACCCACAGATTCACAGCCCATCAAAACATGGGCGCTGTTGCAGCTGGAAGTGGCGCTTGAGGCAGGCTTGCCAGCGCCCGACTCTGCGCAAATCGACATCAGCAAAACCACCACACGTGCTGCGTTGTTGCTGCAGTCCCGCGCGCTGCTGGCTGCCGGCAAACCGCAAGACGTTGCCAGCCGCTTGAGCGCCTGGGTGGCTGACCACCCCAAAGATGCTGCTGCCTGGCGGCTGCTGGCAACGGCCTACAGAAACCAGAATTTAACCGCCCGGGCAATTCGTGCAGATGCTGAAGCGCAGGTGGCGCAACAAGATTTCCCGGCGGCGCTAGACCGTCTGCGCGCCGCGCAAGCCATGCTGCGCAGCAATCCGGCCAGTGGCGACTTTATGGACGCATCCATCATCGACACCCGGGCGCGCCAGGTGGAGTTACTTGTTCGCGAACAGGCGCTCCAGGACAAAGTCGATAGCAAGCTGCAGCAATGAGTAAATGACCGAGCCAATCAGTGCCGCCCAAAAGCCATTGACGTTCAAACCGCTGACCAGACTGGCCGCCGCCCAAAACATCAATGCGTTGATGACAAACATGAAAAGCCCCAGCGTGACCACTGTGACAGGCAATGTCAGCAGCACCAGCAGCGGCCTGAGGACAGTGTTAAGCACGCCAAGCACCGCAGCGGCTATCAAAGCGCCGGTAAAACTGGTCACCACCACGCCTGAATAAAGATAAGCCACCGCCAAAAGAGCCAAGGCACTGCACAGCCATTTAAGAATGAATTTCATGGCGCAAAGAATAACCCAAACATATGCCGCAAACCTGGGCGCTGAGATAATTCACGGCTCATGAGCGCCATCCACATCACCGACATTGAAGCCGCCATCAATTACTGGCGCGAACGCTCACCATCCCCCGACGGCATCACGCTGGCGCCCGAACTGCGGGAGCTGGCCGAGGTGTATGCGCTGATGGTTTTTTACCGCGAAGACGAAGTTGGTGTGGCGGGCTTCCCGCCCGGTGCCATGGAAGCCTGGCAAACCTGGTACGACACCACCGTTGATGCGCCCTGCATTGCGATTTGCTCCACCAGCCAGGGCGACGAAATGTGCAAGGGTTGTGGCCGTACTTTTGAAGAAGTACAAAACTGGCCCGCCATGAGCCCGTATGACAAACGCAGCACCTGGCGGCGCATCACGGCTGATGGTACGGCCTGGCGGTTTGGGCGTTATGCGGACCGGGCGCTTGAGAAGATTGAGAAAGTCTGAGAGCTACTTTTTACTCCGTCCCTTTCGAGGGAGGAAAAATCGAAGTTCCCGCCCGCAGCGCGGGAGGAAAAAATCGAAGTTCCCTACCCCGCTGGGTGAGGAAAATAAGAAGTTCCCTCCCCCGCTGGGGGAGGGTTAGGGTGGGGACATGCGCAGAAACAGACATTGCCAATGTACGTGCCCCCATCCCCGCCTTCCCCCGAAAGGGGACGGCGTGAGAGAAAATCCTGCCGGCCTATAAATTTTACAAAAATAAGCCTGTAGCCCAATAAATACGGGCGCATTCTGCTCCTGAATTAATAGCAAATTAACGGCGCTTACTTCCCCATCTGCGCCTTGAAAGCTGCGCAGTAATCTTCCTCAGGCAAAGCGGGCGTCGCCCACACGGCATCAAACGCATCGGCTTTGTCAGTTGCCGCCGCATCCCCTGCACGTAGTTGAACAGCCTTGACCCTCAAGCTGGCGGGCAAATGATGCGGCACGCCCAGCATGCGGTCAACGTGGGCGCTGCCCGCTAGCAGTACCACCACTTTGCCGGGTAGCGCCACTTCTCTCAAAGTCTCTGCCATCTTCATGTCTCTGGCAATCTGGATGCGCGTCATCGGCGTGATCTGGCTTTCAGGCAGCATATTGCAATGGCCAATGCGAATCTGCTGCTGCTGCGCTTTGAGCGCCGGGCCAGGCAACTGGCCATCCAGTGTGCTGTCGGCCATGCTGGCGCGCATGGCATCACGCGGCAAGTTGGCGCCCACTACCAGCACACCAGCGCGTACTGCGGTCATCACGGTAGGGCCGTAAGCCACCCACGGCCAGGCTTTGTCATTCCATTTCAGGGCGTTTTTGGCTTCCTGTTCGGTCGAACTGGGGTGCAGTTTGGCGGTGCTTGCGCCTGCGTTGGCCATTTCCAGGGCCACTGCAGCCAGTTGCCCGCGCTGGGCCAGCTGGGCAATCACTTGCTGGTGAATCTGCTGGTGTTCAGCGGCATCGTGCTGCTCGCCTAGCAGCAACATGTCCATCGGCAGCAGCGCGTCCAGGCGGGCAGTGGTCACGGCCTGTGTTTCAGCGGCCAGGGGCTTAAGCAGGGGTGCCTCTGGTTTGTTGGCGCAACTGATCAAGAGCGTGATGAATGTCAAACACAACAGACACTGGAGACGACGAGTAATAAAGGGTTGCAGCATTCAAACATCCTACTTCTTTAACGGCTTCTTTGCTGCCAGCTTTTTGGCCAGCTTGTCATACAGGTACGGCATGTCAGCCGCCTCAGCCAGCATTTGTTCGCGCGCGGCAACGGCTTGCTCGTAGGCGCTTTGCCAGCCATGCTTGAGCACTGAAAACGACTTGTGTTTGCCCCTGCCCGCTATTTTGAGCTTGGCTTGCCAGATGCCATGCGGTTGAGCCTTTGATGTCAGGAAATGAACGCCCGGTACACCGCTGGTGTTGTTGTCGCGTTTGAGCTGGCAAAACTCTGCCACGCTTAAAACCTCAACCTCCGCCAGCTTTTTGTCGCGCCAGGCAATCGCCGCTTTAAGTGCCGCCGCTTTGCCGCCATGACCAGTATCGAAGAATCGTTTTAAATGCCGAACGCCGGAGCGTGAAAAATTAACACTCCAGCACCAAGGGCCAGACGCATATTGCAAACGCAGAATCGCGTACACGGCTTACTGCAGGAGGGCTAAATATTCTGGCCGCTTGCCCGCCATGACCTTGAAGCTTTGCAGCAGGTGCGCAAATTCAGTGTCCGTTATGCCATACAGCCTGGCCACCAGCTTGTCGTTTTGCGCACGCAGCATGTCTTTGGCCTTGGCGGTTTGCGGCACGTCTTTGGGCTGCACATTGAAGAGCAGGGCCAGCTCGGCAAAGTCGTCCCATGATGCAGCCAGGCTGAGCAGCAGCGCGTTTTTGGCGAGTTGGGTGTAGTCTGGGTTGCTGCGGATTTCGTCGTCTGTGGGCTGCGGCATGGGCAGGCGGTGGAGGTAAGTCTTGCTGACTGAAATCTGAATCATGAAGCGTGCTACCCAGTCCATCGGCAAGCTGTTAAACCACGCCAGCGAAAACAGCAAACGCAATGGCGAGACAACCCGGACAGTGGCCTGCCCTTTGTCATCGAGCACATAAACTTTTGGAATAGCAAAGTTCACCTTATGCCCGATGCCAACATTTTTTGGAATCAGTGAAAAAATCAAAGTTCGCTCATCAGTATCACGCGCAATTTCTCGTACGCCCAGCCGCACGAACTCCCGGTCGTAGCGCACCGCGCTGGCGTTTTGAACAACTTCGGTTTTGGGTACATTCAAGTCTTGCGCCATGCGGTAAAACTCTTTGCTCTGTATGCGCGCATCAAAAGCCCCTGACTCAACCCAATACTCGGGCTGGTCATGGTCATGGTGATGGGTGTATTGCCAAATCGTCTTGCCTTGGTACAGCGGCAACAAGCCCGGGGCATTCTTTTCAATGAACAAGACTTTGTCATCGGTCATGTGCAACTCACGCCGAAAGTCAAGCCAGTCGGGCGATAGAGCTGCATAGGCGTTGTAGCACTTTTGCAGAATTGGCAAGTCTGCTGCGGCGCGCAGTTCCATTAATGCCCAATGGTCGGGTGACAGCGCTTTGAGCGTTTGTAACGGATAGGGAACGTGGCTGTGCGGCAGGTCTAATTCGACTGAATCAAGAACATAAAACGCAGTGTCAATGACGTTTCCGGTAGCAGTAGCTGGCGCTTTGTTCAGCACTTGCATCAACGCAAATTTGTAGCGTGAGTCAACGTCTGGAAAAACACCGTTACGATTTTCAAAACTATAGAAAAACGATACCTGGCAATGCGTGAAGATATGTTTGCGTAGCAGCATGGAGCCCTCTTCAAACATCAGCGCACTGGGCAGCACGTAGTTCAAGCTGCCCCCCGCGGCCAGCAGGCCCAGGTTGCGCTCTACAAACAGTCTGAACAGATTGCCGTCACCTGCGCCCTTGTTCAAGGGGAACGTGTTTTTGTCTTTGTAATATTGGTTGGCAACGTCCATGCTCTGCACGGTGGCCTGGTAGGCCGCATCTATGTGCGGGCTCTCCAGCAGGCGCTGTTGCACGGCGGCTTTTTCATTGTTCTTCAGGCTGCGGTAGTTGCTGTGGTACTGCGGAAAGAAGTCAGTGTCGGCAAACTTGGTTTTGTCCCAGGGCGGATTGCCCACAATGATGTCAAAGCCTTTTTTACCACCTGCAAAGGCTTCAGGAAAAGCCACTTCGTAGTGAAAAAAGTGATATTTTGCGGCGTAAGTTTCAATCTGCCGCAGGGCCGCGCTTTTGGTTTTGCTGTCGGCAAACAGCTGGGTCATCAAGTCGGTGGTTTTGTCCAGCGCTTCGCAAGCTTTGCCATTACCTTCGGCCAGCATGGCGCGGCGGGTACAAACAAAGCTTAGCGCGCGCGACAGCAAGTTGAGCTTGGGGGCGATGCTGTATTTCCACAGCGCCTTGGATTGTTCAACCTCTTGGGCCGTGGTGTCGCGCATGGCATCCAGCTCATGCATCACGCCGCGCAGTTCGTCAAACCTTGCGCCCAGGTTTTCAACAAACATGTCGTCCTGGCTGGCTTCTTCTACATTGAACTTGATGAAGTCCTGCACGCTGGCGCCCATCAGCGCGTTGCCGTGTTGCACATGGTGCTCAATAAAAGACAGCGGCGTGCCAAAGATAAAACTGTCCATCCACAGCGACAGGCGCGCCAGCTCGACGGCAAAGGGGTTCAAGTCCACACCAAAAATGCAGCGCTTGAGCAGGGCGCGTTTCAAAATCTGCGCGTCTTCAGGCACGTAGTCGAGGTTTAAAAATCTCAATTGCTCAGTGATCTTGCTGCTCTCGTCATTCACCAGTATTTGCAAGTCAGCGTCTGTCTCCAGCCGGGCCAAAGCCAGGTCGGTCAGGTAGCCAAGTGCTTCGACCAGAAAGTGGCCGCTGCCGCAGGCGTTGTCGAGGATTTTGAGATCCATGAAGGCCTTGCCTGTGGCCGCATCAGGTGTGCTGGTAACGGCTGCGGCTAGCGCGTGGTCAACACTGGCTTTAACCAGCCGCTGCGACAGGACTGGCGGTGTGTAATAGCTGGCGGTGGCTTTGCGTGAGTTGCTGGCGCTCTTCAGGTAGACCTCGCCTTTTTTGACGCTGAATTCACGCCAGGCACGAAAGCCTTTTTCTTTGCGGATGTTGGTCTGGTCATAGCTGTCAAAGTAGGCTTCAACGGTCTTGCCTTTGGTGGTGGTGCTTTCATACTCCAGGTAAACGGCGGCTTCGAGGGCGCGCTCAAAACGAAACTCCAGCAAGCCTTCATAAATGCGCCCCAGGTGGGTCACGCTCATGTTTTTAAAGTCACGCCGGGCGTCAAACAGGGTGGTGCCGCGACTGGTTTTGTACAGCAGCTTTTCCAGCAATTGGCACAGCGTGGCGTTGTCAAAAATCTTGGACTGGAGCAGTAAGGGTGCGCGTGCCGGGTCAAACAAGCCGCCGTTAAACAGCGGGATGTCGATGTCTCCTGCGCCTTCATTGAGCATTTCAAACAGCTGCTTGAGCGCGTACACACCGTCGTGGAGCTTGCCCTTTTCCAGGGTTTGCTGGTGCAGAGTTTGAAAGATGAAGCCCAGACTGTAGCGTTGGTAAAACGGGTGTTTGCTCAGCAGCGTGCGGTTTTTGTCTTCAAAGTAAACGACGAACAGCAGCCGAAACAGCAGCACCACACTGTTTTCATAAACGCTTGCCAACGTGGCTTTGGGGCTGGCCCTGTGAATCGCCTTGCCCATGATTTCAAACAGCGACTCTTCTCCCGCGTAGCCGTAAATCACCGCTTTGAGGTTTTCCTCAACCGCGAGAGTGAAGTCGCTTGACTCGGCAATTGCTTGCTCAATAGCGCTGGCCTTGCCTGCCTCTGCAGGTTGCAGGTAAGTGTCGCGGCCAAAAAAGAAAGCGAACAGGCCAAGGCCTTGCGCTTTTTCGTTGGCATCATCAAGGGCTAACAAACGCTCAAGGTCAAATTCAATAAAAGTCTTTTTGGCGGTTATCTTGTCGGTGTCGTACACGCGCCAAATGCGGCCATTGGTTAAAAACCCGAAGCGCACACGCAGGGTGCTGAGGTAGTCCTGCAACTGGTGGTGGGGGTTGTTCTCTCGATCCGCCTTGCCCGTGTCCAGTGTTTTGTCCCAGGCTTTGGACTCGCAGATGGCGGTTATCAGCGCTTGATCCTGGTCGCGCTCAAGTCTTAAGCACCAGTCAGGTTTGGCTACCTTGCCTTGCACCGTCACTAATTTTTGGGCCATTTTTACCCAACCCATTTGAGACAGGAGCGGGCCAATAAAGTCGGTCTCAAGCTGGGCTTCGCTGCCGGCGGCCAACGTGGCAGCATCAAAATTCTGCATGAGCCACGCCGGCAGATCATACGGAATCGGCTTGGTTCGCAGTTCGCCCGCTTTTTGCTTGATGAAACCGTCATCAAGCAGCGTGTTGGTGTAATAGCTTTGGGTAAATAAGTCTTGAGCCATGGCGCCTGCGCAGGTTTTTTTATGAGTATCGCACCGGACAATCCAGAATAATGCCTTTTTGTCTATTTGCTCCCCGACACTTGCCGTGCTGTTGAACTCCGCACATACCGCGCTCACACTTTTGCCTGGTTTGTTGGCCGCGCTGGCTTGCGTGCAACTCAACACCCCGTTGCCATGGATGATTGGCCCACTCGTCGCAACCGCCGCGCTGTCCATGCTGGGCGCACCGACCAGCAGCTACACGCCGCTGCGCAATGCGGGCCAGTGGGTGATTGGCGCGGCGCTGGGCCTGTATTTCACGCCGCAGGTGGTGGCGCTTGTGGCGACGCTTTGGTGGGCGATTGCACTGAACATTGTTTGGGCTTTAGCGCTTGGCTTGGGGTTTGGCGCGTGGCTGCGTTGGGTTCACGGCCGACCGGGCTGGCTGCACATGGCGGGACTCAGCACAAAGACCACTTACTTTGCCGCACCGATTGGCGCTGCGTCTGAAATGACGCTGATGGCCGAGCGTCACGGCGCGCAGACCGAGTTGGTCGCCTCGGCGCACAGCCTGCGGGTGCTGCTGGTCACCCTCATCATTCCGTTCGGCTTTCAGTTTGCCGGGCTGCAGGGGCTGGACACCACGCTGCCCGGCCCGCAGTTTGTCATCTGGCCCGGCTTGGCTTTGCTGATCGTGCTGACGGGCATCGGCTGCTGGGTCATGCTCATATTCAAGCGCACCAACCCGTGGTTTATTGGCGCACTGGCGGTTGCTGTGCTACTCACGTCAACCGGCTACACGCTGTCAGCCATTCCGCAAGCGCTGACCAACGCCGCTCAACTGGTCATCGGCATCAGTCTGGGCGTGCGCTTTAGCCGGGAGTTTGTGCATCAGGCACCGCGCTGGCTGGCATCCGTCGCGTTCAGCACGGTCGCCATGATTGCCCTGTGTGCAGGCTTTGCGTGGGGGCTGGCCCAGTTTACTGACCTGCACTGGGCCACAGTCTTGTTGGGCACGTCTCCTGGCGGTATTGCCGAGATGACCATCACCGCCAAAGTGCTGCAACTTGGCGTACCGCTGGTCACCGCGTTTCATGTCACGCGGTTGGCGGCGGTGCTGTTGCTGGCAGAGCCGATGTATCGGTGGTTTGTTGCTGGGAAGGGTTGGAAAGTGCTGTTTTGACCTGTTTTTAAGGGTCATTTAGGGCTTTAGCCCAATGAATACGGGCGCAAGCAGCTATGAAATTTGCACTAACTTGAGCAGTCAAGTTTATTGGCTACACTCAGTGTATACATTGCAAAAGGAAGCACGATGACCGCAACACTTGCACCCCGACAAGCCAGCATCCTCAAATGGGGCAACAGCCAGGGCGTTCGATTGACGTCAGACATGCTGCGCCAGGCGCAGCTACAAGTAGCAGACCCCGTGCGCATTTTTCATGAAAATGGCCGGATCGTGATTGAGGCGGTCGCGCCCAAAGTGAGCTTGAGCCAACTGTTAGCTCAGATGCCAGACGAAGGCGGCATTGACCTGGTGGACTACGGCCCAAGCGTTGGCCGCGAGCTGCCATGACCGTGGCGCAAAGTTTGTGGGTACCTGAGCTGGGCGACATTATCTGGCTGAACTTCACGCCGCAGGCAGGTAAAGAAATGGCCGGGCAGCATCCGTTTCTAGTGTTGTCGCCAAAGCAGTTCAATGCCAAAACTAAAACTGTGATGGGCCTGGCGATGACCAGCCAGCACCATGGCGACCCGAAGGCCAGGGGGTTTAATCCGTTTCAGCTGGAGAACGCTACCGGCAAAGCACAAAAGAGTTTTATCAATGCCAATCAGGTGTCTACATTTGACTGGGAAGCTCGTGGTGCGCGGCCACATCCTTGGGGAAAGGTGAGTTCAGCTGTTTTGAAAAATGCCAAAGAGTATTTGAATGCGATATTGGGTTTGGGGTGAGTTTGCTAGGTGATTAAAAAGGCAGATTTTGGGTAGTTTTTAGGAATAGTTTTGGGTTGTAGGTCAATTGATACGGGCCTAAGCAGCTCTTTAATTCATAGCAATTTGTTTTATTGAGAGTGCCGGGGTTGCCCGGCAGCAAGTCACTTTTCTTTGCTTCGCCAAAGAAAAGTAACCAAAAGAAAGGCGACCCGCAGTCTGGGCCGCTTTGCGGTTCCTTGAAAAAGCTGAAGGAGCCGGAAAATCTAGAAACTAGTCGGCTTTGCCGCCGCCCCTCATCTAGATTTTTTAATCCGTCTCCTTCAGCTTTTTCAAGCCCAGCCAGGACGGGTTGGGGAAGAAGATTCGGATGCGGGGAGGCCCTCACCCTAACCCTCTCCCAGAGGGAGAGGGAATGAAGAAACGCTTCAGACTGTATTGCCGGCTTTACTCCCTCTCCCTTTGGGAGAGGGCAGGGGTGAGGGCTGCCCCCATACCCGCATCCGATCCCCTTGTCCCCCCGTCCTGGCTGAGGTGAGGAGCACAGGGAAAAGCGGATCAGGGCGCGCACTTGTTTGAGCAAAGCGAGTTTGTGCGTGACCCCGCTTTTCACGAGCACCGTAGCGTGCCCGAAGCGAAGCGCAGGGACTCAGACTGCGGGTCGCCTTTTCTTTTGCTTACTTTGCTTTTGGACGATAGCCAAAAGAAAAGTAAGTCGCCCGCCGGGGCGAGTCCCGGCAAACTCATGAAGGCTAACCACACGCAAATGTCGCCAAAACCCAAAAAATCCAACCGCAATCAGCTACTAAATAAATAGCAAAAACTAAATCCGACCCTCTTCCACAGCATGGCAAGCCACCTTGATGCCATGTAACGCCTTGAGCACAGGCCGCTCCGTCCGGCAACGGTCATTGGCATGCGGGCAGCGCGGGTTGAAAGCGCAACCAGCAGGTGGACTCAACGGATTCGGCACTTCGCCTTGCACCGCCGTACGGGCGCGACCGGTGTCGTGCATTTTGGGTATGGCGTCCAGCAGCATGCGCGTGTACGGGTGGCGCGGGGTGGCGAAGAGTGATTGCTTGTCGGCCAGCTCAACCAGGCGGCCCAGGTACATCACGCCGACGCTGTCGCTGACGTGGCGCACCACAGCCAGGTTGTGGCTGATGAAGAGATAAGTTAGCCCGCGCTGCTTTTGCAGGTCTTTCATGATGTTGAGCACCTGCGCCTGCACACTCACGTCCAGCGCGCTGGTGGGCTCGTCGCACACCAAAAATTCGGGGTTGGTAGCCAGCGCCCGGGCAATCGAGATGCGCTGGCGTTGCCCGCCTGAGAACTGGTGCGGGTATTTGGGGCCGTCGAGCGGACTCAGGCCCACCGATTTGAGCAGCTCACCCACCTTGGCTTTCAGCTCCGCCGGGTCGGTGATGATGCCGTGTTCTTTGAGCGGCTCACCAATGATGTCTTCCACAATCCATCGCGGGTTAAGCGACGCATACGGATCCTGAAAAATCATCTGGATGCGCTCGCGCAGCTTCAAGCCCGTCGGGCCTTTGTAGGTGGCGTGTGCGTCCATGCCGTCAAACGTCATGTTGCCGCGTGTGGGCTGGTACAGGCCCACCATCAACTTGGCCACGGTGCTTTTGCCGCAACCGGATTCACCGACGAGGGCCAGCGTTTTGCCTTTTTCAATCTCGAAACTTACGCCGTCAACCGCGTGTAAAAACAGTTTGGGCTGGCGCTCAATCACGCGTGTTAGCAGGCTGGGCGAGACGTCAAACGTCATGGCGATGTCGTTAACCGCAACAAGGGTCGTCATGCTTTTGCTCCCGCTTCTTCAACCAGCCAGCAGGCCGCGCGTGTCGCGCCTGCATCAAGCAGCACGGGGCGCTCAACTCTGCATCGGTCAAACACTTTGGGGCAGCGCGGGTTAAACGCGCACCCGACAGGAATCGCATTCAAACGCGGCATGGCACCATCAATCTGGTTCAGGTATTCGCGGTCTTGCGTGATGTCGGGGATCGACGCCATCAGGCCTGCGGTGTACGGGTGTGCAGGTCGGTTGATGACTTCATGCACCGGGCCAATCTCCACAATGCGGCCCGCGTACATCACGGCCACGCGGTCGCAAGTCTCGGCAATCACACCCATGTCGTGGGTAATCAGCATCACAGCTGCGCCCCGGTTTTTGCAGATGTTTTTCAGCAGACTGATGATTTGCGCCTGAATCGACACGTCAAGTGCCGTTGTGGGCTCATCAGCCACGATCAGTTTGGGCTCAGCCGCCAACGCTAGGGCAATCACCACACGCTGCCTCATGCCGCCCGAGAACTGGTGCGGGTAATGGTCAATGCGCTGCTCAGCAGCCGGAATGCCCGTGTCTTTGAGCAAATCGATCGCACGTTTGCGGGCTTCTGCATTGCTCACGGGCAGGTGCGCCTGAATCGTTTCCGTCAGTTGCTTGCCCACGCTGTACAGCGGGTTCAGCGACGTCAGCGGGTCCTGGAAAATCGCGCCAATTTTGCGGCCACGAATGTGGCGGAGTTCGTCATTACTCAGGTTGTCAATGCGCTTGCCTTCTAGCAGCACCTCGCCGCTGGCAATGCGGCCCGGCGGCTCCAGCAGGCCGATGATGGACGCGCCTGTGAGCGACTTGCCCGCACCCGATTCACCGACCACACCCAGGATTTCACCCGGCGCGATGTCGAAAGAAATGCCGTCGATGGCACGCAGTGTGCCGCGCCTGTTAGGAAATTCGACGACGAGGTTTTTAACTTGAAGTAATGACATAGCTGCTTAACGAAGACGTGGATTCAGCGCATCCCTTAGCCAGTCGCCGAGCAAATTCACACTGAGTGCAATGATGATCAGCATCAGCGCGGGGAACACGGTGATCCACCACTCGCCTGAAAACAGATAGTCGTTGCCGACGCGAATCAGCGTGCCAAGCGATGGCGAAGTCGGCGGCACGCCGACGCCCAAAAACGACAGCGTCGCCTCGGTGATGATGGCAGTGGCCACCTGAATGGTGGCCAGCACCAGCACCGGGCCCAGCACATTGGGCAGCACGTGGCGCGTCATGATGCGCAGCGGCGCCACACCTGTAACGCGCGCCGCCTGCACGTATTCCTTGTTGCGCTCAACCAATGTCGAGCCGCGCACGGTGCGGGCGTACTGCACCCAGCCGGTGAGGGATATAGACACAATCAGCACCCCAAAAGCCAGCGATTCATGCGCGTTGGGGAACATCGCGCGGCCTACACCTGCAATCAGCAGCGCCACCAGAATCGACGGAAAGCTCAGCATCACGTCGCACAGGCGCATCAAAAAACTGTCGAGCCAGCCGCCCATAAAGCCGGCCAGCAAACCCATCACCACACCAAACGCAACCGAGATGATGACTGACGCAAAACCCACCGCCAGCGAAATGCGTGCGCCGTACATCAGCGTTGACAAAATGTCACGGCCCTGGTCGTCGGTGCCCAGCAAAAAAGCGCGCCGTCCCTCAGCCTCCCACGCCGGCGGCAGGCGGGCGTTTGACAATTCAAGTGTCGTCAGGTCAAACGGGTTGTGCGGGGCAATAAACCCCGCAAACACGGCGCAAACCAGACAAATGAAGGCCACCGCCCCGGCGGCAATCGCCATCGGTGATGTTTTAAAGCTGTAGCCGACATCGGTGTCAAGCCAGCGGGTGAGTGGGTTAGTTTTCATGACTTATTGATACCGTTCGAGCTGAGCTTGTCGAAGCTTCCCCACCAGCGAGAAACCTTCGACAGGCTCAGGGCGAACGGTGAGTGAATTACTTGACGCTCATCCATTTGAACGGCATGAAGTTGTCGGCAAGCTGTACCAAATCAACTTTTTTGCTCACGCCCCAAGCCAGCGCCTGCTGATGCAGGGGCAGGTGACCGATGTCGTCGGTATGTAGTTTGAAAGCTTCTGCAATAAAGGCCGAGCGTTTACCTTTGTCGGTCTCAGACTGGATTTTGGCAATCAGCTCGTCAACCTTGGGGTTGCAATAAGAACCCAGATTAAACTGGCCTGAACCTTTGTCATCTACGCAGCGCATCAGGCCATTGAGGGCGTTGTGCGCGTCATAGGTGCCCGGTGTCCAGCCCAGCATGTAAAAGCTGGTGTCGCGGCGCAAGATTTTGGGGAAATAAGTGCCTTTGGTTTCGGCCTGTAGGTTGATCTTGACGTTGATGCGTGACAGGTTGGCCGCCACTGCCTGGCAAATTTCGCCGTCGTTGACATAACGGTCATTCGGGCAGTTCATGGTGACTTCAAAGCCGACACCATAGCCCGCGTCAGCCATCAGTTTTTTGGCAGCTTCTACATCAAACGCCGGGCGTTTGTTGGCATTGGCGTCAAAACCGTTGATGCCCGGGCCAACCATCAGCGCCGTTGGGTTGGCAGCGCCGCGCATTACGGTGCGTTTAATGCCTTCAATGTCGATGGCCTGGTAAAACGCCTGGCGAACCCGCTTGTCTTTAAACGGGTTTTTGCCCTTGACGCTTGAGTACAGCAGTTCATCTCGCTTTTGGTCCATGCCTAAAAAGATGGTCCGCAGCTCAGGGCCGGTCATGGCTTTGGCGTTGGCGCTGGCATTGACGCGGGCAATATCCTGCACCGGTACGGGCTCCATCACATCGATCTCGCCAGATATCAAAGCGGCCACGCGGGTGGCGTCGTTGGTAATCGGTGTGTACACCACTTCAGTCACATTGCCGTCAATCTTGCCCCAGTAGGCTGCATTGCGGGCAAAGGTGGTTTTGATGCCGGGCTGGCGCTCTCGCGTGCGGAAAGGGCCGGTGCCGTTGGAGCGGAATGACGCTGCGTTTTCAACACCTTTGCGGCGGTCTACCGGCTTGGTGGCCTGGTTGGCTTCGGACCAGGTTTTGCTCATGATGTAGACCAGCGAGATCACGTCGGGAAGGATCGGGAAGGGTGCTTTGGTTTCAATTTCCACCACAAAATCGCCTACCTTGCGCACTTCCTTGATGTCGTTGGTGTAGCTCTTCATGTCTGAGCCGTCGCCCGAAGCGCGGGTGAAGCTGAACAACACGTCATCAGCCGTAAAGGGTGTGCCATCATGAAATTTGACGCCTTTGCGCAGCTCAAAACGCCAAACTGATGGCGTGGGCTGGGTCCAGCTGGTGGCCAGTCCGGGGGCCAGGCTCAGGTCTTTGTTGCGGCTCACCAGTGGCTCGTACACATTGCCGGTCACGCTGAGCTGCAATGATTCGTTCAGCGAATGCGGGTCAAGCGACAGCGCGTCGCCCTGGTTGCCGATGCGG
Source organism: Polaromonas sp. (assembly GCA_043756405.1). GTDB lineage: Bacteria > Pseudomonadota > Gammaproteobacteria > Burkholderiales > Burkholderiaceae_C > Polaromonas. The sequence goes on from JAYURC010000158.1 coordinate 16,925, forward strand.
ATGGTTTTGGCATTTGCAGTGCCCATGGCAACAACGGAGCCCGCTACTAAAATAATAGCTGTTACCGCACGAATTGATTGGGCTAGAGCGGTTTTTTTAGGGTAATCAGACATGTTTTTCCTTTAAAGCGAAGCAAAACTAAATGGATGCGAACTCAAACGGCAACCGGCATGGACTGCTCCACCAGTCCCGCAAACAATGCCGCCCCCAGCGGCAACACCTCGTCATTGAAGTCATAGCGGCTGTTGTGCAAAAAGCAGCCGGGCTGACCCAAACCGTCACCTTGACCGAGCCGTAAGTAAGCGCCCGGTTTGGCCTGCAACATGAAGGAGAAGTCTTCAGCCCCCATGCTCGGTACGATGTCGCGAACCACGTTGTCTTCACCCACCAGCATGGCGGCAATGTCTGCTGCGAACATGGCCTCTACGGGCGTGTTGATGGTGGCTGGGTAAATGCGCTCGTAGTTGACACTGGCTGTAGCGCCAAACGCCTCGGCAACCGACGCTACCAGGGTGTGCAGGCGTTTTTCAATCATGTCCTGCACGTCAGGGCTGAAGGTACGCACCGTACCGACCAGCGTGGCCGTGCCGGGGATAACGCTCATCGCGCCAAGGTCACCCGCATTCATGGCGCAAATACTGATCACTGCGCTGTCTTGCGGTTTAACGTTGCGGCTGACAATACTTTGCGTGGCCGTAATGATGTGCGCGGCTGCCAACACCGGGTCTACCGTCATGTAAGGGTGCGCGCCATGCCCGCCCTTGCCTGTAATCGTGATTGTGATGCGGTCTGCCGCTGCCATCATGGGGCCGCGGTTCACGCCCACCGTGCCTGCGGGCATGGAGGGCCAGTTGTGCATGGCATACGCTGCTTGGACCGGAAAGCGGTTGAATAAACCGTCTTCAATCATGGCCTTGGCGCCGGCGTAGCCTTCTTCGCCGGGCTGAAAAATCAGCACGGCTGTGCCGTCAAAATTACGCGTCTCAGCCAGGTAGCGCGCTGCGCCGACCAGCATGGTGGTGTGGCCGTCATGGCCGCAGGCGTGCATCTTGCCAGGCTGGGCAGACTTCCAGCCAAAGGCGTTGTGCTCAGTCAAGGGCAGCGCGTCCATGTCAGCACGCAGGCCAATCATGTTGCCTGGGTTGCCTGCGTTGCGTCCTTTGCCATAGATGATGCCGACAACACCCGTCTTACCAATGCCGGTGTGAATCTCATCAACACCGCACAGCTCCAGCGCTTGCTTCACGCGGCCGGCGGTGTAAACCTCTTCAAAGCCTAGCTCAGGGTGGACGTGCAAGTCACGCCTGAAAGCGGTCAGCTCGGGGTGAAACTGGGTAATGGCTGCAAAAGCCTTGCCCGCAACCATCAGCTTTTGCGGATGCATCGGGTTCACCGGATTCACGGGGTTGGGTTTTACGGCTGTCAGCATCAATGACCTCCAGATTTGCCCACGCGCAAGCGGGGGTCAACGGCAAAATAAAGCAGATCAACCACCAGGTTGATCACCACAAAAATCAGCGCGGTCAGGCACAGATAGGCTGCCATGACAGGAATGTCGGCAAACGTCACGGCCTGGATGAACAGCAGCCCCATGCCAGGCCACTGAAACACGGTCTCGGTAATGATGGCAAATGCAATCAGCGCGCCAAGTTGCAAACCGGTGATGGTGATCACCGGTACCAGCGTGTTTTTAAGCGCGTGGCCGAAATGAATGCTGCGGTTGGACAGGCCCCGGGCGCGCGCAAACTTGACGTAATCGGTGCGCAGTACCTCGAGCATTTCAGCCCGTACCAAACGCATGATGAGCGTGAGCTGAAACACCGCCAGCGTGATGGCTGGAAGCACAATGTGATGCCAGCCTTTAGCCGTGAGCAGGCCAGAACTCCACCAGCCAATTTGCACTACATCGCCGCGGCCAAAACTGGGGAACCAGCCCAGGCCAACAGCAAACAGCAAAATCAGCAAAATACCGACCAGAAACGTTGGCAGCGACACGCCCAGCAGCGACACCGTCATGAAAAGCTGGCTTAAAAACGTGCCGCGCTTCAGCGCCGCATACACGCCCATCGGGATGCCCAATACCAGCGCCAGCAATGCAGCAACACCTGCCAGCTCCAGCGTGGCGGGCAAGCGCTCGGCAATCAGGCGCGACACTTTGGCACCCTGGCGCAGGCTTAAACCAAACTCGCCGCGCACCGCGTTGGCCAAAAAGTTCCAGAACTGCACCACAAAAGATTTGTCCAGTCCCAGGTCAGCCCGCAACTCCCGGATCTGCTCGGGCGTCGCGTCCTGGCCCAGCAAATAAACTACCGGGTCGCCAACAAATTGAAACAGCAAAAACGAGATAAAGGCGACCGAAACCATCACGATGACGGCTTGGAAAACACGTTGGAGAATAAATGAGAGCATTGGCAGAGAAATAAAGCAATCACGATACTAGCGCAGCAAAATGCGCGCCACTACAGGACATACCTTAGGTTTGGCGCAATTTTGTCTTGCAGGCGACCATGAAAAAAGGCCTTAAAAGGCCTTTTGGGTGAGTCATTCCGGACTCGATCCGGGATCCATGCCTTCTACGGTGCTGGCAGGAAGCGGGGCCATGGATTGCGGGTCATGCCCGCAATGACAAATCCATTAGTTCACCTTTACCAGCCGCCAGTCGATACGGTTGTCAGCCCGATGCACCACATCGACATTTTTCTTCAACGCCCACGGGATGATCTGGTTGTGCAGCGGGATGTGCGAGACATCGGTATGTGACAACTCCAGTGCTTTTTCAATCAGGTCATTGCGGTTTTTGGCATCGGTTTCTTTCTTGATGCGTTCAATCAGCGCATCCATTTGCGGGTTGGAATAACGCCCCACGTTGTAGTTGCCGTCGCCGCCCACCCCGACGCTGCGCACCAGCGACTGCAGGCTGTACAACGCATCAAAGGTTGGCACGCCCCAGCCCAGCATGTAAATACTGGCTTCATAGCGCTGGATCATCAGGAAGTAGGTCACCAACGACAGGGTACGCAATTTGGCTTTAACGCCCACTTTGGACCACATGGCGGTGATGGCCTGGCAAATTTCTTCGTCATTGATGTAGCGGTTGTTCGGGCAGGCCAGGTCCACTTCAAAACCGCTAGGGTAACCCGCTTCAGCCAGCAATTTCTTGGAGGCTTCGATGTTGTACGGCCAGCGGGCATCGACTTTTTTCGTCCAGCCGTTGACTTGCGGGGCGATCAGCGTGCCCGTGGGCTGGCTCAGGCCGCGCATGCTGACTTTGTTCAGCGTGGCGCTGTCAATCGCCTGATAAAGCGCTTTGCGCACGCGTACATCCTTCAAGGGGTTTTTGCCCTTCACATTGGAGCCCACGAGCTCGTCACGGAACTGGTCCATGCCCAAAAAGATGGTGCGGTTTTCAGCGCCGTCCAGCACCTTCAGGTCTTTGTTATTGCGCATGCGGGCCAGGTCTTGCAGGCTCGGGTCCAGCACCAGATCGACTTCACCGGACAGCAATGCGGCAACGCGGGTGGCCTCGGACTTGATGGGGGTGTAGACGATTTCGGTCACGTTGCCTTCCAGCTTGCCCCACCAGTTGGGGTTGCGCTTGAAAACCATTTTCTGGTCAGGCTGCCAGCTCTCGACCATAAACGGGCCAGTACCCATGGCATTGCGGTGGGCAAAGCTTTCGTCTTTGGTTTTGATGTCTTTCGGCTCGGTGGACTTGTTTTTCTCAGACCAAGCCTTGCTCATCATGCGCAGCTCGGTCAGCTGGTTCATCAGCACCGGGTTGGGCGACTTGAGCGAGATCTCCAGCGTGTTTTCGCCTGTTTTGGTGACTTTGTCGATGCCCTGCGCAAACACGCCAAAGTTGGAGGTTTTTGCCATTGAGCGGTTGATGGAGAACACCGCATCGTCAACACTAAATGCAGATCCATCACTGAACTTGACGCCTTTGCGCAGTTCGATCCGCATGAGCGTCGGGTTGATCAGTTTCCAGCTTGTGGCCAGCACAGGCTCAATTTTGAAAGTGCGGCTGTTGTAGTACACCAGCGACTCATATACCGCCGCATGAACGCCGTTGCCCAGCGCGTTGTTTTGTGAATGGATGTCCAGCGTTGGAATGTCGCTGGCGCTGGTTCATTTAAAGGTTTTTGCGCCGGCTGGAATGGCCATGACCATGGCTGCGGCAAGAAGGGCGAGTTTGAGTTTCATGTAAATCCTTGTGCGCCGTCAAAAACTGGCGATGAATCAGAAGCTTCAACTATGCCGCAAGCCCCCGCTTTGGGTTATCGGGCTTTTACTGAGGCAGTCCCCGTGATGACAGGACGTCAGTGCAAGGATATGGGCGTATTGGCCAGGCCGCTGTAGCCTTCAAGCGTGTCTTCAATCTCTTGCTGGGTGGGCGTGTTGATTTGCCAGGCGCTCAGACGCTGCTGAAACATCTCAGCCCAGGAACCGTCAAGGTAAACCTCTTTACCGGAGCGTTTGTCAACAATTTCAAAACCATTGCGAGCCATGTGGGGAATGATCGTTGGCGGTGCCGAGGCTTCAGGTGCGTTGGCGTGAATTTGCACCACCACAAAAGATTCTGAGTCGTAAAGCATTTGCATAAAAATTTCCTTGTCGCATTTTAGGCGTCTACCAAGCTGTCATATAGCAACGACAGTGCCAACTTCAAGGCTGACAGGGTTTATCCGCGCTGATGGCGGTTCAACACCGGCACTTTTTCACAGGCTGCGGTTGATTTCTGTCAACTGCTGGTCAATAAAGTCGCCGTTATGCTGCGTGATGCGGCTGCGCACGGGCAGGTAGCCCAATGACGGTGCAAACCAGATTTCTACCTTCTGGTCAAACTCTTTGCGCGGCCTGCGGGTGAGTTTTACCGCCGCTACCGGTGCGCTCATCAAGTCCAGGTTTTCTTCAGCTTCAACGACGAATGTCCACGTGTCAGCTTCTCGTGGGCCAACGGTCAGAAACGTTACAACGCTGCCGGTTGGGTAGCCCGTCGGGTTGGCTGCCAACATGCCAGCGAGTTGCATCAACACGCTGACCCGGTCTTGCACGCCGTCGACCCAGGGGGCATCAGGTGTGTTGGCACTGAAAACAATCTTGCCTTGGTCAGCTTCAAAATGTGCCGCCTGCTCAGACCTGAACTTGTCTGCAAAACGCTTGGGTGCCAGACCGCTGCTGGTAATTTTGCCCACACTCGTCATACTGCGCGAGCCGACCAGAAAAGCGCTGACTTTCATCACGGCATCGTAAGTGTCGCCGTCTGTTTTCCAGCTCAGTTCCGCACTGGCCTGGTAGTTCAGATTTTTGGACATGCCGACAACTTTGTATTGCAAGCGCACAGAGCCCGGCAGGCTGACGGCGGTGACGACTGTGTTGGGGTTGAGGGTGGGCGCCTTAACGGCCTGGATATCCACCTGGGTGGGTGTGCTGGCTGCTGTGCTTTCAGCCACGCCGCCGCCCGCTGGTAGCGAAGTTGGTTCGGCTGCTGTGGACGCTACTATTTCAGGAGCGGCTTGGGCAATTATCTGTTGGGCCAGGGGCTGATTTGATTGATTATTTGGAGCTTTTGGCGTTGTTTTGACGGTTTTCGGGGCCGCAGGCGCGCTGGAGCTGATGGGTGCGATGGCTGGTGCGGTTGCCGCAGCAGGCGCTGCTTCAATGCTGCGGGTGGAAAGGGTTGTGGGGATCGTGAGGGTTTTGCTGCCATCGTCAGCGCTGCTGCCCAAGTGTGCGGGCGAAGCTTGCAGCACCAGGGCGTGGGCGGCTACCACCAGCAGCGCCAAACCCGCCAGCGGCCGCCAGCCGGGTGAGGTGGCGGGGGCGCTGGTGACTTGATGGGCAGTAGGGCCGGGGCGTGTCATGCCGCAATGTAGCCCAAATCACTGGACAGTAGCTGCGCTGCGGCTTTAAGTGGCCGTGCCACTGCGCCGTCCCAGGCGGCATCAAAAGTGCTGAGCGAACCGAGTGCCACCATGCCCAGCACCATGTGGCCATCGGCATCAAACACCGGCGCACAAAAGCCGCCCACGCCCGGCAGCAGCGTGTTAACAACGCGGGCTACGCCATGCTGGCGCGCTTCGTCCAGCAGTTTGGTAACTTGTGCCAAGTTGGCAGGCAAATCACGACGCCCCAGCTTTTGCGCGCGTGCCAGCTCGTCGTCAAGCAGCCCTCTTAACCGGGCGTTCACTGCGCTTTGCCGCGTTGCCATGAACGCCGCAAAGCACAACCCGGTGGCCGACGACAGCAGCGGCATCACGTCGCCCAAACGCAAATTGACAGTGACCGCTTGTGGCGATTCCTCCCAATGCACCATGCAGGGGCCTTGATTGCCCCACACGGCCAGCGCCAGCGTTTGACCAATTTGGGTCATCAAGGAGCTCAGGCGCGCTCTGGCAAGCTTGACGGCATCAATCCTTGACAGCGAAGCAAGCCCTAACTTAAGTGCCGCTGGCCCCAGATCGTAGTGGGTTGTGCCTGCATCTTGCACCACCAAGCCCAGGCGTTGAAAGCTGACCAGATACCGGTGCGCTTTGGCGGCGCTCATGTCCGCCCTAACGGCCAGGTCGCGCAACATCAGTGCACAGCCCGCGTCGCTTAAAACTTTTAACAAACTGAACCCCACCTCTACGGACTGGATACCCGCACGCTGCGGCTCGGCAGCGTCAAACGGGGTCGGCACGTGCGCAGTTTTAGCCTTCATGAGTTCTCTATAATTACTTTTAGGTAAATCAATTTCACTTATCGTAACGCTGAAACATGCATTGAAAGACAAGCCATGAAACTTGCCACCTATAAAGACGGCACGCGTGACGGCCAGCTGGTTGTTGTCTCGCGAGACCTGTCGACGGCGCATTATGCAACTGGCATTGCCAGCAAATTGCAACAGGTGCTGGACGACTGGAACTTCATGTCGCCGCAGTTGCAGGACCTGTATGAGACGCTTAATCGTGTCGCTGACGGCACTGCCCAAGCCGTCAAGGCACGCCACGCGTTTCCGTTTGAGCCCGTGCAGTGCATGGCTCCGTTGCCGCGCGCCTATCAGTGGGCCGACGGCTCGGCCTTTATTAACCACGTCGAGCTGGTGCGTAAAGCGCGCAGCTCTGAAGTGCCGGAAACCTTTTACACCGACCCGCTGATGTACCAGGGCGGCAGCGACGACTTTATTGGCCCGCGTGACGACGTGGTGGTGGCTAGCGAAGATTTCGGCATTGATTTTGAAGCCGAAATTGCCGTGATCACTGCCGATGTCGGCATGGGCACGACACCCGACCAGGCCATCGACAGCGTGCGGCTGGTAATGCTGGCCAACGACGTGTCGCTGCGCAACCTGATCCCTGCCGAGCTGGCCAAAGGTTTTGGGTTTTTTCAAAGCAAACCGGCCACCGCTTTTAGTCCCGTGGCCGTGACCATCGACGAACTTGGCGACGCATGGCAAGGCGGCCGATTGCACATGACTTTGCAAAGCACCTGGAACGGACGCAAAGTTGGCATGTGCGAGGCCGGGCCAGAGATGACCTTTCACTTTGGCCAGCTGATTGCCCACATCTGCAAAACCCGTAACGTGCGTGCAGGCAGCGTGATTGGCTCAGGCACGGTGAGCAACAAGGACTGGACGCACGGCTACAGCTGCATCGCCGAAAAGCGCGCCATAGAAACCATTGAAGGCGGCAAACCCATGACCGAGTACATGTTGTTTGGCGACACGATTCGCATTGAAGCGAAAGCCAAGGATGGGCAAAGTGTGTTTGGGGCGATTGAGCAGAAGGTGGTTGCTTTGGCTTGATGCTTTTGGTGCTATTTTTTTATATGGCGATAACTACTTTCGATACACACCTGTTCGTAACCCGGCTAAGAAACGCCGGGTTCGCAGATGCGCAGGCTGAAGCCATTGCTGATGCCTTCAAACATGCGCTGTCTGAAAGCCAGCCCTTCACCAAAGATTATTTTGACGCTAAGCTGAAGGCAGAAATCGAAGTCGCCAAGTCAGAAGTTGTGACATGGGTGGTTGGTCTGGCTTTAGCGCAAATAGCTTTGATTGTTGGCCTGATCATCAAACTCAGCTAGAGACGGTCAATTGGCTAAATCAGTTGGTCATACTGTCATGTCAAAAAATCTCGCTGCCAAGCAAAGCAGCACAATCGATGTTCATGAGGCGCTATTTCCCGGCAATAGCGCACCCGTGATGTCCAAAACACTGGCAGAGCTTAAAGAAGGAATTGCAGATTACGTTCGTGCTCATTCAGATATGACTTCTACCGCACCTGCAACACAAACTCCTTGATACCCCGCAGCAGCATTTCAACGGCTACCGCCACCAGAATCAGCCCCATCAGCCGCTCAACGGCCACCACAAAGCGCTCGCCCAGTACGCGCTGGATGCGTTCAGCCAGCATCAGCACCACTGCGCAAACCACCATGGTGACGGTCAGGGCGGCTATCCATTCCCAGCGGCGCTCCGGGGCTTGCGACACCAGCAGTAGCACCGTGGCCAGGGCGGAAGGCCCGGCCAGCGCGGGGATGGCCAGCGGCACGATGAGCGGCTCAACCTGCAAGCGTTGTGGGTCTTCAACATCGGGCGGCGGAAAGATCATGCGCAGGGCGATTAAAAACAGAATCACGCCACCGGCAATTTGCAGCGCCAGCGGGCTCAGGTTCATCACGCGCAAAAAGCTTTCGCCAATAAACATGAACGCCAGCAGCAGGCCGAAAGCAATCAACACCTCGCGCAAGATGACCAGCGGCCGGCGCTGGGACGGCACGTTTTTAAGGGCATTGGCAAAGATCGGAATATTGCCGAATGGGTCAGTGATTAGCAGCAGCAAAATCGTGGCGGAGGCAAAGGTGTAGGTCATTGTTTAAGCCGCATAAAGGTTGTCGAGCGATTCAAAACCTTTGATCTCCAGCGGGTTGCCAAACGGGTCGCAGAAAAACAGCGTGTGCTGCTCGCCAGGCAGGCCTGCAAAGCGCGTTTGCGGCGGCAGTACAAAAACGGTGTTTGCAGCTAGCAGGCGTTTAGCCAGCGCCTGCCAGTCAGGCAGTGCCAGCACCACGCCAAAGTGCGGCATGGGCACCAGGGTGTCACCCACGTGGCCCGTGAGTTCCGTTTTAAACGGCTGGCCCAAATGCAACGACAGCTGGTGGCTGAAAAAGTCAAAGTCAACCCAGCTAGCCGTAGAGCGCCCCTCTAGGCAGCCAAGCACACCGCCGTAGAACCGGCGGGCAGCGTCAAGATCAGTGACGTTAAAAGCGAAATGAAAGAGACTTTTCATGTCTCAAGCTTATGCCATTGCCAGCCACTGCGGTGCAGTTTCGTGTTCACTATTAAATCAGGAGCTGTTGGCACACGTATTCATTGCGTAAAAGGTAAATTTTGTAAGTCAAAATAGCTAAAAGTAACTGTTTTTAGGCTTTGAGGGGGTTAAAACACTTTCAACGCCAGCAGCCACGTTGCACAATGAAGGCGACCCATAATTACATAGTCATTCAAGCAGGAGACAACCATGAGCGATTCAGACAATTCAGCACTTTCCGGCTTCGGCAAATTTGTGCCGGGCTTTGACTTTTTACAAAACCTGGCGACACAGGCCTCTAGCAGCGCGGCAGGCAAAATTCCGCAGTTGCCCAACCTGGGCAGTTGGGTAGCGCCCACGCTCAATGTGGAAGAGCTGGACAAGCGCATTGGTGAGCTGAAGTCGGTGCAGTTCTGGCTGGATCAAAACGCTGCAGCACTGAAAGCCACGATTCAGGCGTTAGAGGTGCAAAAGATGACGCTGGCCACGTTAAAGGGCATGAACTTCAACATGGGCGACGTGGCCAACGCCTTCAAACTCAAGGTGGCAGACACGGTAGCCGGCGGCGTACAGGGCATGGCCGACAAGGCCAAAACCTTTGCCGGGCTCGAAGTGCCGCCAACAAACTTTGGCACGACATCTACGACACCTACGCCGTCAAAACCAGAGGCCAAGACCGACACACCTGCAGCGGGCGTGGTCGACCCGATGCAGTGGTGGGGTGCACTGACGCAGCAGTTTCAAACCATCGCTGCCGATGCGATGAAAGACGCTGCCAAAAGAACTGCCATCGACACCACCAAAAGCATGGCCACTGGCCTGGCCAAGGACGCCATGAAAACAGCATCTGGCATGGCAAAGGGTATGGCCAGCAATGCAGGCAAAACCATGGCGGGTGCGGGTCGAACTGCGATGAATACGGCACTGAGAACCGCGCAGGCCTGGCCTACCCCTGTCGCCACGAAAAAGCCAGCTGCAAAACGACTAGCGGCTAAAACGCCACGCAAAACGGCACGCTGAGCCATTTTTTACCAATATGCCGAAGCTAACTAGATGGTTTCCAGATGAGATTGAACCGACGCGAGTTGGGGTCTATCAAAAGAAAGTTCTCCTCCTTGGTTCTAATAGTGGTTCGATATATTCATACTGGGATGGCGTACGGTGGTCAAAATTTGCAATCAGTATCGAGAGAGCACATCAACTGCAGCACAGCGTGGGTAGCAGTTGGTACCCATGGCGTGGGTTAAAGAAATAGCGTCTGGCAATAATTTGTATGAAACTCTTCCCATACGGCCACGCCACCCACCCCCAATGGCCCATGGCCGCTGGTCTGGTGCTGGCGCAACTACGTGCACACATGGCCTTGCCCGGTTACGCAACCGCACCCACGTTGGGACTGCTGTACATCACTGACCATTACGCAGCGCACGCGCAGGACATTCTTGACCACCTGACAGCAGAGCTGCCCGAGGTCGCCGACTGGAGCGGCACTGTCGGCGTGGGTATCGCGTCGAACAATGTCGAGTATTTTGACGAGCCTGCCCTGGCCGTGATGCTGTGCGATTTGCCGCATGACCAATACCGCGTGTTTTCAGGCGTGTCGCCACTGCCATCAGCCGCCAGTGGCCGCTTCAAGGCGCACACTGCGTTGGTCCATGCCGATTCAAGCACGCCCGATGTGGCCGACCTCATCAACGAGATGGCGCAGCGCACCAGCAGTGGCTATGTATTCGGCGGCCTGGCTGCCAGCCGCAGCAAAACCGTGCAGTTCGCGCTCAGTGGTTATGGCAATGTCAACGGCCATGGCAAGGCCGGCGGCGTTTTTAGCGGCGGCCTGAGTGGCGTGGCGTTCACGCAAGGCGCGGCGCTGATGTCGCGCGTCACGCAGGGTTGCCAGCCGATATCACGCAACCATGAGATCACCGCATGCGAAGGCAACGTGGTGACAGAGCTGGGCGGCGAACCGGCACTGGATGTGATGTTGACGGCCCTCGGCGTCACACTGGAGCAGCCGCGCGAGGCTTTAGCCAAGGTACGCAGCACGCTGGTGGGCTTGAGCGACCCGGCCGAGTCATTGAATGACCGGCAGCTTCACCGTCCCGGTCAGTTTGGTGCCGAGGTGGTGGTGCGCCACATCATCGGCCTGGACCCTGCCAGACAAGGCATCGCCATCAGCGGTGCGCCAGCACCCGGCATGATGCTGGCTTTTTGTGACCGCAACGTGCAGGCCGCGCGCGCTGACCTGATTCGCGTTTGCGCTGAAATCCGCGAAGAGCTGGAGCCCGAGGCGTTAACCGTTGAACTGGCCAGCGCCCTGAACGCGCCAGAAGCCGAGTCAGCGCCGCACCCGGCGCGGCGCATTGCAGGCGCCATTTATGTGAGCTGTGCAGGCCGCGGCGGCCCGCACTTCGGCGCAGCCAGTGCTGAACTGCAGATCGTGCGGCGCGCGCTGGGCGACGTGCCGCTGGTCGGGTTTTTTGCAGGCGGCGAAATTGCACGCCACCACCTGTATGGCTACACCGGGGTATTAACGGTGTTTACGGCTGCGCAAGCGAATTAGTCGAAAAAGTTTTGCTGCCAAACAGCAGGGCGTGCAGTTATTCGCTGCGCATCAATGTTCATCAGCTAAACACCGCGCGCCCTGTCGGCGTGAAATTGCTTGACGAATTCTGCAAAACGCCCGGCCTCGAGTGCATCACGCACTTCCTGCATCAGGTTCAGGTAATAGTGCAGGTTGTGAATGCTGGCCAGCATGGGGCCCAGCATTTCACCGCAACGGTCCAGGTGGTGCATGTACGCACGGCTGAACCCGCCCGACGTAGTGCCGTCGGGCTTTGTATTACCTTTGCAGGTGTAGCAACGGCAGGTCATGTCGACCGGAGCGTCTTCAGTTTTATAGCGCGCGTTGCGAATTTTCAGGTCACCAAAGCGGGTAAACATATGCCCGTTGCGGGCATTGCGTGTCGGCATCACGCAGTCAAACATGTCCACGCCAGCAGCCACACCCTCCACCAGATCTTCAGGTGTGCCCACACCCATCAGGTAGCGGGGTTTGTTTTGCGGAAGGCGATGGGGTGTGTGCGCCATGATGCGCTGCATCTCAATTTTTGGCTCGCCCACGCTGACGCCGCCAATCGCGTAGCCGGGCAAGTCAAGTTCTACCAAAGCGTCCAGCGACTCATGCCGTAAATTTTCAAACATGCCGCCCTGGACGATGCCGAACAGCGCGTTCGGGTTCTCAAGCTTTTCAAACTCGGTCATGCAGCGGCTGGCCCAGCGTTTGCTCAGTTCCATTGAGGTACGCGCCTCAGCCTCAGTGGTGATGTGGCCTGCTGTGTCGTACGGCGTGCATTCGTCAAACTGCATCACGATGTCGCTGTTGAGCACCGTTTGGATCTGCATGGAGACCTCAGGCGTCAAGAACAGCTTGTCGCCATTAACGGGGGATGAAAACGCCACGCCCTCTTCAGTGATCTTGCGGCCCTTGCCATCAGTACCGCCCAACGACCAGACCTGAAAGCCGCCACTGTCGGTCAATATCGGTTTGTTCCAGGCTTCAAACTTGTGCAGCCCGCCAAACTGTTTGAGCACATCCAGCCCAGGCCGCATCCACAAATGAAAGGTGTTGCCCAAAATGATCTGCGCACCCATGTCATGCAGCGACTGCGGCATCACGCCCTTGACCGTGCCATAAGTGCCAACTGGCATGAAGATCGGGGTTTGCACCACGCCGTGGTTCAACGTCAGGGTGCCGCGCCGGGCGTGGCTGGCGGGGTCGGTGGTGAGGACTTGAAAGGTGAGCATCGAGAGACAGAAATTACACGATTTTAAGCAGTACGATTTGGCGCTTGATCAGGCTAAGCTTTGTCTTTATCCCAATCGGGCATTCAACTCATTTCATAGCACCCAACAATCAAAAGACAAATATGCAAATTCAAGCCATAGTGTCCAGAAAGGGACAGGTAACTCTTCCTTCTGCGATTCGAAGCAAACTGGGCATCAAGCCCGGTTCACATATCCGTATTGAGGTGCGTGGCGCTGAATTGGTAATCACCCCTGAGCTGCCGATGAGCGCTTATTGCGGAATCTTGAAAGGTTACGATTTGGGTGATATTGAGCCTGAAAAAGAACCTGATCGAACATTTGAATAAATGCTCGTGAGCGCCATGACGGCTTGCCTGGCGTACGTTACTTTGCGATGTTATAGAAATCTTGATGTCTGCTATTTTATTTATAGCTGTTTACTCCCGCATTTATTGGGCTAGCGCGCTAAAACATACATAAAAACGGCTCTAAACGTCAGTTTTCAAGTACCAGCAACATCGAATCCCCGTAGCTGAAAAACCGGTACCGCTGCGCAATCGCGTGCTCATACAGCGCCATGATGTGTTCATATCCCGCAAATGCGCTGACCAGCATCATCAGGGTACTTTTGGGCAGATGGAAATTGGTCAGCAGCAGGTCAACCACTTCAAACTTAAAGCCCGGTGTGATGAAGATGTTGGTGTCGTTGCAGGTTGCGCCAAATTTGGCTTGTGACTCCAGTGCACGCACGGTGGTTGTGCCCACCGCCACCACGCGCCCACCGCGTGCCTTGCAATCGGCAATCGCCTGCATGGTGGCGGGTGGTACTTCAAAGCGTTCAAAGTGCATCACGTGGTCAGTAATGTTTTCAACTTTTACGGGCTGAAAAGTACCGGCCCCAACGTGCAGGGTGACGCTGGCGCGCTGCACACCGCGTTGCTCCAGTTGCGCCAGCACGGCTTCGTCAAAATGTAATGCCGCAGTGGGCGCTGCAACCGCGCCGGGGTGTTTGGCAAACACGGTCTGGTAGCGCTGCTCGTCGTCCGCAGAATCATCATGCGTGATGTACGGCGGCAGCGGCACATGGCCGTGCTTGGCCATCAATGCATACGGGTCGCTGCCCAATTTAAATTTGTACAGCGGCCCATCGGCATTCGGCCAGCGGCCCAGCAGCGTGGCGGTAAAACCACCGTCCATCTGCATGACCGCACCGGGCAAGGGCTTTTTGCTGACTTTCATGTGCGCAGCGACTTCATGGCCCGACTCGGCATCGGACGACAACACACGTTCAATCAGCAGTTCGAGCCTGCCGCCGCTGGCCTTCTGGCCAAACAGTCTGGCCTTGACCACTTTGGTGTCGTTGAACACCAGCAAGTCACCGGGCAAGAGCAAACCGGGCAGGTCGGTGAACTGGCGATTTACCAAAGCTGCGTTGCGCGCGTCCAGCAAACGCGAGCCGCTGCGCTGTGCTGGTGGGTGCTGGGCAATCAGCTCTGGCGGCAGGGTGAAATCGAAATCATTGAGGGTAAAAGCAGTCTTCATACGGGCACAATTGTCCCATGCCATCCGCCGCCAAAGCCACGCCAGTGCCTGCCAAAACAGCCGCGAAGACTGTTGCACAAAAGGCATTGGACAAACTCGGCCTTCACCGTGACATTGATTTGGCCCTTCACCTGCCGCTGCGATACGAAGACGAAACTCGCATCACGATGCTTGCCGACGCACGCGATGGTGAGATGGTACAAATTGAAGGTCAAGTCACTCACAGTGAAATCAGTTTTCGCCCGCGCCGCCAGCTGCGCGTAACGATTGACGACGGAACCGACACCTGCACACTGCGGTTTTTAAACTTTTACCCGTCGCACCAAAAAACCTTGAGCGTGGGCGCACGGGTGCGGGCGCGTGGCGAGCTGCGCGGCGGCCTTGTAAGCCGTGAGATGGTTCACCCATCTTTCAAACTGGCAGGCGGCGAGCTGCCCGGTGCGCTAACGCCGATTTACTCTACCGTTGCAGGCTTGCCGCAGGCGTATTTACGCAAGGCAGTGCTGGGGGGTGTGGCGCGGGCTGACTTGAGTGAGACCATTCCAACTGCATATATAAGCAGAAGCTTGCCACAGCCTCTGTGGAACCTGCGTGAGGCGCTACAGTTTTTGCACAACCCTACACCCGATGTTGCTCTGGCCACATTTGAGGATCACAGCCATCCGGCCTGGCAACGCCTGAAGGCTGAAGAGCTTCTGGCCCAGCAACTGTCGCAGCTTGAGGCCAGGCGCGTACGCGCGGCCATGCGCGCCCCGCCCTTGCGCAGCAGCTCGCTGCAAAACACCCAATGCACGCTGCATGACCAGTTGCTAGAGCGCCTTCCCTTTCGTCTGACGGATGCGCAGCAACGCGTGGGTGCGGAGATTGCGGCCGACCTGCAAAAAAATGTGCCCATGCACCGCCTGCTGCAAGGCGATGTGGGCTCTGGCAAAACCGTGGTGGCTGCGCTGGCGGCCGCGCGCTGCATCGACGCTGGCTGGCAATGCGCGCTGATGGCACCGACCGAGATTTTGGCGGAGCAGCATTTCAGAAAACTCATCACCTGGCTTGAGCCGCTGGGCATCAAAACCGCGTGGCTCACGGGCAGCCAAAAGGCCAAAGAGCGCCGCGAAGCGCTGGCCATGATTGCGAGTGGAGAAGCGGGGCTGGTGGTGGGCACGCATGCGGTGATTCAGGACAAGGTGGTGTTTAAAAACCTGGCGCTGGCCATCATTGATGAGCAGCACCGATTTGGTGTCGCGCAGCGGCTGGCACTCAGATCGAAGATGACTGACGACGGCCAAGAGCCCCACCTGCTCATGATGACCGCCACCCCCATCCCGCGCACGCTGGCCATGAGCTATTACGCCGACCTGGACGTCTCAACCATCGACGAACTGCCGCCCGGCCGCACCGCTATCGTGACCAAGGTGGTCAACGACAGCCGGCGCGATGAAGTGATCGAGCGCATACGCAGCCAGATAGCTGAGGGCAGGCAGGTGTACTGGGTGTGCCCGCTGATTGAAGAGAGCGAAATGCTGGACCTGACCAATGCGACGCAAACGCACGAGGCACTGACAGCAACCTTGCCCGGCGTGCTGGTTGGCCTGCTGCATTCGCGCATGCCGGTGGCTGAGAAAAAAACCGTGATGGGTTTGTTCAACGACGGCGTCATGGCGGTGCTGGTCAGCACCACTGTTATTGAGGTCGGCGTGGACGTGCCCAATGCATCGCTGATGGTGATTGAACATGCTGAAAGATTCGGCCTAAGCCAGCTGCACCAGCTGCGTGGCCGGGTCGGGCGCGGCGCGGCGGCTTCAGCCTGCGTGCTGCTGTATTCAACTGGCGACGCGAATCGGCTGGGTGACACCGCCAAGGCCCGCCTGAAAGCCATGGTGGAAACCAACGACGGGTTTGAAATTGCGCATCGTGATCTGGAGATTCGCGGGCCCGGTGAGTTTTTGGGTGCGCGCCAGTCAGGCGCGCCGTTACTGCGGTTTGCAGATCTGACAGTGGATGCCGATTGGCTGGCATGGGCCAGAGAGCTTGCCCCGCAAATGCTAGACAAGCACACAACATTAGCCGTGAGGCATGTCATGCGCTGGCTAGGCAGCAAGGGTGATTATCTAAAAGCCTGAATTTGAATCAGCCGTTTGTCAGACAAGCCTCAATTGACCCTGATCAGCTTTTTATTCACAAACTCCTGAATCCCGGCACCTGACAACTCGCGGCCATAGCCTGAATTTTTAACGCCACCAAACGGCAGCTCGGGTGACGACACCGCCGCCGAGTTGATGAACATCATGCCTGTGTCAATGCTGCGGGCTACCCGCTTGCCACGCTCGATGTCCTGGGTAAAAACCGAACCACCCAAACCAAAAGGCGAGTTGTTGGCAAGAGCCACGGCGGCGTCTTCATCTTTGACGCGGAAGAACAGTGCCACCGGGCCAAAAAATTCTTCTTTAAAAGCTGGGTTGTCCTCGCTGATGTCAGTCAGGATGGTGGGCTGCATAAAATTGCCTTCAAGACCATCGATGCGTTTGCCGCCCATGACCAGGCGTGCGCCGTGCTTGACGGCGTTGTCAACCTGCTTGAGCAAGTTTTCGAGCGCCTGATCTGACGACAGGGGTGCCAGCGTGGTGGCTTTGTCCATCGGGTCACCTGGTATGAACTGGCCAAGCGCCAGCTGAAATCCCTCCAGAAAACTACTCGCCAAGGCTTCGGCCACGATGAAGCGTTTGGACGCCGTACAGGCCTGCCCTGCATTGCCCATGCGGCCACTGACGGCATGTTTAAGGGCTTTGTCCAGGTCGGCATCCTCCAGCACGATGAAAGCATCACTGCCGCCCAGCTCCAGCGTGGATTTTTTCAGGTGCTTGCCAGCCAGCGCCGCCACAATCGCGCCTGCGGCTTCGCTGCCGGTCAGCGCTACAGCGCGAATGCGGGGGTCTTCAATGACCTGCGCAACCTGCTCTTTGGTAGCAAAAAGGTTGGTGTAGGCGCCCTCAGGGGCATCGGCGTCGCGCATTAGCTGCTCAAAAGCCAGTGCACACTGCGGCACGCTTGAAGCGTGTTTAACCATCACCACGTTGCCCGCCATCAGGTTGGGTGCGGCAAAGCGGGCAATCTGGTAGTAGGGGTAGTTCCACGGCTCAACGCCAAACAGCACACCAACCGGGCTGCTTTCAACCATTGCCTCGCCCTTGGGCGTTGTCAGCTTTTCAGGTGCCAAAAATTGTTCTGCATGTTCTGCGTAATAGTCCATGATTGCGGCGCTGAGCGCCACCTCGCCGAGGCTCTGCGCAATCAGTTTTCCCATCTCCCGGGTAATGAGTTCGGCCAGTGCTTGCGACCGCTCCCGCATCAGTGCAGCGGAGCGTTTCAGGATGACGGCGCGGTCTGCGAAGCTACGATGACGCCAGTCGGTTTTAAAGCAGTTGTCGGCCCGCTGAAGTTTTTCTTCCAGCAACGCTGGGCTGATGTCGTCAAACGATTTTTCGATTTCGCCGGTGAAGGGGTTGGTACTTTTGTACGCCATAAAAATCTTTTTAAATGAATGAAGCGAGCGTTCAGGATCGCCCGCACACAGTCGCCGTCATCCGTTTTTCAACTGACTCAACACGGCGTGCGCTGCCGCTTCAGACGAGGCCGGATTTTGACCCGTGATCAGCTTGCCGTGCGTCACAACATAAGGCTTCCAGTCGTCACCCTTGCTGTAGCTGCCGCCGTTTTTGACCAGCATGTCTTCCACCAGAAAGGGCACGATGTTGGTGAGCTGAACCGCCGCCTCTTCAGTGTTGGTAAACCCAGTGACTTTTTTGCCTTTGACCAACGGCGAACCATCGGCAGCCTTGGTATGGCGAAGTGCGCCTGGCGCATGGCAGACAGCCGCCACCGTTTTGCCCTCTGCAGCCATGGATTCAATCAGTTTGATGGAATCCGCGTCTTCGGCTAGGTCCCACAAGGGACCATGACCGCCGGGGTAGAACACAGCGTCAAAGTTTTTGCCAGATATGTCGGCGAGCTTGCCGGTTTGGGCAAGAACCGCCTGCGCAGCAGTATCCTTCTTGAACCGGCGCGTAGAGTCGGTTTGTGCATCGGGTGCGTCGCTGACCGGGTCCAGCGGTGGTTGGCCGCCTTTGGGCGAGACCACAGTGATGTCAGCGCCCGCATCCTTGAAAACATAGTAAGGGGCAGCAAATTCTTCCAGCCAAAAGCCGGTTTTTTTACCGGTATCGCCGAGTTGGTCGTGCGAGGTGAGAACCATCAGGATTTTCATGTCGTGTCCAGCGGTTGCCGGGCGCTTGCAAGGCCCGGGAAATTAAAAATGAAACGGTATCACCGCCATGTCAATGCCCGGACAAGACGTAGCCGCGCGCTCCTGTCAGTAACCAAGCCGTCAGTGAAGGACAGTCCGACCGCACCGGTACTGGTGTTGCGGGCTACCAGCTTAAAGCGTCAGCTCGTACTCCACCGTCATCGGCGCATGGTCTGAAAAGCGCTGGTCTTTGTAAATATGCTCAGTGCGCGCCAGTGCGGCCACAGCGGGTGTGGCCAGGTGGTAGTCGAGCCGCCAGCCGACGTTTTTGGCATAGGCCTGGCCCCGGTTGCTCCACCACGTGTAGGCGGCATCGGTGGTGGTGGGTTGCAGTTGGCGGTAGACATCGACTTTTCCGGCTTCACTTAATAACCGCGTCATCCACGCGCGTTCTTCAGGCAAAAAGCCGCTGTTCTTTTTGTTGCCTTTGTAGTTCTTCAAATCTATTTCCTGGTGCGCGATGTTGATGTCACCGCACAGCACATAGTCGCGCTCCTGCTTCAATGCCAGCATGTGTGGATAAAACTCGGCCAGAAAACGAAATTTTGCTTCTTGCCGTTCAGGCCCGGAAGAGCCACTCGGAAAGTACGCGCTGATGATGGACAGCTTGGGACACTGCTTGCGCCCGGGCCTGTCAAAGCGCAGTTCAACATAACGGCCTTCGGCATCAAACTCTGTTGAGCCGTAACCAATGATGACGTCGCTTGGCTCATGCCTTGTATAAATGCCCGCACCGGAGTAGCCCTTTTTTTCGGCAAACTGAAAGTAGCCTTTCATCCCGGCCAGCTCTTCAAACTTGCCCAGCATGTCAGGCGCCTGGGCTTTAATCTCTTGCACGCAAATACAATCCGGTTTGTAGCTTGCCAGCCAGGGCTCCAGGCCTTTGCTGGTGGCAGACCGGATGCCGTTCAGGTTCAAGCTGGTTAATTTAAACAAAGGTCAACTCCTATGGCGGGGCAAGAAAATATTGAGGGCAGTCCTGGCGGCGCACTGGCACAAGAATTTGTGCAATTTGCCATTGAATCGGGAGTGCTCAAGTTTGGCCAGTTCAAAACCAAAGCCGGGCGCATGAGCCCTTACTTTTTTAATGCAGGCCTGTTTGACGACGGTGCAAAACTAGGCAAGCTGGCGCAATTTTATGCGCGGCAACTGCTGGCTGAAGAAGAAAAAACCGGCCTGCAATTTGACATGATTTTTGGCCCGGCCTACAAGGGTATTCCACTCGCAGCAGCTGTCAGCATTGAGCTGGCCCGGCTGGGCCGCAACCTGCCCTTTGCCTACAACCGCAAAGAGGCCAAAGACCATGGGGAAGGTGGCACGCTGGTCGGCGCTCCGGTCAAAGGAAGGGTCTTGATTGTTGACGACGTGATGTCGGCAGGCACGGCTGTGCGTGAATCAATTGCTATCATTCGAGCAGCAGGCGCTGTGCCGCACGCGGTCGCAATTGCGCTGGACCGGCAAGAAAAAGCGACAGAAAACGGGTTGGATGTGAACCACAGTGCCGTGCAATATGTCACCGATACCTTGGGGCTACAGGT
>JAYURC010000159.1:0-14894 GCA_043756405.1 Polaromonas sp.
CATTGGAAAATACCACTCAAGGCAATCTGCCGCCCTCCATTGGTGGGCAGTCTTGAAGCTTGTTGTGTTGCATTCTTTCGGCTGTCAACCAAGTGTCAATGGTATAGCGGGACAATGCCGTTTTACTGCTGCTTTGATCGTTCTAAGTGGTTGTTTTGCTGGGCAATGCAGCGATATTGCAGGCTTTCGAGCAGGATTGAAAATCCTTGTGTCGGTGGTTTGATTCCGCCCAAGCCACCAGCACCTGTGCGCCCAAGCGCCCTTTTCGGGTTCTGGGGCGTTTTTACAATGTTGGTTGGTTTTCTACAATTATTCCTACGATGGGACGTGCGTCCAGCCGAAAAAGAAACGTTTATCGCACTGACGGATCGATAAGGATGGCTACTCTAACTTCGTTCATTCACGACAAGCGGCTCGATCATCGGTTTCATCAACCCGTTGCATGGCTGCCCAGTCGACCAGGTCAGAGCCAAGCGCACGGTGTGCATCATTGAAAACGGCAACGCCAAATGTTCAGTGCTTGGAGTCATGCCATCAGTTTCTAGTTACCCTGAAACACAGGTTTTGCTTGTTCGAGAAAGCTTCATAAGCCCGATAGAAGTCCTGCGTCTGCATGCAAATGGCCTGCGCCTGGGCTTCGGCTTCGATGGCCTGGTCCAGCGTCATGGCCCACGCCTGGTGCAGCATGGTTTTTGTCATGCCACGTGCAAACGTCGGGCCGCTGGCCAGCTCATGAGCCAGTTTTTGAGCACCTGGCCAATCATGCGCGGCAGCAGGGCACATGCGCCCATGTCGGCACCGGCCAGGAAGGCGATTTTGGCGTGTGGGGTGCCCAGCCGCATGTCGGCAGTCAGCGCCATCATGGCGCCCGCGCATGCACAAACTCCGTCAATCGCGACAATGATGGGCTGCGGGCGCAGGCGCATCTGCTTGACCAGATCACCCGTCATGCGGGTGAACTCCAGCATCTCGATAATGCACATGTTGGTCAGTGGGCCAATCATTTCATACACATCACCACCGGGGCAGAAGTTGCCACCTTCGCCCGACAGCACAACCACTTTGACATCGGTTGCATAGTTCAAACCGGCAAACAAATTTCGCAGTTCGTGATCCGAGTCAAACGTCAGCGGATTTTTACGCTCAGGCCGGTTCTGGCTCAAGGTTGCTACGCCCGCTGCAAATGCATACGAAATGTGCGCTGCACTTTAGCTTGCCACGGCATTAAACTGCGGCCGCATCGGGTTGCCAAGGGTGATGTAGTGCTTCATACGCTTTCCAGAATTTTTGCGCGATGGTGTTCTTTGACTTTGCCCAGCAGCTTGTACAAGGCGTCGACTTCTTTGGCCGTCAGCACTTCAAACGCCGCCACAATCCAGTCCTCATGCCGTTTGGCCATGTCGGTGAATGTTTTGCGGCCTTGCACCGTTAGCCGCACGCAGTAAGCGCGTCGGTCGCCATCAACATCCATGCGCTCGACCAGGCCTTCAAGTACCAGTTGATCGGTAATGCCCGTCACATTGCCGCCTGTCACCATCATGCGCCTGGACAACTCGTTCATCTTCAGGCCGTCGGGGTTACGCTGCAATTGAGCCATCAAATCAAAGCGCGGCAACGTGGTGTCAAATTGCTCGCGCAAGTTATTGCGCACCTGCTTTTCAACCAGCTGGGTGCAGGTCAGCAGGCGCAGCCACAAACGCAGAGCCTGCGGGTGCTCGCTGTGGCTTTGGGCTTCCATGTCCATAATCAAGCCTCCTTATGCTATTTAATTCATAGCTTTAGCACATGTGTTTGACGAGACGTCGATCACGTCACATTCCGCTGCTTTAAACAGCTTTTTGCGTCCAATGCTGCAAAAGCCGTGGCCACCGGAGCGCACGCTTTTGCCTTTGAAAACATGTCTGCATCGTCCCAGTGGTTGAAGGCAGCGCCAATCAACTGCGGAGTCACCGGGTCTGCAGTGCGCAGGTTGTCAAGTGTCTGGTCAGACAACACCAAGCCCCAGCCAAAGGTGTCAAACGGGCGATTTCGTTCAACCTCGGTAATGACGTGTGCGGGGTCTTGCTGCTTCAACAACGCAAAGTACAAGCCCGCAGGGCCACTGCCGAGACAAACAATATTCATGACGCCAGCACCATATTTGCTTTTTAATCAAGCCTTCAATTGTTTAGGCCTAAAGGAAATTTGTCAAGTCAACCGCCATGGCTGGCGGGTCGTTATAAATCGTCTGTCAAAATCAAGGCTCAGCCCTGCCAGAAAACGGAGGAGAACTATGCCCTTGGCGCTAGCCGCCGCGTGCACGAAAGTTTTTGTGCTGATTTACCTGTCCTGGAGCTACCTATGAACACACAACGCAAATTTCTTATGAGCCTGACGGCGCTCGGCTTATCGGCCGTTACGCTTTCTGCAGGCGCACAAAACAGCATAAAAATTGGTGAGATCAACAGCTATAAAGCCCAACCTGCATTTTTGGAACCGTACAAAAAAGGGATGGAGCTGGCGGTAGAGCAGATCAATGCCGCTGGCGGCGTGAACGGCAAAAAGCTGGAGCTGGTGATTCGCGACGATAACGCCAACCCCGGCGATGCAGTACGTGCTGCTGAGGAGCTGATTTCACGCGAAAAAGTTGATGTCCTGACGGGCTCGTTTTTGTCCAATATTGGCTTGGCACTGACTGACTTTGCCAAGCAAAAGAAGATTTTCTTTTTGGCCGCAGAACCGCTGACCGACAAAATCGTGTGGCAAAACGGTAACCGATATACCTTTCGCCTGCGCGCCTCGACCTACATGCAAACTGCGATGCTGATACCCGAAGCTGCCGCCATGAAGAAAAAACGCTGGGCCATCATTTACCCCAACTATGAATACGGCCAATCAGCGGCTGCCAGTTTCAAAGCGCTGTTGAAAGCCGCGCAACCTGACGTGGAGTTTGTGGCGGAGCAGGCAACGCCATTGGGCCGAATCGATTCAGGCAGCGTGGTGCAGGCCGTGGCTGATTCCAAGCCCGATGCGATTTTCAATGTGCTGTTTGGTGCAGACTTGTCCAAGTTTGTGCGCGAAGGCAACACGCGTGGCTTGTTCCAAGGGCGTGAGGTGGTGAGCCTGTTGACCGGCGAGCCAGAGTATTTAGACCCGTTGAAGGACGAAACGCCCAACGGCTGGCTGGTCACGGGCTACCCTTGGTATGGCATTCAAACGCCAGAACACAAGGCATTTTTTCTGGCTTACAACGCCAGGTACAAAGACCACCCGCGCCTGGGCTCTGTGGTCGGGTACGCTGCCATCCAGTCTTTGGCTGAAGGCATGAAAAAAGCCAAGTCAACGGACACTGAAAAAATGATTGCTGCTTTTCGCGGCTTGAAACTCAGCACGCCGTTTGGCCCCGTAACTTACCGCACGCAAGACCATCAGTCCACCATGGGCGCATTTGTCGGCCGTACCAAAAATGAAGGCGGCAAGGGTGTGATGGTTAATTACCGGTATGTCGATGGCGCAAAAGTGCAGCCCAGCGATGCAGATGTGAAAAAGTTGCGTCCCCTTGAGGCGCAGCGCTGACCCAGGTTTTGGCTGCTATCTGCCTAACCGCGCAAAGTTATAACGCATGAGCTTTTCTGGTCTGCTGGTTCAGTTACTGAACGGTTTGGCGGGCGCGTCGTCTTTGTTTTTGGTGGCTGCGGGTTTGTCGCTGATTTTTGGCGTCACCCGCATCGTCAATTTTGCGCATGGTTCGTTTTTCATGGTCGGCATTTATGTCGCTTATTCTCTGGTGGCCCATTTGGGCGGCACGATTGGGTTTTGGCCATCGTTGCTGCTTGCTGCGCTGGCTGTTGGCGTGCTGGGTGCACTGGTTGAGGTTTTGCTGCTGCGCCGTATTTACAAAGCGCCCGAGTTGTTTCAGTTGCTGGCCACCTTTGCATTGGGGTTGGTGATCAAAGACGCTGTCCTCTGGTTTTGGGGGCCTGAAGAATTACTCGGGCCGCGCGCACCGGGCTTGACCGGCTCAGTTTTGATTTTGGGTCGACAGTTTCCTGCCTACGATCTTTTTCTGATTGTTGCTGGCCCTACTGTGTTGGGCTTGTTGTGGCTGCTGTTGACCAAAACCCGTTTTGGCACGCTGGTACGTGCGGCAACACAAGACCGTGAAATGGTCAGCGCGCTGGGCGTCAATCAGGCGTGGCTTTTCACTGCCGTGTTTGCATTGGGTGCCATGCTTGCCGGGCTGGGGGGGGCGCTGCAACTGCCGCGCGAGCCCGCCAATCTGGACATGGACTTGAACATCATTGGCGCTGCCTTTGTGGTGGTGGTGGTGGGCGGCATGGGCTCTATTCCAGGAGCCTATGTTGCTGCACTTTTGATAGCGCAATTAAAAGCCATTTGTATCTGGCTCGGCTTGGTTGAAATTGCTGGTGTTGAAGTTTCGTTTTCAAAGCTGACACTGGTGGTTGAATTTGTTGTGATGGCGGTGGTGCTCATAGCGCGGCCCTGGGGTTTGTTTGGCAGACCGCAAACCCCGAGCAGGGGCGCGGCCAAGGCAGAAGACCCTTTGAAATTACCGGGGCTATTTAACCGCTACGCCAGCATTGGCCTCATTGGGTTAGCAACGCTCATGCCCACCCTGACGGCGAACTCCCCCTACCTGACGGTGCTGATGATTGACCTGATGGTGGCAGTGCTTTTTGCTGTCAGCCTGCATTTCATCATGGGGCCGGCGGGTATGCATTCTTTTGGACATGCGGCCTACTTTGGTTTGGGTGCCTATGCAGCAGCGCTGCTGGTCGGCAAGTTCAATGTTCCGATGGAAATTGCATTGGTCACAGCGCCATTGGCAGCGGCTGCAGGGGCGTTGATCTACGGCTGGTTTTGCGTTCGCTTGTCGGGTGTGTACCTGGCCATGCTCACACTGGCATTTGCGCAAATCACCTGGGCCATTGCTTTTCAGTGGGACGCCGTCACGGGCGGCAGCAACGGCCTGACAGGCGTTTGGCCCGCTGAATGGCTGGCGGACAAGCAGGCGTATTACTACCTGACACTGGGGCTGGTCGTTGGTGGTGTCTTGGTGTTGCACAGGTTCTTGCACTCGCCGTTTGGTTACGCCATGCGTGCTTCGCGTGACTCGGTGCTCCGTGCTGACGCAATTGGTATCAACGTCCGCCGCATCAGTTGGGCAGGGTTTGTGATTGCCGGTACTTTTGCCGGACTGGCTGGGGCGTTGTATGCTTTTTCAAAAGGCAGCATTTCGCCGGAGACATTGAACGTGAGTCGCTCCATTGACGGCTTGGTCATGGTGCTGCTGGGCGGTATACAAACACTGGCGGGGCCGATGGTGGGTGCCGTTACTTTCACCTGGTTGCACGACACCGTAGCGCGCAACACAGACTATTGGCGTGCCATGCTGGGCGCTATTATTTTGATACTGGTGCTGCTGTTCCCACAGGGTATTGCAGGCTTTATGAAGCAACAGATACAAAATTGGCGTGATCGCAAGGACGTATCAAAACAGGCGGCCGCATGAGCTTGCTGAAAGTTGCCAACCTCGGCAAATCGTTTGGCGGTGTTAAAGCCGTTGACGGTATCAGTTTTGAGCTGGCTGCGGGTGAACTGCTGGCGCTGATCGGTCCAAACGGTGCGGGCAAGTCCACCACGTTCAACATGGTCAATGGCCAACTGCACGCAGATGTCGGGTCGATCACCCTGGGCGGCCAGGAATTGCAAGGTCTGGCACCACGCGACATTTGGCGGCTAGGCGTGAGCCGCACCTTTCAAATTGCCGAAACCTTTTTGTCATTGACCGTGGTGGAAAACGTGCAAATGGCTCTACTGTCCAGAGACAAAAAGCTATTTTCATTTTTTACTCGGGCTGCGCACTACCAGCGGGGCGAGGCGCTTGCCTTGCTGGACCAAGTCCACATGAAGCCGCATGCCGACAGGCCTTGCAGCGTGCTGGCCTATGGCGATGTGAAGCGGGTAGAACTGGCCATTGCGATGGCCAACAGCCCCAAGCTGCTGCTGATGGACGAGCCTACTGCAGGCATGGCACCCCAGGAGCGCAACGACTTGATGACGCTGACCAAGCAGTTGGTGACTGAACGCAATATGGCGGTGCTGTTTACCGAGCACAGCATGGACGTGGTGTTTGCCTATGCCGACCGCGTGATTGTGCTGGCACGTGGCTGCTTGATTGCTGGCGGCACGCCGCTTGAAATCCGTGAACATCCAACCGTGCAGGAAGTTTATTTTGGAACCGGTAAAACGTTTGAAAAGGCCGTTGATAAATCTGTTCAAAACACCCGTGAACCGGTGGCAACAGCCGCGCATGCAGCATGACCAGCGGTAATGTCTTGCTTCAAGCCAAAGGCTTGTGCGCTTGGTATGGTGCAGCGCAAATTTTGTTTGACGTCAATCTTGAGGTGGGGCGTGGTGAAGTGGTGGCGTTGATGGGGCGCAATGGCGCCGGCAAGTCGACCACACTTAAGGCGTTGACGGGCATGCTCGACAAACGGCAAGGCACGGTTCAATTCATGGGTGCTGATCTGTCAAAAAGTGAGCCACACCGCGCGGGTCGTTTGGGGCTGGGTTACGTGCCTGAAGACCGCCGCATCTTTACCGATCTAACGGTCATGGAAAACCTGGAAGTGGGTCTCCAAAGCCCGCGCCAGTGGCCTGACGGTGCGGCGGCCCCATTGTGGACACCCGAGAAGATTTTCAAGCTTTATCCTAACCTTGGCGAAATGCCCGACAGGTTGGGCGGCCAGATGAGCGGCGGAGAGCAGCAAATGTTGACTGTGGCGCGTACGCTGATGGGCAACCCGTATCTGGTCTTGCTGGATGAGCCGTCTGAAGGCGTTGCGCCGGTAATCGTTGAGCAAATGGTGCAAACCATCCTTGAACTGAAATCCCAGGGCGTGAGCCTATTGCTGTGTGAGCAAAACATGCGCTTTGCCGAGTTGGTGTCTGACCGGGCGTATGTGCTTGAAAAAGGTCAGATTGCCTATCACGGAACAATGGCAGAACTGTCGGCCAATGGTGACGTACGCCGTGCCTACCTGGGTGTTTGACGGAGTGAGCAAGGTCGTTGCAGCAGCCATCAAAAAAGATGTGCTGCAACGGGTTGTGCGGAACTACGGCGCTTGAAAGCCACCGGCCCGGTACGTCAACACCAGCGTGTCGCGGTAGCCTTTTTCACCAGTCGCAGCATCCGGAAAAATCGGCGTGGTTTCATGGATCACCCGTGCATCGTCCAGCAGCAACGCCGTGAGCGGCTCGCGCATCACAAAGCGCACACCCTGCGGTCCATGGGCATCAAACACTCGCGTTTCGCCGCCCTTCACGCTTTGCCGCGCCACCAGCAGTACCACTACAAAGTTGACCCCATCGCGGTGCGCGCCTTCAGGTGTCGGGCGACCGACGCCCGCAGCGGTGTCAATCCGAAACTGGTGCGCCTCAACAAACCACTGGTCAACGGCCTGTACTTGCGCAAAAAGTTTGCCAAAGCCGGTGAGTAAATCAGTCCATGCTTTGGCCTTGGCGATATCGGCTTCAACCGGCTCAAACCAGCGCTCATACCCGCCATGCAGCGCGTTGTAATCGGTCGGTTGCCAATGCGCCCGGTGCGCTGTTTGCGTCAAACTGTGAGCGCCCACACCTTGCACATAGCAGGCATGTCTGCGCTGCCGGTAGCGGCCCCCGTCTTTTAGATGGGCATCAGGCGGCAAGTTGTTCCAGGCCCCAGTCAATGCGTTCCAGCCATGCAACCAGTCTGGCGGCAGATTTAGCGCGGCGGTCAAGTCATCGGGAGAAAGCAGGCTCAAGCCATCTTGACTCAAGCCTTGGGCGGCGGGCTTTTGGATCGTTGCAATGTTAAACATGGCGCTATTTTGCTTGAGATGTTTGGACTGGTGCACACAACGCAAGCTAGACGCGCGCCAGAGCTGCATTCATGCTCACTACAATTTTTGTAGGGTGTGCGCACATGAGCCAAGATCAAGGCTCTATCCGTTACTGTAAAAAATGCACGTCGTATCAAGCGGCATACATGCTGCCAGCTGCGCAGCCGTAGTCAAAGAAAACGGCGCGCTGACCGTTGTGGAATGCTGAGGCGGCGATATGCCTGATAGCGAAGTTGTTTCCTTGCCAATGGCTGTGAAATTGGAACCCGGCGAGACTGTTATTTTTTCATGGATCACGTGGCCATCAAAGTCGGTGCACGACTAAGGTATGAAGCAATTCATGGCAGTCCCGCGTGTTCAATCAGACGCCAACCCCATGCCGCTTGCATGGTAAGCGAGTCATTTATGGTGGTTTTCAGGTGGTGAGTCCAGCCTGAAATCCGAATCACGCCTACACGGGTAGGTTGTGTGCACGCACATAATCGGGCAACAGCACGCTAGTAGTTACTCAGGAGGTTTTCTTGCTCTACAAATTCAAATCTAAAAACGCCAGTGATGTGATCATGCTGGAGGCGAATGGCCGCAAAGTGCTGGAGGCGATTGGCAAAGACGCTGGACCTACCGGCATCATTTTGGCTGCCCAAATACCAGCGGCTATTCAGGCACTGCAAGACGCTATAGCGCTTGAAGAGTTAACCCAGCAAGCACCTGATGATGCGGGTGATTCCGTCAACGGCGATTCCGTTAAGGGCGAGTTCATCAAAAGTGATGCACCCGGCTTGCGCCAGCGCGCCGTGCCCTTCATTGACATGCTGCGGCGCAATTACAAAGCCGGGACAGACGTAACCTGGGGCGTTTAACGCTCAGTCCACTTTGGCGCCTGAGGCTTTGACCACCTGTGCCCACTTGACGTGTTCGGCGTTGATGAATATGTTGAACTGTTCAGGTGTGTTGCCGCCAGGAATGGCACCCTGCACCAGCAGTTTTTCCTTCATGGCGGGTGTGCCAAGCGACTTGGCGACCTCTTGCTGAATGCGGTTGACGACATCAGGCGGCGTACCCGCAGGTGCCAACAGGCCAAACCAAGAGCTGGCGTCAAAGCCTGGCAACTTGCCGGCTTCTTCAATTGTGGGCAGTTCAGGCACAGCCGCCGACCGGGTGGCACTGGTCACGGCAAAGGCTTTCAGCTTGCCAGCCTTGATTTGCGGCAGGGCTGAGGGCAGGTTGTCAAACATCACATCCACACTACCGCCGACTAAATCTAGCAGGGCGGGGCCGGAGCCGCGATACGGAATATGGGTCATGAAAATCCCGGTCCGCGACTTGAACAATTCGCCCGCCAGGTGAATAGAAGTCCCGTTATCGCTAGACGCCATGCTGAATTTGGCCGGGTTGGCTTTGGCGTATTTGATGAAGTCTGGCACAGTGTTGATATTGAGCGCTTTGGCTTTGTCGGCATTCATCACCATCACATTGGGCACGCCAGCCACCAAGGTGATGGGCGCAAAGTCCTTTTGCGAGTCGAATGGCATCTTGGCATACAGCGCCTTGTTGATGCCGTGTGTACCCACCGTACCCATCAATATCGTGTAACCATCCGGCGGGGCTTTGGCCACCAGGTCAGCGCCAATATTGCCACCTGCGCCACCCCGGTTTTCAACGACAAAAGATTGACCAAACGCTTTGGTCAATTCAGGCGCCATGGCGCGCGCCAATATGTCTGTGGTGCCGCCTGCTGCAAACGGCACGATGATGCGAACTGGTTTGTTGGGCCAGGCCGTCTGGGCTGGTGCGTTAAGTGCTATTAAAAACGTAGCTGCTAGCGCGCATATTGATTGGGCTAGAGGCTTTTTTGATAAGATAAATGAATACATTTTCAGCTTTCCTGAGTCGTTGAAACGAAATCGATCGCTTTCTGGCATGTCCAACCCGATTGAACTCCCAGGGCAATTTACAAATAAAAAAAGCCGCCAGGCCATACAGCTTAGCGGCTCATTGTTTAGCAGACAGGCTTAGTCAGCGTATTGTTTCGCACCGTCCACCACAACCTTGATCTTGATCATTTCTGCGGCAACAAAGGCTTTGTGTGCAGCAGGTTCAACACGCTTGTCATTCACGATAATCGCGCCCAGGCCTTCCTGCTTTTTGATGAAGTCAGGGTCCTTCAATGCTTTTTTCAGACCTTCATTGAGCGCTGCGAGCACCGCAGGCGGCGTACCTTTAGGGGCATACAGGCCGTGCCAGATCGTCAGATCAAAGCCTTTCAAACCCATCTCCTGCAAGGTTGGGTAGTCTTTGAGCAGCTTGTTGTTCGACAGTGGCTTGGCAGTGGTCACAGCAAACGCCTTGACCCGACCGGCTTCAATCTGGCTGGTGGTGTTGGTGGTCTGGTCACACATCAAATCAACCTGCCCACCGACCAGCGCGTTCATGGCCGGAGCCGTGCCGCCAAACGGAATGGTCGTCATGGGTTCTTTGGACTTGATGGCTGCCTGCCACATCAAACCGCACAAATGCGATGCTGAACCCAAACCGGCATGGGCAATATTCAGTTTGCCAGCGTTGGCTTTGATGTAATTTTCAAAGTCACGATACGTGTTGGCAGGCAACTGGGGCTTGCCAATCAGCGTCATCGGCACTTCATTGATCATGCCCAAAAATTCGAAGTCATCCAGTGTTTTGAAAGACAGTTTTCTGTACAGGGCCGGGGCGGCCGCCATTCCAATGTGGTGCACCAGCAGGGTGTAGCCATCAGGAGCGGCTTTGGCTACTTTGGACGCGCCAATCGTGCCGCCTGCGCCGTTGACGTTTTCGACCACAAAGTTGGCACCACCACCCATGGTTTTGCGCATCGCCTCGCCCAGGTCGCGGGCAACGCGGTCTGTTGGGCCACCTGCTGCAAACGGCACCACAAAGGTCACGGGCTTGGTGCCGGGGTAGGCTTGCGCGCTGGCTTGTGTGTATGCAAACATGCTGGCAGTGGCGGCCGCAACTAACGCCAAACTTTTCAGGGGTTTCAGAGTTTTCATGGGATTCTCCAAGTAAATATATTCACAGTTTATGTTTCGCACGTGGGATGTCTATCGCGGGAACTACGTAAGTAAAAACATGCCCCCTGCAGGCTCGCAGGTGTCTGTTTTATTTGTAGCTGCGTGCGTCTTCAATCACCTTGCCGTCATTGGGCAAGCTGCCGGGCGCCACCAGTTCAACCGTCCCGCGCAATTTGGTCACATCGCGAATGGCGTCGCTGATTTTTTGATCCAAACCAGTCGCAGGCGCGGCAGCCTCGGCCTGAAAATGCATCCGGTCATCAGCCATCTCGCCGCTAACAATCAGCCGCGCTTTCAATACTTCCGGAAAACGACGGGCAATTGCCGCCACCTGGCCGGGATGGACAAACATGCCGCGGATTTTCACAGTCTGATCCGCCCGACCCATCCAGCCCTTGATCCGGGTGTTGGTCCGGCCTGTTGGGCATTGGCCTGGCAATAGGGCCGACAAATCGCCTGTTCCAAAACGAATCAAAGGGTAGTCCGGGTTGAGCGTCGTTACAACCAGCTCACCGACTTCACCATCAGCCACAGGGTCGCCCGTACCGGGGCGGACAATTTCAACAATCACGCCTTCGTCAATCACCAGGCCTTCTCTGGCTTCGGTTTCGTAAGCGATCAAACCCAGGTCAGCTGTGGCGTAGCTTTGGTAAACAGCCATGTTGCGCGCTGTAAACCAGTCACACAGGCTAGGCGGAAAGGCTTCGCCGCCGACCAGGCCTTTTTTCATGCTGCTGATGTCGCTGCCCAACTCTTCAGCTTTTTCAACCAGAATCCGCAAAAAGCTTGGCGTACCGGCATAGCCGTCAGGCCGCAGCTCGGCAATCGCCTGCAGTTGCTGCTCGGTCTGGCCAACACCGGCCGGGAACACTGTGCAACCCACGGCATGCAAGCCCGACTCCATAATGAACGCACCTGGTGTCATGTGGTAACTAAAGGCGTTGTGTACCAAATCGCCGGCTCTAAAGCCCGCCGCGTACATGGCCCGGCCTGCACGCCAGTAATCTTTGGCGACACCTTCAGGCTCATAAATCGGCCCAGGGGACGCAAATAGCCGCGGCATCTTGGGCCCACGCAATAATGTGCTGAAGCCGCCAAATAAGTCACCCGGCCGCCCGGCTTTTTGCAAGTCATGCAATTCGCTTTTGCGCGTGACTGGCAGCTTGGCGAGCGCCGCACGGCTGGTGATGGAAGAAGCATCCACATCTGCCAAAAGCTTGGTGAAAGCAGCTGCAGATTTTTGTGCGTGGGCTACCAGAGCTGGCAACTTTCCAATCAAAGCGGTTTCACGCGCGTCGACCGAACGGGTTTCTAGAGCGTCAAAAAATTTTGTCATTTCTTCTCAATGTCAAATCAAGCCAGCCACCGTTTGCGGCGTTTGTAGCTCTTCACATCTCTAAAGCTTTTGCGCTCACCCCCGCCCATGCCGAGGTAGAACTCCTTGACGTCCTCGTTGTTGGCCAGATCGCTGGCAACACCGTCCATCACCACGCGACCGCTTTCCATGATGTAACCGTAGTCGGCGTACCGCAGTGCCGTGTTGGTGTTTTGCTCGGCCAGCAAAAAAGTGACCTTTTCCTTTTGGTTCAGGTCTTTAACGATCTCAAACACCTCTTCAACAATTTGCGGGGCCAATCCCATCGACGGTTCATCCAGCAGCACCATGGTCGGGTTAGCCATTAGCGCACGGCCAATGGCGCACATTTGCTGCTCACCACCTGATGTGTAAGCCGCTTGCGACGTACGCCGTGTTTTAAGGCGCGGAAAATAGTTGTAAACCTTTTCAAGGTTAGCTGCAATCTGCGTTTTGCTTTTAACGGTGTAGCCACCCGTTAACAGGTTTTCTTCAATCGTCAGGTGCGCAAAGCAGTGCCGGCCTTCCATCACCTGAATCACGCCGCGCTTGACCAGATCTGACGGCGATAGGTTTTCTATCCGCTCACCACGAAGTTCAATGGAGCCTTTGGTGACTTCGCCACGCTCACCCCGGAGCAGGTTGGACACGGCGCGAAGGGTGGTGGTTTTGCCCGCACCATTGCCGCCCAGCAAGGCAACAATTTTTCCTTCAGGAACATTCAGTGAAACGCCCTTTAAAACCAGAATGACGTGGTTGTAAATGACTTCGATGCCGTTAACGTTAAGAACAATGGGAGTGGGTTGCGTCATAACTTCAATCATTGACCAATTTACTTATCTTTGTCATTTTCAGAAACGCGGTGCCCCCGCATTGCAAGCGGGGGCCGCGGAACTGGCTTTGCCAGGCCGCTAGCGCCGCCCCCTGCAAGGGGGGAGGGCGCAGCGACACGAAGTGCGCAAGACCACGGGGGTGTTCAACATTTATGACTGGCAATCCGCTGGCGTGCGGCGTGTCAGTTTTTTCTCGGCAGCGTATTTGTCTGCTGAGGCCTTGACCAAAGGCTTGATCACCTGCTCATCGGCCTGCAGCCAATCAGAGGCCCAAACAAATTTGGCGCCGTCCCAAGTGTGAACGCGTGCCCAGGCGGAACCCATGTGGTCGGCGCAGCTGGTGGATACCGGGCGCATCACGCCCTTGAAGCCTTGCGCATCGAGCTTGGCCTGCGTCAGGTTCAGATTTTCATAACCCCAGCGCGCTTGCTCGCCAGTCATGACCTTGCCTTTGCCAAAGCGCTCTTGCGCAGCGCGCACGCCTTCAACGGCCAGCAACGCACCCACAACACCGCGCATGTACAGCACGCTGCCCACCTCTTCTTTAGGGCCAGTGCCTTGGCCTTTTGCGTGAATTTTCTCGAGGATTTCCTTCACCACTGCCGAGCCAGGCTCTGCACCGTGCTGCATCATCACTGCGCTGTAACCCTTAGCACCGGCGCCAACGTCTTTCAGGTCTGGCTCAGCGCCTGACCACCAGGTACCAAACATTTTTTCACGTGGGTAACCAACGGCTTGCGCTTCCTTGACGGCAGTACCCGTCATGACGCCCCAGGTTTGCAGAATCACATAGTCCGGCTGCTGCTGGCGTACTTGCAACCAGGTGGCTTTCTGCTCGACGCCAGGTGCTGCAATCGGCAGCAACAGCAGCGTAAAGCCGTATTGCGCAGCGCGCTCTTGCAAAATGGGTAACAGCTCTTTGCCGAAGGGTGAGTCGTGGTAGCCGACACCGATCTTTTTACCTTTGAGTTTGTCCATACCACCGGCCTGTTTGCCGATGTGCTGGAGCACCGTGTCGCCAGCAACCCAGTAGTGGCCAATCAGCGGGAAGTTCCACTTAAAAACGCCGCCGTCCTGTGAGTCACTGCGGCCATAGCCCGACGTGATCATCGGGATTTTGTCTGCAGCGATCTTTTCAGTCAGCGCAAACGTGATGCCGGTCGATAGTGGCTGGAACACCGTTGCGCCGCCGTGCTTGCCTTTGAGGCGTTCGTAGCATTCAACGCCGCGGTCGGTGGCGTAGGCGGTTTCGCATTCTTCGACCAATGTTTTGATGCCATTGATGCCGCCGCGCGCATTGACCAGCTTCATGTAGTCGTTGTGGCCGTTGGCCCACGGCGTGGCGTTAGGCGCGACCGGGCCAGTGCGGCCCGTTAACACCGGGAAGAATTGCTCCTTGGCCTGCGCGAACGCCGCAGTGCCAGCGGCTGCCAGCATGCTGGCTACTACTAAATGGCGAATTTTCATCAAAGTCTCCTGGAATAGTGGCACGCAAGTGCCTTTGTTAACAAACTAAAAAAGCGAACGAAACACTAAAAACAACGAACAAAATCAATGTGGGAAAGGCCACAAACGAAGCTTTTGTTTGGCAATGCTCCACAGTCTGGCCAGACCGTGCGGCTCAACAATCAAAAACCAGACAATCAGCGCCCCAAAAATCATGACCTCGGTATGGGCAACCGTTGAGGTCGAAATCGTCACGCCCACCAGCGCCCCTGCAGCGGGTAAAAACTGATTCAGAAAAATGGGCAGCACCACAATAAAAGCGGCG
>JAYURC010000160.1:0-2478 GCA_043756405.1 Polaromonas sp.
GGTGAAGCCCGTCACAGTTCGCAGTAAAGCTGCTAATCCGGGGCGTGTGGCTAGGTGATCAGGGGCGGCTTTATCAGGAGTGGCTTTATGACGCCGCAGCAGCACGATGGGCAGTAGCAAAGCCAACAAAAAGGCCAAATGGTCATACCCAGTGGCAATATGGTGAACACCCACGGGAAAAAATTGAGCGAATGCTGACCATCCGCTTTGCGCTGTACCTTCAGCACGGTTATTGCTCTCCTCGCGAATGATGAGACTGCGGTTGATTTGTGGTGACAACACTGCTGCAAGAGGCTGCCCCTGCAGAGAACCCCCTATCAACAACCTGTGTGTTGAATCAAGAGTTTTCATCAATTGGTAGTCAACGCTGATAGCACCCGTGTTTGGGCAACTGACCGACGTGCCAAGGCGAGCATAGACGCCATCCGATCTTTCTTCCAACGATTCAAAGACCCAGGTTAAATCCAAGCTGCGGCGGTTGCAATCGATACGGATACCGTCACTTACCCACGATTGGATGACGGGAAGGTTTTGGCGAATTTCACCCCAGACAAGGCTTCGATCATTGTTCGTGTCGAGTGTGTCTATGGCTGCATCCAGGTCCCTAAGGGCGATAGAAAATTTAACGGCTGTTACTTTGTCGGCGGTTTTTTCGGCAGCTGTGTCAACAAACTCCAAATAAGCATCGCTGGCTTTATGTGCCCAAACCGTAGCGCTCGCACCAAGAGATAAACCAAGCACCAGCACGAGTGCTCGCCAAAAATGGTTGTGATGGCATTTCATAGAACTCATTTATTTTGAAAAGTCAACAGCCGCGCATCGCTTAACCCAATGGCGGCCACTTGCGTACGCAGGTCTTGCAGCTCGGCGTTTTGACCAGCAAGATCGGCGCTGGCCATGGCCAGCCACCAGTCAAAGGGTTCTTTTTGGAGCGTCAAATTCAGCTTGGCTGCTTGCAAAGCCCGCGTACCGTCGGCATCCAGCCACAAGTACGCCAAGGCCTGCTCGCGGGCATGGGTGGCAGGTGTATCGCCTCTGAGCGCCAGTGCGGCAAATCGTTCTCGCACCTCTTTTGCCATCGCTTGCCAAGCGGGGTCTTGCAACATCTTGGCAGCTTGCGCACGCCGTATCAACACGGCATCGCTGTTGGGTTGCCCTGTCAGCAGTACCTTTGCTTCTCGCGGTCGCTGGGTACGCAACAACAAATCTGCGGCAGCCAATGCCGTATAACCGTCCTGCGCAAGTGCCAGGCTAGCCTGGTAGCCAGTCAATGCCAGCCGGTCGCGCCCCGCCCGCTCATCGTTTTCAGCCTGCAAGGACAGCAGCCAGGCCTGTGTTGATACGTCAGTTGTTTGCCGATGCAGGTTTTGCAGTCCGCGACTAGCCTGGTCTTGGCCGCCTTGCAGCGACGCTGTTTCAAACTTGCAGGCTTGCGCATACAGGTCGGCACCCGCGCGTGCCACCTGGTCACAGGCAAGCAAGGCAGCGGGATAGTTTCCGGACAAGCGCTCCAGCGTCGCCAGAGTCAGCCAGCCTTGCGCGTGGCCTGGCTCGCGTTTTAGCACGTGACGCAACACCACGCCAGCAGCGTCAAATTCATGGCGACTTTGCAACACTGTGGCTTGCAGCACGGCAAGCTCCACCGGTGCATCTTTTTTATCCCACCACGGCGCCAGCGTTGCCTGCGCCCGGCCTAAATAGCGTGTGTCAGCCGTTTGCCTTGCCAACATGATGGCCTGTCGGGCCGCGACAGCCGCTGTTTCAGGCGAACTGGTCATGGTCGTGCTGCGTACGCGCGCAGGCAGCGTCTCTATCACCTGGTTGTCAGTGGTGGGGGTCAAGTCACGGCCAGCGGCGTGGGCCATCGCCACAACACCTAGCAAAAGTAACAGTGGTAATTTGCTGAGATGGCACATTATTTAACCCCAATCTAAGAAATGGGGGGCGACACGGATGCGCCGCATCGACCCCCAGTTGGCGATTTAGCTCATGCTATACGCTGGGCACAGGCTCATCCGTCTCACTGGTGGCTAAAACTGCTGCTCCGCCTGCCAGCGGTTCAGCCCTGTCATTTTGGCTACTCGCCGCCATGTTGACAAAGCTGAACGCGCCTGCAGCGCTGGTCGTTGCAGATACGGGGATCTCAGTAGCACTGGCAGCAGTTGCACTATCCGACAACTGCGCCTTGTTGGACGATTGCAAAGAACCGCTATCGCCGCAGGCGATCAGCAGAACGCTAGCGGCGCTCAACGCAACAAGCGTGGCGCCTGGAAGAAAAGTTTTCATGGTGACTTCTCCTTAGGTTATGAACTACCGGGAACCTGCATTCGGCGTGTTGAGGTAGGGAAAGCTGGTGAGGAACGGCACCACGGCTTGGTCCACGCCATCATGCACGCTGGCGGATGTCGCACCCAAAGGCACGCTGGACGGTTTGCAAGCAGAACTTACGCCATTGACACCAGGAATGCTGTTGAGTTT
>JAYURC010000161.1:0-14766 GCA_043756405.1 Polaromonas sp.
TAATTGGGGATGACTACATCTACAGACTTCGCCGCTTTATCCCTGCCCGCCCACGTGCTGGCCAACCTCACCCAGCTGGGTTACACCAGCATGACGCCAATTCAGGCGGCTTCGTTGCCGGTGGCGTTGCTCGGCAAAGACCTGATTGCCCAAGCCAAAACCGGCAGCGGTAAAACTGCTGCTTTTGGCATTGCCTTGCTCGCCAATTTAAATGCCCGGCGCTTTGCCGTCCAAAGCATGGTGCTGTGCCCCACACGTGAGCTGGCCGACCAGGTCGCGACTGAAATACGCCGTTTGGCGCGGGCTGAAGAAAACGTCAAAGTGGTCGTGCTGTGCGGCGGCGTGCCGCTGCGCAACCAGACCGCTACTTTGGAGAACGGAGCGCATATCGTTGTCGGAACGCCAGGCCGCATCATGGACCATCTGGGTCGCGGACACCTGAACCTTGAGGCGATGAATACGCTGGTGCTCGATGAAGCCGACCGAATGCTCGACATGGGCTTTTTTGAAGACATCGTGACCGTTGCCAAGCAGTGCCCCAAAGAGCGCCAGACGCTACTGTTTTCAGCCACGTACCCGGAAGGTATTGCCAAGCTGAGTGCGCAGTTCATGAAGGCGCCGCAAACCATTACCGTGCAGGCGCAGCATGAAAAAACAAAGATCACCCAGCGCTGGTATCAGGTGCCCGACAGCGACCATGACGAAGCGCGCCTGGGCGCAGTTGCCCAGGTACTGCGGCACTTCAGGCCTGCCAGCACGCTGGCGTTTTGCAATACCAAGTCGCAGTGCAGGGCGCTGGTGGCTTATTTAAAAGACCAGGGCTTTAGCGCGCTGGCCTTGTTTGGTGAGCTGGAGCAACGCGAGCGTGATCAGGTGCTGGTGCAGTTTGCCAATCGTTCGTGTTCAGTACTCGTCGCGACTGATGTGGCTGCGCGCGGGCTGGATATTGCGCAACTGGCAATGGTGATTAATGTGGACGTAACGCCTGATGCAGAGGTACACATCCACCGCATTGGCCGTACTGGCCGGGCAGATGAAGAAGGCGTGGCCATCAGCCTGGCCAGCATGGACGAGATGGGTTACGTCGGGAAAATTGAAGTCATGCAAAAGCTCGAAAGCGTCTGGCACAAGCTGACCGAGCTGACCCCAGCCAGCAACGACCCGCTGCTGCCGCCCATGGTCACGCTACAAATCGTCGGTGGCCGCAAAGAAAAAATTCGCGCGGGCGATGTGCTGGGCGCGCTGACCGGAGCAGATGGCGGTGTGGCGGCGTTCACGCGCGAACAGGTCGGCAAGATCAATGTCAACGAGTTTTCGACTTACGTAGCCATCGAGAGAAGCAGGGCAAGCTTGGCCCAGCAAAAGTTGAGCAATGGCGGCGTGAAGGGCAAGAGTGTGAAGGTACGGTTTATGGATGAGGTTTGATCAGCTTGCATATGGATTTTCGTCAGCAAGGCTTGGGAGCAAAATTAAAAAGTCAGCGTAAAAAGCACCTAGAATTGACGTTTACGTAAACGTCAACCAAGTGATTGAAGCCATATCAGCCGAATTGCTTCTCTATAAGAAAGGTTTGCATGCCAGTTCTGGAGACAAAACTTAACGCCCGCACTGCCGACTTCCAGGCCAATGTGGCGGCCATGCAAACGCTGGTAGACCACTTGCGCGGCGAGGTGGCCAAGTCGGCTGCCGGTGGGGGTGAGGCGGCTCGGGCCAAGCATGTGGCGCGCGGCAAGTTGCCGCCGCGTGAGCGGGTGCAAATGTTGTTAGACCCGGGTACGCCGTTTTTGGAGCTTTCACCCCTGGCAGCGCACGCCATGTACGACGGCGCGGCGCCTTGTGCGGGGCTGATCACCGGCATTGGCCGCGTGAGCGGGGTTGACTGCATGATTGTGTGCAATGACGCAACCGTCAAGGGCGGTACCTACTACCCGATGACGGTTAAAAAGCATGTGCGCGCGCAGGAAATTGCGCAGCAAAACAACTTGCCGTGCATCTACCTAGTGGATTCGGGCGGGGCCAACTTACCAAACCAGGACGACGTGTTTCCTGACCGTGACCACTTTGGCCGTATCTTTTACAACCAGGCGCAAATGAGCGCTGAGGGCATTGCGCAAATTGCCGTGGTCATGGGCAGTTGCACCGCAGGCGGCGCGTACATGCCCGCCATGAGCGATGAAAGCATCATCGTCGCTAACCAGGGCACCATCTTTTTGGGCGGGCCGCCGCTGGTCAAAGCGGCTACGGGCGAGGTTGTAACGGCTGAAGATTTGGGTGGCGGTGACGTGCATACGCGGTTGTCTGGCGTGGCCGACCACCTGGCGCAAAACGACATGCATGCTTTGCAGCTTGCGCGCACTGCCGTGAAGAATTTGAACCGGACTAAAGCGTCAATTTCTGAATCAAATCAGCCATTATACCAAGCAAGACGGGCGCCAGCAGCTCCTAAATACATAGCAAATGAGTTGTACGGTGTGATACCCACCGACACCCGCAAACCCTTCGACGTACGCGAAATCATCGCCCGCATTGTTGACGGCAGCGACTTTGACGAGTTCAAGGCGCGCTACGGCACCACGCTGGTGTGCGGCTTTGCGGCGATTGAAGGCATGCCGGTCGGCATCATTGCCAACAACGGTATTTTGTTCAGTGAATCAGCGCTAAAAGCCACGCACTTCATTGAGCTGTGCTGCCAGCGCAAAATCCCGCTGGTGTTTTTACAAAACATCACCGGCTTTATGGTCGGCCGCAAGTATGAAAACGAAGGCATCGCCCGCAACGGCGCCAAGATGGTGACAGCCGTGGCAACCGCTGCGGTACCCAAGTTCACCATCATCATTGGCGGCAGCTACGGCGCGGGCAACTACGGGATGTGCGGTCGGGCGTTTTCACCGCGCTTTTTATGGATGTGGCCTAACGCCCGTATCAGCGTGATGGGCGGCGAGCAAGCCGCTGGTGTGCTGGCCACCGTCAAGCGCGAAGGCATTGAAGCACGCGGTGGGCAGTGGAGTAAAGATGAAGAAGCTGCCTTCAAGCAGCCCATCATTGACCAGTTTATGCACCAGTCACACCCGTACTTTGCAAGTGCCAGACTGTGGGACGACGGCATCATTGACCCGGCTGACACCCGCCGGGTGCTGGCGCTGGGCTTGTCGGCTTCGCAAAATCGGCTGATACCGGAAACAAAGTTTGGCCTTTTTCGCATGTAATGTGTATAATTTTTCGATTCAATACACACAATTATCGGAGCTGTCATGCGCACCAATATCGTCATTGACGACCAACTCATGCAAGCCGCCATGTTGGCTGGCAATTTCAAAACCAAAAAAGATGCGGTAGAAGAAGGCCTGCGCTTGCTGGCCAGGCGCAATGTTTATCAAAATATACGCGCACTGCGCGGCAAAATCCACTGGTCGCTCGACGGCGACTGGACGCAGCCCGAGCACAGCGTGCAAGAGCCCCGCGCTGATTGGCCCGCAGGCTCTGCCAAAGCGCCCGCGTGATCACCGCAGACAGCAGTGTGTGGATCGACTATCTGGGCGGCAGAATGACACCCAAAGCACTACTACTAGACCAGGTGCTGGAGGACTCGAGCCGCGATGTGGTGCTGCTTGACGTGGTTCTGATGGAAGTGCTGCGCGGCTGCCGCCTTGAGCACGAATGGCGGCTGACCAATGACGCCTTGTCAGACCTGCCAGTGCACATTGCAGGCGGCGATGCCATAGCCAGATCAGCCGCTACTTTGTATCGACAACTCCGCAAAACAGGCATCGCCGTACGCAGCCCGATTGACCTGCTGGTAGGCAGCTGGTGCATTGAGTCTGGCTGCTCCCTCATTTATAACGACCGCGATTTTGCGCCTATGCAGCAGCACGGACTGCAGGCGTTTATCCCTGAAAAAAAGCCGTGAATCAGGCCTGCACATGAACCAGCTCCAACTCCACATTGCCGACCAGGTAGCTACAGTAACTTTGAACCGGCCGGAAGTCCGCAACGCCTTCAATGCCGAGCTGATTGCAGAGATCACTCGCACCTTCAATAACCTGGGCGAGCAGAGTGACATCCGCTGCATAGTTCTAGCCGCCAACGGCTCCGCATTTTGTGCAGGCGCAGACCTGAGCTGGATGCGTAGCATGGCCGGCTACACGCGTGAGCAAAACCTGGCTGATGCTGCGCAGCTTGCAGCCATGATGCGAACGATTTATGAATGCCCCAAGCCAACCATTGCGTGCATTCAGGGCGATGTGTATGCGGGCGGTATGGGCCTGGTGGCTGCTTGCGACATGGCAGTCAGCGTAGATACCGCCAACTTTTGTTTGAGCGAAGTCAAGCTGGGTTTGCTGCCATCGACCATCAGCCCCTATGTGATTCGCGCAATGGGCGCGCGGGCTGCGCACCGGTATTTTTTAACTGCTGAAAAATTTACTGCGGCTGAAGCGTTGCGCATTGGTTTTGTGCATGAAGTTGTTGCAGCGGATGGGCTGAATGCCAAAGTTGTCGGGTTGTCTGCAGCGCTTTGCAATGCGGGTCCCGTAGCGGTCAAGCTCTGCAAAAAGCTGGTGCAAGATGTTGCTGGCAAAGCCGTCACACCGGCGCTGATTGAGCTGACTGTCGCCAGCATTGCTGATGTACGCGTCAGCGCAGAAGGCCGTGAAGGGCTACAGTCGTTTTTGCAAAAAAAGAAGCCAAACTGGCTGCCGCCATCCACTACTTGACGGGATCTCAATCATGGCAAGTCTCGACACTGCTCAATTGGTAGCCCTGGCCGGCGCATTGGGCTGGGCCAGCGGCATTCGTTTGTATTTGGTGGTTTTGCTGACAGGTCTGGCAGGTTTTATGGGCTGGGTCAATCTGCCACAAGGCCTGCATTTACTGGCCAACCCGGTGGTGCTGGGTGCCAGCGGTTTTATGGTGTTCATCGAATTTTTTGCTGACAAAATCCCGGGGCTTGATTCATTGTGGGACGTGGTGCACAGCGTCATTCGCATCCCTGCAGGTGCTGCGCTGGCGGCCAGTGTTTTCAGTGGTGACAGCGGCGCAATGGCTTTGGTTGCAGCATTGCTGGGCGGTTCGTTGGCAGCTACCAGCTTTACAGCCAAGGCAACCAGCCGGGCAGCGATTAATACCTCGCCGGAACCGTTTACCAACGTGGGCGCGTCGCTGGTTGAAGACACGCTGGTTCCCGTTGGGCTGTGGACGGCGGTGACCTACCCGTTTATTTTTATCCCTGTTTTGCTGTTGGTACTAGCATTTAGTGTGTTTCTGATTTACGTTTGCTGGCGGTTTTTAAAGCAACTGTTCAGCCGTGTCGCGCGCATATTTAGCGGCAGGCCTGACCCCGGGGTTGCGCCTGCATTCAAGTTGAAGTCACCGGTTTCAAAGAATGAACATGTTTAAAAAAATACTTATTGCCAATCGCGGGGAGATAGCCTGCCGCGTAGCGGCAACCGCCAAGCGCATGGCCATTAAAACCGTCGCGGTGTATTCAGATGCAGATGCAGACGCCAAGCACGTCAGCGCTTGTGATGAAGCTGTTTACATTGGCGTAAACGATTCAAGCGCACCCAAGGACAGTTACCTGCGCTGGGAAGCCATCATTGAAGCAGCCAAGGCCACAGGCGCTGAAGCCATTCACCCCGGCTACGGTTTTTTAAGCGAAAACGAAGCTTTTGCGCAAGCCTGCGCAGACAACGGTCTGGTCTTTATTGGCCCACCGCCATCAGCCATCAAGGCCATGGGCTTGAAGGCCGAGTCCAAACAACTGATGGAAAAAGCCGGCGTTCCGCTGGTGCCTGGGTACCACGGTGCGGATCAGTCGCCTGATTTGCTGAAGCGTGAAGCAGACCGTATCGGTTACCCGGTGCTCATCAAAGCCAGCGCAGGCGGCGGCGGCAAGGGCATGCGGGCAGTCGACAAGTCTGAGGACTTTGACGCGGCACTGGCGTCTTGCAAACGCGAAGCCATCAACAGCTTTGG
Source organism: Polaromonas sp. (assembly GCA_043756405.1). Classification (GTDB taxonomy): domain Bacteria; phylum Pseudomonadota; class Gammaproteobacteria; order Burkholderiales; family Burkholderiaceae_C; genus Polaromonas. Next base: position 5,974 of record JAYURC010000161.1, read on the forward strand.
CAATGACGACGTTCTGGTCGAGAGGTACGCGCAGCGGCCACGGCATATTGAGATTCAGGTGTTTGGCGACACGCATGGCAATTACGTGTACCTGTTTGAGCGTGATTGCTCGGTCCAACGCCGCCACCAGAAGGTGCTGGAAGAAGCGCCAGCACCCGGCCTGAGCGACGCCATGCGCCAGCAGATGGGCGAGGCGGCTGTGGCTGCAGCGAGGGCTGTTGACTACGTTGGTGCAGGCACTGTGGAGTTCATTGTTGAACAACTCCCAGACGGCGGCATGAAGTTTTACTTTATGGAGATGAACACGCGGCTGCAGGTAGAGCACCCGGTGACCGAAGCCATCACAGGGCTTGACCTGGTCGAATGGCAGCTGCAGGTGGCTAGCGGGCAAAAGCTGCCGCTGGCGCAAAACGAATTACAAATCAACGGTCACGCGATTGAAGCTCGTATCTGTGCTGAAAGCCCTGACAACAACTTTTTGCCTGCCACGGGCACGCTGCACGTTTATGCCAAACCAGACGCGACATCATTCGAGCGCAGCGCGGTGCGCATCGACGATGGCGTTCGGCAGGGCGATGCGATCTCACCGTTTTATGACTCGATGGTGGCCAAGCTGATCGTGCATGGCAAAACCCGGCAGGAGGCGCTGGCCCGGCTCGACGCAGCCCTCGCGCAAACCCACATTGTTGGCTTGCAAACCAACGTGCAGTTTTTGCGACACGTGCTGCAAACTGAATCGTTTGTCAAAGCCAATCTGGACACCGCGTTGATTCCGCGTGAAGAAGCCGTATTGTTTAACCAGGAGCGCATTGGTTTGCCGCTGGCAGTGGCTTGCACAGTTGTGCACACCTTGATGCAAGAAAAAGCAATGGAAACTACCGACCCTTTCAGCCGCCGTGATGGCTGGCAGGCTTACGGCGTCATGCTGCGGCGTTTTGAATTTGAATTTCATGGCGCACTTGAGAAGGCCGAATTAACCTATCTGCATGATGGCGCTTTGCACCTGGCAGCAGGCGGCACTTCTGGCCTGCTGCAATTTGCAGCAACTGACTCTGGCGCAGTTGCTGTTTCATTTGCAGACCAGAAAATAACCGCAAACATGTACATAAATGATGCTGTAGCGCATATATTTTCAGCGCAAGCAGCTACCAAAATAATAGCAATTGATTTGCTCGCGCATGCAGGTGTGGCGCAGGCTGAAGCAGGGCGCTTAACGGCACCCATGCCCGGCAAGGTCGTGTCGTTTGCTGTCAAGGCGGGCGACAAAGTCAGCAAGGGCCAGGCGCTGGCCGTGATGGAAGCCATGAAAATGGAGCACACCATTGCTGCCCCGGTAGACGGCGTGGTTGAGGAGCTGCTCTATGCGCCCGGCGACCAGGTGGTTGAAGGCGCGGAATTATTGAGGTTGGGAATCTAAGCCGATGCGCGTTACCTTTTGCTGTACAGATACGAACGCCGAACCATGGCTACAAGGTTTGCGCGCCAAATTGCCAGGCGTTGAGGTCGAGCTTTGGACACCGGGTGCCAGCCCAGCCCACTACGCGGTGGTGTGGGCACCCCCGCAGACTTTTTTTGACGAGCAAACTGCGCTGCGAGGTGTGTTCAATATCGGTGCAGGTGTTGATGCATTGATGAAGTTGCGCTTGCCTGACGGCGTGCCTGTTGTGCGCCTGGACGATGCCGGCATGTCGGTGCAAATGGCTGAATTTGTTTGCCACGCGGTCATTCGGCATTTCAGGGAATTTGATTCCTACGAAGCCGACGTAGCTTGCGGGAAGTGGTCTTACCGCAAGCCGCGCGCCCGTTCAGATTTTCCGGTGGGTGTGATGGGGTTGGGTGTGCTTGGCGAGCGCGTGGCCCGTGCCTTGACCCAGTTTGACTTTCCCGTGCAGGGTTGGAGCCGATCTGCCAAAAGCATCGGCGGTGTGCAGTGCTTTTCGGGCGATGCCGGATTCAGTCATTTTTTGGCTGCCACACGCATTCTGGTCTGCCTGCTGCCCCTGACGCCTGAGACTGAAAACATTTTGAACCACAAAAACCTGTCACGCTTGCTGCCGGGCGGTTATGTCATCAATGTGGCCCGCGGCGGTCATGTTGTCGACGACGATTTGATAGCTTTGATTGACAGTGCTCACTTGGCAGGTGCCGCGCTCGATGTTTTCCGGCAAGAGCCGTTGCCAACTGAACACCCGTTTTGGATGCATCCAAAAATTGCCGTTACGCCGCACACATCTGCCCGTACCTTGCGCGCCGAGAGCATTGCTCAAATAGCCGGGAAAATTCAGGCGCTGCATGCTGGCGCGGCTATAGCCAGCATCGCTGGCGTGGTCGACATGAAAAAAGGATACTGACAACATGAACTACCCCAACAAAGTCAAACTCGTTGATGTAGGCCCACGCGACGGTTTGCAGAATGAAAAAAGCATGGTGCCCGCCGCCATCAAGATTGAACTGGTACACCGCTTGCAAGCCGCAGGGCTTAAAGAAATCGAAGTCACCAGTTTTGTATCACCCAAATGGGTGCCGCAAATGGCCGATGCACATGCTGTGATGGCCGGGATGCAGCGGATTGCTGATGTGCGTTACTCGGTGCTAACGCCCAACATGAAAGGTTTTGAGGCGGCTTTGGCTGCAAAGCCGGACGAGATCGTGGTGTTTGCAGCCGCCAGCGAAGCATTTAGCCAGCGCAACATCAATTGCTCTATTGCTGAAAGCATTGAGCGTTTTGCGCCGGTGGTTGCAGCTGCCAAAGCCGCTGGCATTTACACACGGGGCGCTATTTCTTGCGCGATGGGTTGCCCGTATGAAGGCGATGTTGCACCTGAACGTGTCGAACTTGTGGCGCGGCTGATGAAAAGCATCGGTGTGCAGCACATGGGCGTGGCCGACACCATAGGCGTAGGCACACCGATAAAAGCTCAACGCGCTTTAGAGGCGGCGCTCAAGCACTACGCACTGGCGGATGTGTCGGGACACTTTCATGACACCTACGGGCAAGCCTTGGGCAACACACTGGCCAGCCTGCAAATGGGTGTGTGGCAATTCGACACATCGGTTGCTGGCCTGGGCGGTTGCCCTTATGCCAAAGGCGCTACCGGCAATGTCGCCACAGAAGACGTGGTGTACATGCTGCACGGTATGGGCATTGACACGGGCATTGACCTGGAAAAGCTGGTGGATGCGGGTCAGTTCATCAGTGAATTTTTAGGTCGCAAACCGAATTCGCGTGCAGCGACTGCCTTGCTGAACAAAAGGATGATGTGATGGGTGCTTCGGAACTCATTTCACTGCCGGAAGGCGTTCAAAGGGTTGCAGCGTGGTTGCAAGTCAAAGATCACCCGCATGCACCCGTCATGCTGAACGATGCGGCACGTACAGCACAGCAAGCCGCCAATGCGCTGGGGATTGGCGTCGGGCAAATTGCCAAGAGCATTGTTTTTCGCCGCCGTTCAGACGACGCCGCCATATTGGTGGTCATATCAGGTGACCAGCGGGTCGATGAAAAAAAACTCGAAGCGCTGGTATGCCCCGACGGCAAGCGTCTTGGCCGGGCTGACGCCGAGTTTGTTAAAACCAAAACCGGTTTTTCAATTGGCGGTGTGTCGCCACTGGCGCATGCCAGCGCGCTGGTTTTGTTAATTGATCAATCATTGTTTCGGTTTGACCAGGTTTGGGCTGCCGCCGGGCACCCGAACGCGATGTTTCAGTCGGCGCCATCAGAGCTTGAGTGGATGACTGGTGCGCCCGTGGTTGATGTTGCTGTTAACCCGGTAGAAGAATACGCGCTACAACAAAACGCTATTACTTTAGTAGCTGATCGCGCCCGGAAAATGCTGGCTACAGCCGAAATAATGTCCCCATGTATCTCGGTTTGCCGCATGCATGCAGTGACCGGCCTGTGTGAAGGCTGCTTTAGAACACGTGATGAAATTGCAGCCTGGGGCAGCGCGGGTGACGACGCCAAGCGAGCGACCTGGGCGCGCATTGAAGGGCGCATGGCCAGCTTGCAGGCTTAGTGGGTCGAACCTGCTGGGACACAGAAAATGACCATGAAGCACATCACTTTTCACCTCGACTTCATATCGCCCTACGCCTATCTGGCCTTTGAACGGTTGCCCGAAGCGCTCAAAGGCATCAGCTACAGCGTTGACTACAGGCCTGTTTTGTTTGCTGGCATGCTCAAACACCATGGGCAGTTAGGCCCAGCAGAGATTGCGCCCAAACGTGACTGGACTTATCGGCAAGTGATGTGGCTAGCGCACAAGCTGGGGGTGCCCCTGCATATGCCTGCCAGCCATCCTTTTAACCCGTTGTTGCTCCTCAGGTTGGCTATCGCCTGCAATGTGCGCACGACGGGCGAGGTAAACCGTTATGTGTGCGAAACCATTTTTCGCCATGTGTGGCAAGGCGGACTTGAAGCGGCCAACATTGAGCGGCTGGCGATACTCACAGAGCACCTAGTGCCCGCGCATGGTCTGCAGTCGGATCACGTTAAAACTTGCCTGAAAAACAATACAGACACGGCCCTAGCGCAAGGCGTTTTTGGTGTGCCTGCATTCACTGTGGGTGACAAGGTTTTTTGGGGTCTGGACGCGCTGCCGATGCTGCGTGACTACCTGCTTGGCGCGCCATGGTTTGAAGGGGACGAGTGGAATGCCATCAAACACGTCGCGCCCGGCATCCAGCGAAACGCAGCATGAACAGTACGCGTTTTCCCTAGGCGAGTTCGCATGCTGAAATTTTTTTATCGGGTTTTCCCGATACTTGTCAGCCCTGAATAAGTTTGGTGCAAGCCCCTGTTATTTTCACGTCAGAGCAGGGTCAGACAGTTCCAAAATAATAGATTAACTTTCAAATTGAAAGCCCCTTTATTTTTGGAGACAACAACATGGCAACTGCAGTCGAAAATCGACCAATGACCGGCGAAGAGAAGAAAGTGATCTTCGCTTCTTCGCTCGGCACGGTGTTTGAGTGGTATGACTTTTATCTATACGGCTCACTCGCGGCAATTATTGCCAAGCAGTTTTTCTCGGGCCTTGACCCATCTGCGGCTTACCTTTTTGCACTGCTCGCATTTGCTGCTGGTTTTCTGGTTCGCCCTTTTGGCGCACTGGTGTTTGGCCGTTTAGGCGACATGATTGGCCGTAAATACACTTTCCTGGTCACCATCGTGCTTATGGGTGCGGCAACATTTGTCGTTGGCTTGCTGCCCAACTATGCAACCATTGGCATCGCTGCACCCATCATTTTGGTCGCATTGCGCATGTTGCAAGGTTTGGCACTTGGCGGTGAATACGGCGGTGCTGCAACTTACGTTGCTGAGCATGCGCCCCAGGGTCAGCGCGGCTTTTATACATCATGGATTCAAACCACAGCCACTTTGGGTTTGTTCTTGTCTTTGATGATTATTTTGGGTGTGCGCCAAGCTGTTGGCGAAGCCGCGTTTGCTGACTGGGGCTGGCGCATTCCATTCCTGGTGTCCATTTTGTTGTTGGCTGTGTCTGTGTACATTCGCCTCTCAATGAACGAGTCGCCAGCTTTCCAGAAAATGAAGTCTGAAGGCAAAACGTCGAAAGCACCGTTGTCAGAATCGTTCGGTCAATGGCGTAACCTGAAAATTGTGTTGATTGCGTTGTTCGGCCTGGTTGCTGGTCAAGCGGTGGTTTGGTACACCGGCCAGTTTTATGCGCTGTTCTTCTTGACAACGATTGCCAAAGTTGACGGCATCACGGCAAACTTGCTGATTGCTGCTGCCTTGGTGATTGGCACGCCTTTCTTCATCTTTTTCGGTATGTTGTCCGACAAGATTGGCCGCAAGCCCATCATTATGGCGGGTTGCTTGTTGGGTGCTCTGTCCTACTTTACTGTCTTTCCAATGCTGCTTCAGTACGCCAATCCAGCGTTGAAGAAGGCTCACGATACGGTAGCTGTTACGGTGACTGCCGACCCGGCAACCTGCTCTTTCCAGGGCAGTCCAATCGCTCGCGATATTGACTTCACCAGCTCTTGCGACCGTGCTAAACGTGTTTTGGCTCAGGATTTCATTCCTTACAAGAACGTTGCTGGCCCAGCAGGATCAATTGCTACGGTGCAAATCGGCACGACCACTATTGCCTCATTGAACCCAACCTTGAACGACAAGAAGAACGCTTTTTCTCCTGAAAGCGCCAAAGGCATTGCTGATTTTAAGAAGTCGGTTCTGGACGCTGCAAAGACCAACGGCTTGACTGTCAAAGCTGACGATAAATCAATGAACAAGTTGATGATCGGCGTTGTTTTGGTTTACCTAGTTATCTTGGTAACCATGGTCTACGGCCCGATTGCAGCCATCCTTGTAGAAATGTTCCCCACGCGGATTCGCTACACCTCAATGAGCTTGCCGTACCACATCGGCAATGGCTGGTTTGGTGGACTGATGCCAACCACTGCGTTTGCCATGGTGGCTGCTACTGGTGATATTTACTACGGTCTGTGGTACCCAGTGGTTGTTGCAACGGCAACGTTGGTGATCGGGATGTTGCTGGTTAAAGAAACCAAAGACGTTGACATTTACGCCAACGACTAAGTCAATCAATCAATCAGATTGATTGATTGGACTTGCCAAACACAAGTCCAGGGATTTACGAAGAGGCTCCTGTCACTTGGCTGGGGCCTTTTTAATTTATTTACCAGGAGTCAGACATGTGGAAAATCGTTGTGGGATTTATTATTTTTGCGGCTTTGGCGTTATACATGCTAAGCCGTGGCGGGGACATTGATCTGGGTGGCGAAAAGCATGGGAGTTTGGTGCCAACAAGCAGCGCGGTAAACGCTGACAGAAGAGTCTAGAAAATCGGTTAAATTTGTTGCGGTGAGAGTCAAGCAATTGTTAAGCTGTAAAAATTTAATGGTTGCAACAGATGCTGCAACAACACTTCTGGAGAGCTAATCAATGATTTACGTTAAGACTGCACTCGGCCTTGCCACTGTGAAAGACCGATCTGCCGGATTAACACCGCGCCAACGCTCGGCGCTCATCATGTTTGATGGCAAGCGTGATTCTTCTGAGGTGCTGCAAATGACCGCCGGTGTTGGTGTGGTGCAGGGCGACTTCGACCACCTGGTGTTACTCGGATTTCTGGCAAATATTGGCGCAACAGCTGTTCAAGTGTTATCGCCTGAGACATCAGCTCCATCTGTGTCTCCTGCTGCTGCTGTGTCGTCAACGAAGGCCAACGGCATGCCTACATTAAGTGCTCAGGCTCATTACTCGATGGCCTACCCAATTGCCACCCGTTTGACGGCTGCGTTAGTTTTGCGCGGATTCCGGCTCAACCTGGCGGTGGAGGCTGCTGGTGACCTGGACAAACTCAAGGAATTGGCGCCCAGAATCAAGGAAGCTGTCGGCGCAGAAAAGTATCAAGCGCTGGACGACGCCCTTAATTTTTAGCTTGTTTGACAGCGGCGCTGACCGATAACCCCGTGACCCTGTCGTTCTGTTCAACTGCCTAGGAGCCTGGGCGGCATAAGGAGCGTCGGCTGCAAATTGACCGCAGCGGTCTGTTTTTCGCCGATTTCTTGCTAAATATCTCGATATTCGTCTGCGAAATTATCAAAAACTATCCTCGCTGGGGCCAATTTTCGCTTCGACGCCTTCTGCCGCCCAGGCTCCTAGAATACTTGACCTCTTCAGGAAAGCAGTCACTACATGTCTCAGGGAACCATCCGTATACGCGGTGCGCGTCAGCACAACCTCAAAAATATTGACCTGGACATCCGCACCAATGAGTTAACGGTGGTAACGGGCCCCAGCGGTTCGGGTAAGTCGTCACTGGTGTTTGACACGCTGTTTGCCGAAGGTCAACGCCGCTATGTAGAAACTTTCTCCGCTTATGCCCGGCAGTTTCTGGATCGCATGGACAAACCGGCGGTTGACAAAGTCGAAGGCGTGCCGCCTGCCATTGCCATTGACCAGACCAACCCAGTTCGTAACTCGCGCTCGACCGTCGGCACCATGACGGAGCTGAATGACCACTTGAAGCTGCTTTACGCCCGCTCGGCACAACTTTTTGACAAGCAAACTGCACAAGCCGTTCGGCACGACACCGCTGAGTCGATTTATGCAGAATTGATGGCCCGTACGGCTGAGACAGATGGCAGAGTGGTGATGACTTTCCCGGTTGAGTTACCCGGCAACACCAGTGCAGAGCAGCTTGAACAATGGTTATCAGCCAGTGGCTTTACGCGTGTACACGCCCAACGTGAAATCGCCACGCCAGCAGGGCCGCACAAACTGCTAGACGTGGTGGCTGACCGGTTTCGTATCCAGACGATTGAAAAAGCACGGGCTGTTGAAGCGATTGAAGTGGCGATCAAGCGGGGTGGCGGTCGGCTGAATGTGTATGTGCAATCAGAAGGTCAGAGTGAACAGATGTGGCGCTTCTCCACCGGCCTGCACTGCCCCGACAGCGACACCCGCTATCTGGAGCCAACGCCCTCACTTTTTTCGTTCAATTCTGCTATGGGCGCATGCGACAAATGCAAGGGCTTTGGTCGCGTGATTGGCGTGGACTACGGCCTGGTGATTCCAAACGATAAGTTAACCCTGCGTGCCGGGGTAATCAAGGTCATGCAAACCCCGGCATGGAAAGAAGCGCAAGACGATTTAATGCGCCACGCTGAGGCTGCAGGCGTACCGCGCGACACACCCTGGTACAAGCTCACCCCCGAGCACCAAGCCTGGGTGATCAACGGCTCGCCCAACTGGAACGGCAAGTGGAGCCAGCACTGGTTTGGCGTAAAACGTTTCTTCGA
>JAYURC010000162.1:0-5643 GCA_043756405.1 Polaromonas sp.
TCTAGGTACCCGAGCGAAGCTGCGGGTTTTATGGTATAGTCGACTGAATCAGTCAACCAAACCAATAAATTCAAACGAAGTCAATGCCTTGAAGCGTTGACGAGGGCCGGCAAGGTGCCGGAAAGTGGGGTGGAGACGAGCCTGGAGGCAGGGGCCTGGGCATTTTGAAGGCTGAGCCGAGCATTAAGGAGCTTGCAATGCGTCTCACAACCAAAGGCCGTTTCGCGGTCACTGCAATGATTGATTTGGGCCTGCGTCAAAACACGGGCCCCGTAACGCTGGCGGCTATCAGCCAGCGCCAACAAATCTCCCTGTCTTATCTTGAACAACTGTTCGGCAAACTGCGCCGTCATGAGCTGGTTGAATCGACCCGTGGCCCAGGCGGCGGTTACACGCTGGGCCGTAATGCCGCGGACATCACTGTTGCCGATATTATTGTTTCAGTTGATGAGCCGATTGATGCCACACAATGCAGCGGTAAAGAAAATTGTTTGGGTGAAGGTACACGCTGCATGACGCATGAGTTGTGGGCATCACTTAACAGTCGGATGGTCGAGTTTCTGGACTCTGTCAGCCTGCAAAAGCTGGTGGACGAGCAGCTGGCCAAGGGTTTGGTGGTTGAGAATTCACCCATGGTGAAGAAAGCCATTTTTACCCAGCCCATGCCGAAGCCTATGCGTGTCAACGCACCGAATTCTGTGTTTGCCTTGGGCAATGCGTTTTCGAAATCCTGAGCTTTCGTTCTCCTGGCCATCCAGCCCGCTAAATGTCACTTGAGTAAATCAGCCAAATGGAAACCCCACACTTCCCCATTTACATGGACTACAGTTCTACCAACCCGTGCGACCCACGGGTGGTTGACGCAATGATTCCCTGGTTGCGCGAGCATTTCGGCAACCCAGCATCGCGCAGCCACGCCTGGGGCTGGGAGGCTGAAGCTGCGGTTGAGAAAGCCCGTGAGCAGGTCGCCGATTTGATCGGTGCCGATCCGCGAGAGATCGTCTGGACTAGTGGCGCGACCGAGTCAAATAATCTGGCCATCAAAGGCGCGGCGCAATTTTATAAAACCAAAGGCAAGCACATCATCACGGTCAAGACCGAGCACAAGGCAGTACTTGACACTTTCCGCGAACTGGAGCGACAGGGTTTTGAAGCGTCTTACCTTGATGTACAGGCTGACGGCTTGCTGGATATCGAAGCGCTGAAAGCGGCGATTCGGCCAGACACGATTCTCGTTAGCGTGATGTTTGTGAATAACGAAATCGGTGTGATTCAGGATGTGGCTGCCATCGGAAACTTATGCCGTGAAAAAGGCATTATTTTTCATACCGACGCAGCGCAAGCTACGGGCAGGGTAGACATTGACTTGACCGCCTTGCCAATTGATTTGATGAGCCTGACATCCCACAAAACTTACGGCCCAAAAGGGATTGGCGCGCTGTATGTCCGCCGCAAGCCGCGTATTCGACTGGAAGCGCAAATGCACGGCGGTGGCCATGAGCGCGGCATGCGTTCAGGCACGCTGCCCACACATCAGTGCGTAGGTATGGGCGAGGCTTACCGCATCGCCAAGCTGGAGATGCACGAAGAAAATAAACGCATCCGCGGCTTGCAGCAGCGCATGTTGGCCGGGCTCAAAGACGTTGAAGAAGTATTTTTAAACGGTCATGCCGAAAAGCGCGTGCCGCACAACCTCAACATGAGCTTCAACTATGTTGAAGGTGAGTCATTGATCATGGGTATCAAAGGCTTGGCGGTGTCAAGTGGCTCAGCTTGTACATCTGCATCGCTGGAGCCCAGCTACGTGTTGCGTGCTTTGGGCCGCAGTGACGAGTTGGCGCACAGCAGCTTGCGCATGACAATGGGTCGCTGGACAACCGAAGAAGAAATCGACTATGCAGTTGGCACGATTAAAGAAAACGTAGCTAAATTGCGTGAACTGTCACCTTTGTGGGATATGTTCAAAGAAGGCATCGACTTATCCACTATCCAGTGGGCAGCCCACTAGATTTTTGTACCAAACGAAGAGGTAAAAAACCATGGCTTATTCAGAAAAAGTAGTGGATCACTACGAAAACCCCCGCAACGTTGGCTCCTTTGAAAAAGGCGATGACACCGTTGGAACCGGCATGGTCGGCGCACCGGCTTGCGGCGACGTCATGAAGCTGCAAATCAAGGTTAACCCGGTAACGGGCGTGATTGAAGACGCGCGCTTCAAAACATACGGCTGCGGTTCGGCAATTGCCTCCAGCTCACTGGTTACCGAGTGGGTCAAAGGCAAAACGCTGGACGAAGCGGCGAGTATCAAAAACAGCGAAATTGCTCAGGAGCTGGCACTGCCGCCCGTCAAGATCCATTGTTCAATTTTGGCGGAAGACGCCATCAAGGCTGCCGTCAGCGATTACAAGCAAAAGCACGGTCAAACCCAAGCTGTTGCAGCCTAATTTGTTGCGGAATCCAACATGCCCATAACGCTGACTGACGCCGCTGCCCGCCACGTGACACGCTACATGACCAAGCGCGGCAAAGGTGTTGGCGTTCGCCTGGGTGTCAAAACCACGGGCTGTTCTGGTCTGGCCTACAAGCTCGAGTACGCTGACGAAATCGCCCCTGAAGACGTGGTGTTTGAAGACAACGGCGTGAAAGTGTTGGTTGACCCGAAAAGCATGGCCTACATTGATGGAACGCAACTTGATTTTGTGCGCGAAGGTTTGAATGAAGGGTTCAAGTTTTTGAACCCAAACGAGCGCGATCGCTGCGGTTGCGGTGAAAGCTTTCGTGTGTGAATCTTCAAGCCAATGACTTTGAACTTTTCGGTTTAGCGCAAAAGTTCAGCCAAGACCGCATGGCCATTGACAGCCGTTGGAAAGAACTGCAGCGAGAAGCGCACCCTGACAAATTCGCTGCACAAGGCGCTGCTGCCCAGCGTATCGCCATGCAGTGGTCAGTGCGTATCAATGAGGCTTACCAGCGGCTTAAAGACCCACTCAAACGTGCCAGTTATCTGTGCGAATTGAATGGCGCACATGTCAACGCCGAAAACAACACCGCCATGCCGGCCAGCTTTCTGATGCAGCAAATCGAGTGGCGTGAGGCCCTGGATGAGGCTAAAACATCTGAAAGTATGCATGAAATAGCATTGCAAGCCAATGAATACGGGCGTAAGCAGCTATCAAAAATAGAGCAGTCAATTGATGCTCAGTATGACTTTAAGCAGGCGGTTGAGCATGTGAGAGCCTTGATGTTTGTTGAGCGCTTTGCCACTGAAGTTGATGCTCGACTCGACCTGCTGCAACAATAAACCCAGCGACTAATTTCCAAGCGATATGGCACTTCTCCAAATTTCTGAACCTGGCCAAACGCCCAACCCGCACGAAAAGCGCATCGCGATTGGCATTGACCTGGGTACCACGCATTCACTCGTAGCGAGCGTGAGGAGTGGCGTGTCTGAATGCTTGCCCGATGACGAGGGCAGGGTTATTTTGCCCAGCGTTGTGCGCTATATGTATGGCGACAAACGCCAGATCGGCTATGCCGCGTTGGCTGCGCAGGTTGATGACCCCGCCAACACGATTTCGTCCGTCAAACGCCTGATGGGTCGGGGTATTGACGACATCGGCAGCCGCGCGCAATTGCCTTATCAGATCATTGACAAGCCGGGAATGGTCACGCTGCAAACAGTAGCGGGCGAAAAAAGTCCGGTTGAAATAAGCGCCGAGATTCTGGCAACGCTTCGCTTTCGGGCCGAAGACACGTTTGACGACGACATTTTTGGTGCAGTGATTACCGTGCCGGCTTACTTTGACGATGCTCAGCGCCAGGCTACCAAAGATGCTGCACAGCTGGCGGGCTTGAATGTTTTACGCCTCATTAACGAGCCTACAGCGGCAGCCATTGCCTATGGCCTGGACAACGCGAGCCATGGCGTATTTGCCATTTATGACCTGGGCGGCGGGACTTTTGATATTTCCATCCTTCGCTTGACTGACGGCGTATTTGAAGTGCTGGCAACAGGGGGAGACTCTGCATTGGGCGGCGACGACTACGACCGTGCGCTGGTTGAGTGGGTATTGGCCAAAGCTGGTTTGGCTGCGGACGCTTTAAACGCCAGCGATAAAGCATCATTGCAGCGTGCTGCACGGGCTTGCAAAGAGGCGCTATCTGCCCATCCTGTAGCCATATTCAGCGTTCAATTGGCCAAGACGCTTGTCAACTTTGACATGCGCTCTGAAGACTTTGAAACCGCGACCGCCCACTTGACACAACGCACGCTGACGGCTGTGCGCAAAGCCATGCGCGATGCCAAGCTCGAAAAGGCTGACATTGACGGCGTCGTACTGGTGGGTGGTTCTACCCGTATGCCGCAGGTGCGCAAGTCGGTTGCCAGCTTCTTTGGGCGTGAGCCGCTGACCAACCTGAATCCCGATGAAGTCGTGGCGCTGGGTGCAGCTATTTCTGCCAACCAGCTAGCGGGTAATAACCCGGACAATGATTTGTTGCTGCTTGATGTAATCCCGCTGTCATTGGGTATTGAAACCATGGGCGGCCTGGTCGAGCGCATCGTGCCGCGTAATCAGACCATTCCCACCGCCATGGCACAAGACTTCACGACCTACCAGGACGGCCAAACCGCGCTGGCGCTGCATGTGGTGCAGGGTGAGCGTGACCTGGTGGCCGACTGCCGCAGCCTGGCCAGATTTGAGTTGCGCGGCATACCGCCTATGGTGGCGGGCGCGGCTCGTATTCGGGTTACTTTTACAGTGGATGCCGATGGGCTGCTTGGTGTGGACGCGAAAGAGCAGGTCAGTGGCGTCGAGGCACGGATTGACGTCAAGCCATCGTACGGCCTGTCAGACGATGACATTGCCCGCATGCTGCAAGACAGCTTTTCTACCGCACAACTGGACATGGGCGCGCGTGCCTTGGCTGAAGCAAAGCTTGATGCAGACCGCATGGTGTTAGCAGTCAAAACGGCGCTTGACGCTGATGCTGATTTGCTTGACTCCAATGAGCGCACTCAAATCGACAGCCTGATTGTAGGACTGATCGAGACCCGCGAAAATGGTGACGCGCCTTCGATTGAAGCCGCCACCAAAGCGCTGGCTAAAGGCACAGAAGCCTTTGCTGCCGAGCGTATGAACCGCGGCATACGTGCAGCCCTGGCTGGCAAGAATATTGAATCTGTCTGACTAATTTAGCGCCATATGCCCATCATCAAAATTCTCCCTCACGCCGAATATTGCCCGCAAGGCGCTGAGATCACCGCGCCTGCTGGCACATCGATTTGCGAAGCCTTGCTTGACAACAAAATTAACATCGAGCATGCCTGCGACATGAGCGCGGCCTGTACGACCTGTCACGTCATCGTGCGTGAGGGTCTGGCATCACTGAACCCTGCTGAGGAAGAAGAAGACGACTTGCTGGATCGTGCCTGGGGGCTAGAGCCCAACTCACGCTTGAGCTGCCAGGCGATATTGGCGCAAACCAATGTGACAGTGCAAATTCCGAAGTACACCATCAACCACGCCAAAGAGTTGCACTGAAGAAAAGCCGTCATGCGCCAAGTTTTTTTAGACACTGAAACCACCGGCTTGTCGCCAGATAACGGCGACCGCATCATTGAAATCGGTTGCGTTGAACTGG
>JAYURC010000163.1:0-5574 GCA_043756405.1 Polaromonas sp.
CCAACACCAATGCCTGGATTGCCATGAAAAGCGCGCCTGATTTGCCGCGCAAAAACTTCACCGCCATGCTGCGCCTGGACCACAACCGCGCGGCCAGCCAGGTCGCTGCCAAAACCGGCAAGGCTGTGGCCGATATTGAAAAACTTTGCGTGTGGGGCAACCATTCGCCCACCATGTATGCCGACTACCGTTTTGCCAGCATCAAAGGCGAAAGTGTCGCCGCCATGATCAACGATCAGGACTGGAACGCCAACACGTTTCTCCCAACCGTTGGCAAGCGCGGTGCGGCGATCATTGAAGCGCGCGGCGTGTCATCAGCCGCATCAGCAGCGAACGCAGCCATTGACCACATGCGCGACTGGGCGCTAGGCACCAACGGCCAGTGGGTCACCATGGGAATCCCGTCAGGCGGCCAGTACGGTATTCCAGACGGCACCATGTTTGGCTTTCCTGTGACTTGCGAGGGCGGCGAATACAAACTGGTCGAAGGCCTGACGATTGATGAATTCAGCCAGACCTGCATCAACAAAACCCTGGCTGAGTTGCAGGGCGAGCAAGACGGCGTGAAGCACCTTTTGTCATAGATGCCTCATCCTCGAGACATCCTCCTTGGCGCTCAGGCTGTCACTGCTTACTTGCCCGTTTGCGATCATTACAGTGGCATTGAGGCGCGCATGCGCAAAAGCCTGCAGTTGCAGGCCGAGATGATGGAGGAGTTTGGGGCTTGCGTGTTCGACGTGACGCTGGACTGCGAAGACGGCGCGCCGGTCGGCGGTGAGGTTGACCATGCCGCAATGGTTGTCGCGCTGGTGGCCTTGGCAAAAGCGAAGGCCAGAGTTGCGGTTCGTGTTCACCCGGTCGACCATCATTCTTTCGAATCTGATGTGTCGACCATCGCTGGCAAGGTGGGAGACCAGCTCAGTCACATCATGGTGCCCAAGGTTGAGTCGGTAGACGACGTAGGCAAAGTCGTTCATGCACTTTCAAACGCTGGCGCTGACCATTTGCCCATCCACGTGCTGATTGAATCGCCTGCCGCCGTTCATAACGCCTTTGCTATCGCGGCGCACTCGCGGGTACAGTCGCTCAGCTTCGGGCTGATGGATTTTGTCTCCAGCCATGGCGGGGCCATACCTGCGCATGGCATGAGCAGTGAAGGGCAGTTTACGCACCCGCTTGTCGTCCGCGCCAAGCTGGAGATCGCCTCAGCTTGTCACGCCAACAGAAAAACGCCGTCGCATTGTGTGGTGACAGAATTTAATGCCTCTGGCGCCATGACGACGGCCGCACGTCGTGCCTTTCATGAGTTTGGCTACACCCGCATGTGGAGTATTCACCCCAACCAGATTCGGCCCATTCTGGCGGCCTTTGCTCCGACTGAAAGCGACATTGAAGATGCTACTGAAATAATAGCTGCTGCCGCAAGTAATGATTGGGCTCCCATAAGTTTTAATAGTAAATTACACGATCGTGCCAGCTACCGGTACTACTGGCAAGTGCTGGAGCGTGCGCACCAGACGGGCCGAAAATTACCGTCTGAATCACAAATTTATTTTTAGGAATGTCATGAAATCACTGGTTTTAGCTGCCTCCATCCTTGCTTTGCCACTTGCATTGCTGGCTCAAACTGCGCCTGCTGCAGCGCCCGTCAAACCTGCTGCAAAGGCCACTGCGTCCAAATCTGCATCTAAGCCTGCATCCAAGCCTGCATCCAAGCCTGCATCTAAATCCCAGGCTGAAGTCAGGCGCTCGGCCCTCAAGGCGGTTGAGGAAGTCACGCCCATTGACGAAGACCCAAACGTCAAGCTGTCAGCTGAAGACATTGAAATGGCCAAGCGCGTGTTTGTGGGTACGATTCCTTGCGAGTTGGGCAACTCGGTCACCATTACCGCCAGCACCCGCCGCCCTGGCTTTTTTGTGGTCCAAACCAAAGGCTCACGTTTTAGCATGCACCCGGTTGAAAGCCGCACAGGCGCAATTCGCCTTGAAGACCCAAAACGAGGTGCGATGTGGCTGCAATTGGGCAACAAATCGATGTTGATGAGCCAGAAACAGGGTCAGCGCCTGGCAGATGAATGCATGGGCCCGGAGCAAGTAACCCTGGCTGAAGAGTTGAAGAACAACCCGCGTCCCGGCTTGCTGGACGCGCCTGCCGCTGCGTCGTCAGCACCCGTTGCACCAAAGTAAATTTCAATCTTAAATAGTGACTTTTCAGGAGAAAAAATAGTGACATCAAGTTTTCTACAAACCTACCGCAATCACGTTGCAGAACGCTCGGTTCTGGGCATTCCGCCGCTGCCGCTGTCTGCCGCCCAAACAGCTGACGTCATTGAGCTGCTGAAAAGCCCGCCAACAGGCGAAGAGGTCTTTCTGGTTGAGTTGATCACGCACCGCGTGCCCGCTGGTGTTGACAACGCCGCCAAGGTCAAAGCCAGTTACCTGGCCGCTGTGGCGCACGGTTCGGAGAAGTGCGCGCTGATCTCGCGTGAACACGCTGCGCAGCTGCTGGGCACCATGCTCGGCGGCTACAACATCAGCCCCATGATTGCATTGCTTGACGATCTTGAACCCAGCGTGGCCACACAAGCTGCTGCAGGCTTGAAGAACACCTTGTTGATGTTTGACCAGTTCCATGACGTCAAAGAAAAGGCCGACAAGGGCAATACGTACGCCAAGGCCGTGATGCAAAGCTGGGCCAATGCTGAATGGTTTACTACGCGCCCTGAAGTGCCCCAGTCCATCATGCTGACCGTTTTTAAAGTGGCTGGTGAGATCAATACTGACGACTTGTCACCCGCGCCTGACGCCTGGAGCCGTCCGGACATTCCGCTGCACGCGCTGGCCATGCACAAAAACCCGCGTCCCGGCATCACCCCAGAAGAAGAAGGCAAGCGTGGCCCCGTCAAGTTCATTGACTCGCTCAAAGCCAAAGGTCATCTGGTTGCTTATGTGGGCGATGTGGTCGGTACCGGGTCATCGCGTAAGTCAGCCACCAATTCGGTGCTGTGGTTTACAGGCCAAGACATTCCGTTTGTGCCGAACAAGCGCTTTGGCGGTGTGTGCCTGGGCTCTAAGATTGCGCCGATTTTCTACAACACCATGGAAGATTCAGGTGCGTTGCCGATTGAGCTGGACGTGAGTGACATGCAAATGGGCGATGTGATTGAATTGCGTCCCTATGACGGCAAAGCGCTGAAAAACGGCAAAGTGATTGCCGAGTTCAAACTCAAAAGCGAGGTGCTGTTTGACGAAGTGCGCGCTGGTGGCCGGATTCCATTGATCGTGGGCCGCGGCCTGACTGCCAAGGCGCGCTTTGCACTGGGCTTGCCAGCATCGACCCAGTTCCGTCTGCCGCAAGACCCGCTGGACAACGGACGTGGTTTCACACTGGCGCAAAAAATGGTCGGCCGTGCGGTTGGTTTGCCAGAAGGCCAGGGCGTTCGTCCAGGTACTTATTGCGAACCCAAAATGACATCCGTCGGCTCGCAGGACACCACGGGTCCCATGACTCGCGACGAGCTGAAAGACCTGGCCTGCCTGGGTTTTAGCGCTGACCTGGTGATGCAGTCTTTCTGCCACACTGCTGCCTACCCGAAGCCAGTTGACGTGAAGATGCACCACGAGTTGCCAGACTTCATGAGCACGCGCGGCGGTATCCCATTGCGCCCCGGTGACGGCATCATTCACAGCTGGTTGAACCGCATGTTGCTGCCTGATACGGTTGGCACCGGCGGTGACAGCCACACCCGTTTCCCGATCGGCATCAGCTTTCCGGCGGGCTCTGGCCTGGTGGCGTTTGGTGCGGCTACTGGCGTGATGCCGCTGGACATGCCGGAGTCTGTGCTGGTTCGTTTTAAAGGCCAAATGCAGCCTGGCATCACGCTGCGTGACCTGGTTAATGCCATTCCGCTGTACGCCATCAAGGCCGGTTTGCTCACGGTGGCCAAGCAGGGCAAGGTCAACGTGTTCTCGGGCCGTATTCTGGAAATTGAAGGCCTGCCTGATCTGAAAGTAGAACAGGCGTTCGAGCTCAGCGACGCCTCTGCAGAACGGTCAGCCGGTGGCTGCACGGTGCATTTGAACAAAGAGCCCATCATTGAATACATCACCAGCAACATCACCATGCTGAAGTGGATGATTGCCACCGGCTACTCCGATGTGCGCACCATCAACCGCCGCATCGCTGCCATGCAAGCCTGGCTGGCTGATCCGCAATTGCTCAAAGGCGATGCAGATGCTGAATATGCCGCCGTGATTGAGATTGACCTAGCCGACATTCACGAGCCCATCGTGGCCTGCCCGAACGATCCGGACGATGTCAAAACCCTCAGCGACGTCAGTGGCGCGGTGATTGATGAAGTCTTTATTGGCAGTTGCATGACCAATATCGGCCACTTCCGCGCAGCATCAAAACTGCTCGAAGGTAAGCGTGACATTCCCGTCAAACTCTGGATGGCCCCACCCACCAAAATGGACGCCAAGCAATTGAGTGAGGAGGGCCACTACGGCGTCCTGGGCAGCGCAGGTGCCCGTATGGAAATGCCAGGCTGCAGCTTGTGCATGGGCAACCAGGCGCAGGTGAAAGAAGGCGCCACGGTGTTTTCAACCAGCACCCGCAACTTTCCCAACCGCCTCGGCAAAAATTCCAACGTTTATTTGGGTTCAGCCGAGCTGGCCGCCATCTGCTCCAAGCTGGGCCGTATCCCGACCAAGGCCGAGTACATGGCTGATATGGGCGTGTTGACGGCTTCCAGCGACCAGATTTATCAGTATCTGAACTTTGACAAGGTCAAGGACTATACGGAAATGGCCGATACGGTGACGGACCCTTTGCCGGTCTGATTTTTGTATCGGTGCAACGCCAATCAAAGAAGCAGCCTTCGGGCTGCTTCTTTTTATCAGTCATTGCTCACCAGGCAATGCTGCCTTTCTTGTGTCTTTGAACTCGCCTTGGTTCGGAACTATAAAAATACCTTGAAACGGCTATCAACAGTTTTTTCTCATATATTTTTCCGCTTGCGGCTACGCGCAACTTCAAAAGTCACGCTGCTTTAAACGTCAACTGCAAGCCACTGGCACGTAACGCCGCAAACATGGCTTCAGCAGTGGGGTTGCCTTGCCCTGTTACCGGAAAAGCTTTGTACAAACTTTGCCGTGACAGCTTGCCCGCATCCGCCAACTTGGTCAGCCCACCGCGTGCATCAATCACATCGCGAAGCGCTGCGGTTAACATATCAGGTTCCAAATCTTGGGCGGCCGCCGTCAGGTCATGAGTTGCAAAATCGTCGTTTTTTAATTGGCCAGTCAGCCAGTCGGTATGGTTCATTAATTACGTCCTTTGGTTACTCTTTGATTCCAGGTTGCCAATCGCTTTACTGTCACCGAACATACCGAACATACCGAGCTCAAGCCGAACCAGGCGCGCTGCAATGGTTGCGCGGGTCGGCCAATGTTTCCAGCCAGTGTCCAAACAAGTCTTCCCCGTCTCATTTGTGAAATGCACCGTTAATCCGGCACGATTTATTGCGGAATCTAAAACCGTTCGCCTTGAGCTTGTCGAAAGGCTTCGACAAG
>JAYURC010000164.1:0-36427 GCA_043756405.1 Polaromonas sp.
CGCAGGCGCTGGTTGAGCTGACTCATGGGCAGCAGCCTGGCGCCTGCAGCAACGCCAGTGGCATGCTCGTCGGGCTCGCGAATGTCGATCAACACAACGCTACCCGCCTGATGCAGGCGACGCGCTTCGTCCAGGCTGATACGTTCTTCAAGCGCCGTTTGCGCCAACACGTTGCTCCATACAAAAGGGCTGCACAGTGCAGCCCCGATAGCGATCAATCGCCGCCTTCTCATCAAGACCTGCCAATGATGCTGGCAGTGGCCATCAGCTCTTCAAGCAGCGCCAGCGATACCTGACCCGACACCGCATACGGGTTGAACTCAGGCTTTTCAGAATACTTTAGCAAGATGGACGTGTTGAGCTTGGCCACATTGACCTGCCCCATGGTCCAGCCGCCAAAGCGGCGCTCCATAATTTCCTCATAGTGCAGCAGCACCACGTCTTTATGACGCGTGTCTTTTTGAATGTGGCCGTACAACTCGCTGACCTGCGAGCGGCCGCCTTCAAGCGCCTGTAAAAAAATCCCGCCGCCATAGCAAAGAATGCCGGTAATGCCGCTGGCCGGGTTGTGGGCTTTGGACTGAGCCAGGATGGACTCGGTCGCGGTAGTAGATTCGGTGTCGGCCAGACGGCTGGCGTAAAGAAGGCGTACCAACATGGGGAATGTGCTCTGGTTACTGACAATAAAAATGGCAATGAAATTAGTTGCTGGATGCTTTGGGAATCAGCGACAAAAATTCGCGGCGCAGGTTCGGGTCTTTCAAAAACACGCCGCGCATGACCGAGTTGATCATTTTGCTGTCCAGGTCTTTAACGCCGCGCCAACCCATACAAAAGTGGGTGGCCTCCATGACGATGGCCAGGCCATCGGGAGATGTTTTTTCCATGATCAGATCAGCCAGTTGTACCACCGCCTCTTCCTGGATTTGCGGGCGACCCATCACCCATTCAGCAAGGCGTGCGTACTTGGACAAACCAATCACATTGGTGTGCTCATTAGGCAAAACGCCAATCCAGACCTTGCCAATGACCGGGCAAAAATGGTGCGAGCAGGCACTGCGTACAGTAATAGGCCCAACAATCATCAGCTCGTTCAGGTGCTCGGCGTTGGGGAATTCCGTCACTGCCGGTGCTGGCAAATAACGGCCCTTGAAGACCTCGTTCAAATACATCTTGGCCACGCGCCGCGCTGTGTTGTTGGTGTTGTGATCTGTTTCGGTGTCAATCACCATGCTGCTCAAAACGCCCTTCATTTTGAGCTCAACCTCGTCCAGCAGCTTTTCAAGCTCGCCTGGCTCTATGAACTGGGCGATGTTGTCATTGGCATTAAAGCGTTTTTTGGCGGCAGACAAGCGCTCGCGGATCTTGACAGACACCGGAGTGCCTTCGTCGGTGGTGTCTTGTAATGAAGTGTTTGATTGCATAAGCATGCTTTATGTTACCAAACCGTCAAAAACCCCGCCTTAGGCCAGAATTTTTGATGTTTTGATGCTGCATCGCAACAACAACATGCGCAAGCAGCTATTATTTTAATAGCGTCTTCAAGTCGTCAAGTGTATTTGCCTCATGCAAGGGCTTGTCACTGCGGATCCGTAGCATGCGCGGAAAACGCACCGCAATACCGCTTTTATGGCGCGGGCTGAGATTGATGCCTTCAAAACCCAACTCAAACACCAGTGTTGGCTTGACGCTGCGTACCGGGCCGAACTTTTCCAGCGTGGTTTTGCGGATCACGCTGTCTATGCTTTTGAATTCCTCATCAGTCAAACCCGAATAGGCTTTGGCAAAGGCCACAAGTTGCAGCGCGCCTTCTTTGGCCGGCTCGCGTTTTTCGATGGCTTTGACCACTGCATCAGCTTCTTGCGCATCCATGGGTTGGCGATTCCACACGGCGAAGGTGTAGTCGGTGTACAGCGATGCCCTGCGGCCGTGGCCTGCTTGTGCATAGATCAACACGCAGTCGATGGTCATGGGCTCGATCTTCCACTTCCACCACAAGCCGTCGGCTTTGGTTCGACCTGTCCCGTACGCGGCGTCCAGGCGCTTGAGCATGAAACCCTCAACGCCTCGCGCCCTGGATTCGCGCCTCAGGTTTTCAAAGTCAGCCCATGAATCAAGGCGTTCAATCGGCGACAGTTTCAGTTCTGTCCCGCTCAGCACTTGTTCAAGCCGATGACGGCGTACCTGCTGCGGCTGCATCCGAACGTCCAGACCATCCGCCTCTAAAAGGTCGTAGGCCATAAAGGTGACTGGCGCGTCAGCCAGTATTTTTTTACCCAGCGTTTTGCGACCAATGCGCTGCTGAAGAAGTGCAAACGAAGCGGGGAAGCCCTCACCCCTGCCCTCTCCCAGCGGCAGAGGGAGTAAGTCGGGTGATGCTCCCTCTACCGTTTGCGGGAGAGGGCTGGGGTGAGGGCCCTGCGCGTTTTGCCAGACCACAATCTCCCCATCCAGCACCGTCCCATCGGGCAGACTAGATGCCAGCGCCACAATTTCAGGAAAGCGCTCGGTCACCAGTTCTTCACCACGCGACCAGACCCACACCTGCCCTGCCCTCTTGACGATTTGCCCGCGGATGCCGTCGTACTTCCACTCGACTTGCCAGTCACCCACCGGCCCCAGTTTGGCGTCAAGACTGTCCAATGGTGTGTCGAGTTGATGCGCCAAAAAGAACGGGTACGGCTGCCCGGCGTCCATCACGTCTAGTGCGCCGCTTTCAGGCTGCGCAATCAGCGCTTCAAACTTGTTTGCGGTCGGCAATGCTTTGCCATCGACGTAACCCATCATGCGTTGGGCAATGCGTTTGGCGTCAAGGCCTGAATGGGCGGCCAGTGCGCGTTGCACCAGCAGCTTGCTGACACCCACACGAAAGCCGCCACCCACCAGCTTGATGAGCAAAAAACGCCCGCGAGAATCGAGCTCGCGCCAATAGCTTTTGATGCGCAGGGCAATCTCATCGTCGCTCAGGCCGCGCAGGGGCAACAGCCGCTCATGCATCCACACCGCCAGGCCCACCTCGCTGGCTGCAAAGTCCAGCGGCAGCACATAAGCAATGGTTTCTGCCAAGTCGCCTACCGCCTGGTAGCACTCATCAAACAACCAGTCGTCAATGCCTGCAGCCTCGCAGGCCAGCGCCCGCAGTGTGGCCGTTTTTACCACCTGCCGCGGTTTGCCCCCAGACAAAAAATACACGGCCCAAGCCGCGTCTTCTGCAGGAGCGACGCTGAAATAGGTCTGCAACGCTGCCACTTTGGCGTTGGTTGAGGTGGTGCTGTCCAGCTCGGTAAAAAGCGCAGCAAAGTGCTTCATACCGCTGCCTTGACGTCGACTTTTTCTTCTGCCGAATCATCGCCATACTCGGTTTGAAAAGATTCAGCTTGCAGACCCTGCTCAGACAAATAGCGCACCATCACGGGAATACTGCCGTGCGTGACGATGACGCGGTTGGCCCCGGTTGCACCAATCGCGCCCATCAGCCCTGGCCAGTCGGCATGGTCACTGAGCACAAAGCCCTTGTCATAGCTGCCGCGCCTGCGCGCCCCGCGCAACTGCATCCAGCCGCTGGCAAACGCATCGCTGTAGTCGCCGAACCGCTTGATCCAGGGGCCAACCGTTGCACTTGGCGGGCACAGCACCAATGCGCGTTTGAAGTCTGCGGCATCTACGACTTCACTGACTAGTTTTGTGTGCGGCAAGTTCACGCCAGCATCTCGGTAGGCCGTGTTAAGCGTTTGAATCGCGCTGTGAACAACGATAGGCGCAATCGACGCATCAACACCGCTCAAAATACGCTGCGCCTTGCCGAAGCTGTAGCACATCAACACACTGGCACGGCCGACTGCTGCGTTAGCCGCCCACCAGGCGTTGATCTCGGCAAACACTTCTGCATCCGGTCGCCAGCGGTAGATAGGCAACCCAAATGTGGATTCGGTAATAAACACATCGCAGCGTACCGCCTCAAATGGCGCACATGTTGCATCGGGTGCAACCTTGTAGTCCCCACTGGCCACCCAGGTTTGCCCGCCGTGCTGCAACCGTACTTGCGCAGAACCCAGCACATGCCCCGCAGGGTGCAGCGACACCGTGACGCCGTTGTGCGTGATAACCTCGCCATATTGCACAGCCTGCATGCTGATACCCTGCCCCAGACGCGAACGCAATACGCCCTCAGCGGGGGCGGCCGCCAAGTAGTGGCCATGGCCTGTGCGCGCGTGGTCTGCATGGGCATGGGTGATGACGGCGCGTGCAACTGCCCGCCACGGGTCAATATAAAAATCACCCGGCGGGCAATACAGGCCCTCAGGCCGTTGAACAATCAGGTCTTGCATGTATGAAGGTATCAATAACGTCTGCCAGTCACCCACAGCAAAGCCCGCATCACACCGTAAGCAAACCAGTCCAGAAACCTTTTAACTACCGGTCTTTGAGCGTGCGTTGCCTGGTCGATTCGGCAATTTTGTAACCTCACCTCATTGAGCAGGCAACTGCGCAGTTCATTGGCAAAAGCTGCGCCTTCAATCACCACGTTGGCCTCGCGCGCGAGCAGCAAGCTCAAAGGGTCAAGATTGGACGAGCCGACTGTTGCCCAATGGCCGTCAATCACCGCCACCTTGGCATGCAGAAAACTTTTTGCATAGGCATGGATCTCAATGCCTTCCCTTAAAAGCGCGTCGTACACCGGTCTGGACGCGTGGTACTGCATAAAGTATTCGTATTTGCCCTGCAGCAGCACAGTGACCTTGACACCCCGCCGCGCCGCGCTGACTAGTGCCCGGCGCAGTTTGCCGCCCGGTAAAAAGTAGGCATTGGCAATGACGATGTCGGTCTTTGCCTGGCCAATCGCCTTGAGGTAACTTTTTTCAATGCTGCTGCGGTTGCGCAAGTTGTCGCGCAGCACCAGCGCAGCATGGGCAACTGGCGTATTGTTAGACGCCTGGTCGGGAGAAGCCGTAGCCAGTGCTTCGGTGGTGCGGCCGCCGTAGCCCGCCGCCTTAAACGCATCCCAGGCAGCACTTAAATGGCTTTGGCGAGCGCTGTAGCCGGCCTGCACACGCCACCAGAGCAGCGTCACGGCTTCTGCAGCATCGACGGCCAGAGCGCCCGTGCAAGAAATGGCGAAGTCAAAGCGTGGTTCTGTCAAAGCGCCATGATTAGGGTCATACCAATCATCCAGCACGTTAATTCCGCCGCAAAACATGATGCGCTGATCCACCACGCACAGTTTGCGATGCAACCTGCGCCAGGCTAGCGGCCGCAACAGGCTCCAGGTAGAAGCTAGCGGCGAATACACGCACCACTGCACACCCGCGTTGCGTATTTTTTCTTGCCATTCCAAGGCCAGTGAGCTTGAGCCAATGCCATCGACCAGCACCTGCACAGTCACCCCACGCTCAGCAGCACGAATCAGGGCATTGGCAACATCAGCGCCCGCACCAAAAACATCAAACAGATAGGTCTCCATCTGAACCCAGCTGGTTGCACCATCAATGGCCGCAATTAACGCCGGAAAGAATTCCCGGCCACCTTGATAAAGCCGCAAATTTTCAGCGATATGTCTGGATTTCTTTTCCAACTGACGGCGTAATTTCATCGCGCAAGGTTACGTCAAAAATCGGGGCATCATCAATATCGCCTCTGCGTTGGAGGGTGAATAGCAGGCGTCCGCAGCATCTTTATAAGGTAGCCACTGAAAGGCAGTGTGCTCGGTGGGACTCAGGGTAATTAGCGTCCCGGTGGGCACGCACAAACTGAACACATGCTCTGTGTTGCGGGTAACACTAGGCGGGTAGCGGTATTGCCACGCTGGGTAGATGTCGTAAACATTGGATACTGACCAGTTGATGAATTCAGCGGCAAGAGCGTTGATGCCCGTTTCTTCAAACACCTCCCTCTGAGCCGTCAGCTGCAAATCTTCTTGCAAACTGTCTTTAGAACCCGTCACACTTTGCCAAAAACCAGGATGGTCTGCGCGTTCGATCAAAAGTACATCAAGCGCCGGCGTGTGGATAACAACCAGAACGGATTCGGGGATTTTGAAAGGTCGAAACGGCTCAGACACCACTGATTACCGCGTCCATTGCAGCACTCACTTCGCTCGCCCGATGCCGCAATGAGCCTAAAGGTTTTTTAAGCAGCCGCACAGATACCGGCGCGGCCATGTGAGCTAGCAGGCTAAGCGGTTCGTTATCAATTTCTACAGCAAGGCAAAGATTTGACGGCAGTCTGGCCTGAGACGCGCCCACGCGCGACAAAGGCATGACCAAGCGTGTTGACAACTGGTTAATCAAATCGCTTTGAATGTCAACGAGGTAAGGCACAAACTGACGCGATGGAAGATGCGGATTGGCGTAAATATCAAACTGCGCCATTCAGGTCGCCTCCTGCCAGGCTACAAGGCCGTCACACCAAAGCCCGTGCTCCTCAACGATTCGGTTTTGCTCGGCAATCCAATCTTTGTAGGTTTCGTTGAACTCTT
This sequence comes from Polaromonas sp., assembly GCA_043756405.1. Taxonomy (GTDB): domain Bacteria; phylum Pseudomonadota; class Gammaproteobacteria; order Burkholderiales; family Burkholderiaceae_C; genus Polaromonas. Next base: position 6,476 of record JAYURC010000164.1, read on the forward strand.
TTTTGCGCTGAGCCATTGACTTGATCTTGACGGTAGCAGCAGACTTTTTAAGCGCTGTATAAGCCTCAAACGAAACAATCACCGAATCTGGTCGACCATCTTTTTCAATAAAGACCGGATCAGCTTTTGCTTGGGCGCAGAAGAAACCAAAGCGATTTTTTGCTTGCGTGGCAGTGATTTGCATAATGACTCCGCTTTACAAAGATTGGCCATTTTAGCCAATTCTGTCTATGTCGTTACTGCCATCTGCAAATGAATAAGCATCTCTTTGGGCTGTTTTTCGTCCGGCTGTGTCGACCAGAGACTCGCCCAGGAAATCTTTGGAGCCTGCCACGCTTTGCCAAGGGGCGTGGTGGTCTGCGCGCTCAATCAGCAGCACATCAAGCGCTGGCGTATGGATAACTACCAAATCAGATTCCGTAATTTTGAAGGGTAGAACGACTTCATCCTTGGTCATTGATGGGTTGATTTTCATCAGCTCAAACCGGGTTAAGGCATTCCGTCAGCACATTACCTTCACCCGCGTCGATTGGAATCATCAACTTTTCAGATCGAAATTAATTGGGGCGTTCATATGAGCCATCATTTGCCAATGCATTCCAGTGGCGTCGATATGCGGTTTCGATCACCTCATCTGGCGTTAGCTCCGTCGACCCTGCTTCAAATTGCTGGTGTGATTTCAACAGCACCTCGCTTCATTTGGGAGACCAAACCGGCCTTCTTCAAATAAGTTTTTGCCCAACTATTGATCCGGCACGAGTTATTGCGGAATCTAAGACAGTTCGCCTTGATCTTGTCGAAAGGCTTCGACAAGCTCAACCGTGACATCCCTGACAACTCGCGTACGGCCGTCAGATATTGCGAAGAAGCGGCAGCATCAAAGTTTGGTAGTCAGGAATAGCCATTAAACTCCAATAAAAAAAAGGCGCTGGTTGAGCGCCCTTTGATTTTGCATCAGGAAAATTTCAAGCCGCTGCTGGGGCCCGCAAGCGAATATGCAATTCCTTGAGCTGCTTCTCATCCACTGCACTAGGCGCATGCGTCAGCAAACATTGCGCGCGCTGGGTTTTGGGGAAAGCGATCACGTCGCGAATGGAGTCTGCACCCGTCATCATGGTCACGATGCGGTCCAGACCAAAAGCCAGACCGCCATGCGGTGGCGCGCCGTATTGCAGCGCATCGAGCAAGAAGCCAAATTTTTCTTGCGCTTCTTCGGGGCCGATTTTCAGGGCATCGAACACCTTGCTTTGCACATCAGCCTGGTGGATACGCACCGAGCCACCGCCGAGTTCCCAACCGTTCAGTACCATGTCGTAGGCCTTGGCGATGCACCTGCCGGGGTCGGTATCCATCCAGTCTTCGTGGCCGTCTTTGGGGGCGGTAAACGGGTGATGCACAGCGCTCCATCGGTTGTTGGCTTCGTCGTGTTCAAACATCGGGAAGTCAACCACCCACAGCGGCTTCCAGCCCGCGGTGAACAAGCCCAGCTTTTTACCCAGAGCACTCAAACCAATCTTCAGGCGCAGCGCACCAATGCTGTCGTTAACAATTTTGGCCTTGTCAGCACCAAAGAACAGCAAGTCGCCGTTGGCGGCACCTGTGCGCTTCAAAATCTCGGCAATCGCTGCATCGTGAATATTCTTGACGATAGGGCTTTGCAAACCATCGCGGCCCTTGGCAATGTCGTTGACCTTGATCCAGGCCAAGCCTTTGGCACCATAAATTTTGACGAACTCTGTGTAGGCATCAATCTCGCTGCGGGGCATTTCAGCACCGCCCTTGACACACAAGGCCACCACGCGTCCACCAGGTGTTGTAGCGGGTACGCTGAAAACTTTGAAGTCAACGTCGCCCATCACATCCGTGAGTTCAGTGAACTCCATGCTGACGCGCAAATCCGGCTTGTCTGAGCCAAAGCGATGCATCGCATCAGCGTAGGCCATGACCGGAAACTCACCCAAATCGGTGTTCAAAACCGTTTTAAAAATGTTGCTGATCATGCCCTGGAACATGTCGCGAATGACTTGTTCGCCCATGAAAGACGTCTCAATATCAATCTGTGTAAATTCAGGCTGGCGGTCAGCGCGCAAGTCTTCGTCGCGAAAGCATTTGGTGATCTGGTAGTAGCGGTCAAAGCCGGCCACCATCAGCAATTGCTTGAAGAGCTGCGGGCTTTGCGGCAGCGCGAAAAACATGCCTTCGTTGACGCGGCTGGGTACCAGGTAATCACGCGCGCCTTCGGGCGTGCTTTTGGTCAGCATCGGCGTTTCAATGTCGATAAAGCCGTTGGCGTCCAGAAATTTGCGGGTTTCCATCGCCACACGGTAGCGCAGCATCAGGTTGTTTTGCATGTACGGGCGGCGCAAATCGAGTACGCGGTGCGTCAGCCGTGTCGTCTCTGACAGGTTGTCATCGTCCAACTGAAACGGGGGCGTCACGCTTGGGTTGAGTACGGTCATCTCATGGCACAGCACTTCAATCTTGCCACTTTTCAAACCGTCGTTGACCGTGCCTTCTGGACGCGCACGAACAAGCCCTTTGACCTGAATACAAAATTCATTGCGCACACCTTCAGCGGTGGTGAACATGTCCGCACGGTCCGGATCACAAACCACCTGCACGTAACCTTCGCGATCGCGCAGGTCGACAAAAATCACGCCGCCGTGGTCTCGCCTGCGGTTGACCCAACCGCACAAAGAAACGGTTTGGCCCATCAGGGCTTCGGTCACCAGACCGCAATAGTTGGAGCGCATGTTGGAGCTAATCTGTGAGGACATGAATAAAGGTTTTATTTTGGTTTGTAGGTTGCCGCACTGCCAGGAACAACGACGCCCATGGAGATGACATAAGTCAGGGCCTGATCAACACTCATGTTGAGTTCAATGCAGTCTTGTCTTTCAAGCATGACGAAGTAGCCGCCCGTTGGGTTGGGTGTGGTGGGAACGTAAACACTGAGGTAGTCACCTGACAAATGGTTGACCACATCACCCCCTGGCGTGCCCGTCTGAAAGCCAATCGTCCAGACGCCTTCACGCGGCCACTGCACCAGCAAAGCCTTGCGAAAAGCATTACCGTTTTCTGAAAACAGCGTGTCGGAAACCTGTTTGACGCTGGAATAAATAGACCGGACGATGGGAATCCGACTGAGCAATGCGTCCCACCAGCTGACGAGTTTTTTACCCAAAAAGTTACTGGCAACCGCGCCAATGATCAGCACGATCGCCAAAGCCAGTAAAACACCGAACCCGGGAATATGAAAACCAATCAGCTTGTCAGGATGCCAGTCGCCCGGCAGGATGTCCAGTGTTTGATCCAGCGTAGCCACAAACCAGTTCAGCAGCCAAATCGTAATAGCCAAGGGCACCAGCACCAGCAAACCAGCCAGCAGCCATTTGCGAATGGCTGCCATCATGGCGTAGCCTTGGGAGCGGGTGCAGGGCTGGCAGAAGATGCGGGCGATGGTGCTGACGCTGCAGTGGTTGCCGTTTCTGTTTTGGCCGCTGTGCCGGCTGAATCTGAGCCACTATTTGCGGATATATCCGCCTTTTCAGAACCGCCCGATTCTTTTGATTTTGTGCCGTCTTTTGACTTGTCGGCTCCGCCCTTGCCGTCGCGAAAATCCGTGACGTACCAGCCCGAGCCCTTGAGTTGAAAACCAGCGGCAGTCAGCTGCTTTTTAAAGGCGGGCGCACCACACGCAGGGCAATCAACCAATGGGGTGTCTGACATTTTTTGTAAAACATCTTTGCTATGCCCGCAGGACTCGCATTTGTAGGCGTAAATTGGCATATTTTCAGAAGTTTTAGTTAGGTGCGTTATCGAATCGGCTGATAAGCACAAAGCCTTCAATTATAAGGGGCCGGCTAAAAAAGTTTGACCCTGAGCAGCAATTGCATGGCCACCAAACCCAACAAGAAACCGACACCGCCGTAAATAATGCCTTGCAATAATTTGTTGGTGCGTTTTTGTTCGGCAAGCAGCTCCACAAGAGCACGCGGGTTGGCATCAGGTTTGCGTTTCAAATAGTCCGATAACAGCCGGGGCAACAACGGCAACAGCTTGGCATACGACGGTGCTTCAGCCTTTAGCTGTGCCAGCAATTTTTCTGGGCCGATCTGCTCAATCATCCACTTTTCCAGAAAGGGCTTCGCGGTGCTCCACAGGTCCAGGTCAGGATCGAGCTCACGGCCCAGACCTTCAATGTTTAACAGGGTTTTTTGCAGCAGCACCAGTTGGGGTTGAATCTCGACATGAAAGCGGCGGGAGGTCTGAAACAAGCGCATCAACACCAAGCCAAGAGAAATCTCTTTCAGTGGCCTGTCAAAGTACGGCTCGCAGCATGCGCGTATGGCAGACTCCAGCTCATCGACACGGGTGGTTGGCGGCACCCAACCTGACTCAATGTGCAGCTCCGCCACGCGTTTGTAGTCACGCCTGAAAAACGCACTGAAGTTTTGCGCCAGGTACTCCTTGTCGGTTTCTGTCAGTGTGCCGACGATGCCAAAGTCCAGCGAGATATAACGCCCAAAAGTAGCGGGCTCCAGGCTGACCTGAATGTTGCCGGGGTGCATGTCGCCGTGAAAAAATCCGTCTCTGAATACCTGGGTGAAAAAGATCGTCACGCCGTCACGGGCGAGTTTTTTCATGTCAACACCGGCATCACGCAAACGCTGGGTCTGACTGATCGGCACACCTTTCATGCGCTCCATCACCATCACATCAGTCATGCAGTAGTCCCAAATCATTTCGGGAATCATGACCAGGTCAAGCCCGGCCATGTTGCGGCGCAGTTGCGCGGCGCTGGCGGCTTCGCGCAACAAGTCCAGCTCGTCATGCAGGTATTTGTCGAACTCGGCCACCACTTCGCGCGGCTTTAAGCGCTTGCCATCAGCTGAGGCGCCCTCCACCCAACCCGCCATCATGTGCATCAATGCCAGGTCTTTTTCAATCGCGGGCTTCATATTGGGGCGCAATACTTTGACGGCCACTTCCTTGCCGTTGGGAAGCACTGCAAAGTGGACCTGAGCGATCGACGCGCTGGCAATCGGTGTGTGGTCAAAGCTGGCAAAAATCTTGTCCAGCGGGCGACCAAACGATTTCTCAATCATGGTGACAGCCAGCGCCGACTCAAACGGCGGCACGCGGTCTTGTAGTCGGGCCAACTCGTCGGCAATGTCGGGGGGCAGCAAATCGCGGCGGGTGGACATCACCTGGCCAAATTTGACAAAGATCGGTCCCAGATTTTCCAAAGCCTCGCGCAAACGCTCACCGCGCGGCGCACGCAAGTCACGCCCAATGGACACGATGCGCCTGAGCAGCTTGATCCAGGGCTTTTCAAAACTGGCTAGCACCAGCTCATCGAGCCCAAAGCGCAGTACTGTCCAGACGATGAAAAAACCCCTGAAAATCCGGCTCATGAAGCGGCTTTCACGGTGGTGTCGCTGGCTGTTTTAAAAGGGCTGCCGGGTACTGTATTTAAAAATTGTTTCAAACCTGCCATGGCGCTCTTGGCCATATCTGCCAGCGCATGGGCAGGCACATCGCCCAGCACGCGCGATAAATCCTCTTCATAGTCCCAGCGTAAATTGTCAAATAACCAGCCCAGTTCTGCCGCCAACTGCACATCGCCTTCAATTTTTACGGGGGGTGATTTGCCAGCCATGACCGATTGCGCCAACGCCAACGGAGAGTCCGCAGCTACCGCAATCAACAAGTCAGGCTTGGCGTTGAGAGCGGCTTTGTCGAGCAGTCCAGCCGGCGTGATCAGCAAGTCCAGCGCAAACAAGCCCCAGCGGATGTGCAGCACACTGCCTTTTTTGCGAGCCAAACGGTCTCGTGCTTCTTTCTCCTGCATCAGGACATGGTTTAAAAAAAGCACCAGTCGCTGTTGCGTCTCGCTGACCACCCATTCGGGCGGTTGGAAACGGGTAGCAATGGAGGCCAGATATGAAAAAGGGAACGTGTTGGTCATACGTTACCGATTTTCTCTTATAAAACGCCCCGATGGGCAGAGACCTTTTTATTGCAAAGCTTGTACGCCTGCAACCAACCAGCCACCGGCACCCTTACGCGGCTTCGTCATGTTCCAGACTTCGCGGAATGGGCTGGCACCGGCAGAGTCGTCCTCGCGGATCATGCCCGAGAACTCGACACTGGCCATGTAAACGTCTGTCAGCTCTTCAATGCCCAGCAGCTTTGCGTCCAGCATTTGTACGTCCGTCTTGTTGACGCCTGCGCCGGTATGCGACTCGCGCTCAGCCAGTTGCGTCTTGATTTCACTCAACATGTCATCCGTCATCATTGAGCGCAGGCTGTTGATGTCTGATTTGTCCCATGCATCCTGCAATGTCATAAAGTTGGCCTTGCAAGCCTTCAGGAAACCATCGCCGTCAAAGTCAGCAGGCACTCCCCAAGCTTGTGAACCAGATAAGCCAGAACCAATCATTGAACCGCTACCCACCGTTTTGCCAGCGTCAAATGCCATGTTGTTGCGCTCCCAAGGCCGGGCAGAGGCGTCGTTGCCCACGTTTTGAGGACTGTAGCTGCGGGGCGTGGCGGCGTTGCCTGCGCCTTGCATGGCTAACGGTGACTGCCCTTGGCCAGAGTTAGCGCCCTTCATTTTGCGCATCACAAACCCAATAACCACCACAGCGACCAAAGCCAGCAGAGCAAACATCATGATGTTGGCCATGGCACCGCCTAGCCCCAGTGAGGATGCGAGCCAAGCCAGGCCAAGACCAGCAGCCAAACCTCCAAGCATGGCGCCCCAAGGCTTTTTAGGTACGGCAGCCGCAGCGCCGGGTGCAGCAACTGGTGCCGCTGGCGTGGCAGGTGCAGCATCGCGCTTCGTCACATTAGACGATTGCTGACCCACAGATTTGCCACCGCCCATGCGCTTGGCGGCCTCGGCAGGTGTGCCGGCCAGCGTCATCGTCACGGCCAGCGCACAAGAAGCAATGATGGACCAGATCTTCATAAACGTCTCCTAGAAATTAGCAATTCAAAACAAACGGGACAAACTGACAAAACGCAATGCTTAAAAGCAAAAGTTGCTTAGCATTTGATTGCAACATGCAACGCCACCACACCGCCCGACAGGTTGTGATAGTCCACATGACCAAAGCCGCCTTTGAGCATCATGGCCTTTAGTGCGTCCTGGTCAGGATGCATGCGAATCGACTCGGCCAGATACTGGTAGCTGGCGTCGTCATTGGCAACAAGTTTGCCCAATTTGGGCAACACTTTGAATGAATACCAATCGTAAATCTTGGCAAGCGGCTTGGCTACCTTGGAAAACTCCAACACCAGCAGCTTGCCGCCGGGCTTGAGCACGCGGTTCATTTCCAGCAGTGCTGCGTCTTTGTGCGTCATGTTGCGCAGGCCAAAAGCTACGGTAACAACATCAAAATAACCATCAGCAAAAGGCAAATGCTCCGCATCGCAGGCCAGCGTGGGCAAGTTAACGCCAGCATCCAGCAGGCGGTTGCGGCCTTCGCGCAGCATGGCTTCATTGATGTCGGTGTGAACCACCTCGCCCGTAGGGCCTACTTTAGGTGCGAATGCCAGCGCCAAATCGCCCGTGCCGCCAGCAATGTCCAGCACACGCTGGCCATGTTTGACGTTGGCTACCAGCACGGTGTAAGCCTTCCATGCACGGTGCATGCCAACTGACATCAGGTCGTTCATCACGTCGTATTTGGATGCGACTGAATCAAACACGCCGCGCACGGCTTTAGCCTTGTCTTTTTCATCGACAGATTGAAAGCCAAAATGGGTTGTTGTCATGGTTCTTGATGCTAATTGACGCAAGTTTGGCAGACGGCAACAAACCTGGAACAAATCCGGGAATTGCCCTGTTTTGTGATGCAAAAACAACGAGCCACGAGAATGCCTGTCAGTGGCTGCTGCAGCTATGGCCGCCTGCTACTGGCATAGAGGCATCGCGCGACATGCCAGCGGCTTCAAGCCGGCGGTTGTAGTCGCTCCACAACTGGGTTTGGCTTTCACCCAAATGGTAGAGGTAATCCCATGAAAAAATGCCGCTTTCATGGCCGTCAGAAAATACCGGTTTTACGGCGTAGTTGCCAATCGGCTCCAGCGCGACTACGCCAACGTCGCGCTTGCCGGTTTGCAGCACTTCCTGGCCAGGGCCGTGGCCCTGCACTTCTGCTGACGGCGAATACACGCGCATCAGCTCAAACGGAATGTTGAATGCAGCGCCGTCGGAAAAAACGACCTCCAGCAGCCGCGATTTGCTGTGAACCGTCAGCGCTGTGGGGGTGGGTGAGTCCGCTTGTAAGCCAGCCATAGTGCGCGTACTTTCTAAAAATTCAGATTGACAGTTTTACAGCCAGACTGCGATTGATCTGATCGCATTTCCGGGCAAGTTGCGCCAGCTTTTCAGCCTCTGGCGCACGCTGCGGTGCGGCCCATACCGGGCTTGGAAAGTGGCTGTCCCAGTCAAACCGCGCAATCACATGCCAGTGCAAATGCGGCACGCTGTTGCCCAACGCAGCCAGATTGATTTTGGTCGGCTGTAACTGTTCGCGCAAGACTTGCTCAACCATCACCACAGCATTCATGCAGGCGTGGCGCTCATCTGTCTGCAAGTCAGAAAACTCGGCGACGTGCGCGTTCCACACCACGCGGTAAAAAGCCGGAAATCCCGCCTCTACAGCTTGAATCACTCGGAATTGATCATTTTTAAACACCAACAAGCCGCCATCGGATTCACATAAGGGGCAGCTAGTCACGCTCACACCAGCACCCGCTCAATGCCGCCATGGTTGGCCGAATCAACATAAGTCTGCAGCCAGTCTTTACCCAAAATCTGGTTGGCCATTTCGACCACGATGTAATCGGCCTCGAGCAAGCCATTTTTCATATCGTCCTGATAACGCGACAGGCCCTGCAGGCAGCTCGGGCAGCTGGTCAGAATTTTGACGTTCTGCTTTTTAGGTACCACGCCCGCGCTGGTTGCGGCGCTCGCCATTAACTTGCTTAACTCGGCTTCACCTTTTTGCAATTCTTCTTCTTTTCTAAACCGTACCTGGGTTGAAATATCAGGCCGCGTCACGCCCAGCGTGCCAGACTCGCCGCAACAACGCTCATTTTTCAACACGTTGTCGCCCAGTAGGGCCTTGACGGTTTTCATCGGCTCTTGCAGCTTCATCGGGCTGTGGCACGGGTCATGGAACAAGTACCCAGCACCCTGACCGTTTTCAGGTCGCAGAGTGATGCCTTTTTCAAGCAAGTACTCATGAATGTCAATGATGCGGCTGCCCGGGAAAATCTTGTCAAACTGATACCCCTGCAACTGGTCATAACAAGTGCCGCAGCTCACCACCACGGTCTTGATGTCCAGATAGTTCAGCGTGTTGGCCACACGGTGAAACAGCACCCGGTTGTCGGTGATCATCTTGTCGGCTTTGTCAAACTGGCCGCTGCCTTTTTGCGGGTAGCCACAGCACAAATACCCCGGCGGCAACACGGTTTGCACACCTGCGTGCCACAGCATGGCTTGCGTGGCCAACCCCACCTGGCTAAACAAGCGCTCAGACCCGCACCCGGGAAAGTAAAACACCGCTTCCGTTTCAGCCGTGGTGGCTTTCGGGTTGCGGATGATGGGCACGTAGTCTTTGTCTTCAATATCGAGCAGTGCGCGCGCGGTTTTCTTGGGCAGCCCGCCGGGCATTTTTTTATTGATGAAGTGGATCACCTGCTCTTTGATCGGTGCCTTGCCCGTTGTAGCGGGCGGCATCGACGTTTGCTTGCGCGACAGGCGCTTGAACAGGTTGTTGGCTAGGCGCTGGGCTTTGAAGCCCACATCCACCATCGCAACACGCATCGCCTTGATGGTTTGCGGGTTCGTGGCGTTCAAAAACACCATGGCCGCCGCGTTACCGGGGCGGAAAGTTTTTTGGCCCATTTTGCGCAGCAGGTTGCGCATGTTCATCGAGACTTCACCAAAGTCAATATCGACCGGGCATGGGCTTAAACACTTGTGGCAGACGGTGCAATGGTCGGCCACGTCTTCAAACTCCTGCCAGTGGCGGATGGATACGCCGCGCCGGGTTTGCTCCTCGTACAAAAACGCTTCCACCAGCAACGACGTCGCCAAAATCTTGTTGCGCGGGCTGTACAGCAGATTGGCACGCGGCACGTGGGTGGCACAGACAGGTTTGCATTTGCCGCAGCGCAGGCAGTCTTTGACGCTGTCGGCTATTGCACCAATGTCGGACTGCTGCATGATTAAAGACTCGTGTCCCATCAAACCGAAGCTTGGCGTGTAGGCATTCGTCAAATCCGCATAAATAGAACCCCCACGGTCGCTCACTGCGTGTAGCTCCCTGCCCCCCGAGGGGGCCGCTGCGCCTGCGGTCTGGCAAAGCCAGTCCCGCGGCCCCTGCTTGGTGGGATTTTCGTCGAAATTATGTTCTATTTTAGCTTCTAGCCCAATAGATACCGGCGCAAGCAGCTCCGGATTTCGTAGCAGCTTGCCTTTGTTAAAACGCCCTTGCGGGTCGACCTTGGCTTTGTAATCAGCAAACGGTTTTAACTCCGCATCGGTCAAAAACTCCAGCTTGGTAATGCCGATACCGTGCTCGCCAGAAATCACGCCGCCAAGCGACCGCGCCAGCACCATGATGCGCTCGACCGCATGGCGCGCCGTTTGCAGCATCTCGTAGTCGTCGCTGTTGACCGGCAGGTTGGTGTGCACATTGCCATCACCTGCATGCATGTGCAGCGCGGCCCAGACACGGCCTTTGAGCACGCTCTTGTGAATCGCCACACACTCAGTAAATATCGGCAAAAACGCACCGCCGGTAAAAATGGCTTGTAACGGTGCTTTGAGCTGGGTTTTCCAGCTGGCGCGCAGCGTGTGATCTTGTAATGAGTCAAATAGCGTGTCAACGTTTTGCTGCCAGCCCGCCCAAAGTGCGCGTGTTTCAGCCACCAGCGCCAGCGCCTGCGCAACTCGGCTTTCCAGCATTTCTGGCGACGGCACGTCGCTCGCGTCTTCGGCTTTGCCCAGCGGCAAATTGCCTTTACTTAAAAAATCTTCGAGCGCGTCGCACAGTTTGACTTTGTTGGCCAGGCTCAGCTCGATGTTGATGCGTTCAATGCCATCGGTGTACTCGGCCATGCGCGGCAATGGAATCACGACGTCTTCATTGATTTTGAAGGCGTTGGTGTGGCGCGAAATGGCGGCGGTCTTTTTGCGGTCGAGCCAGAACTTTTTGCGTGCCTCGGGGCTAATGGCGATAAAACCTTCACCGCTGCGGGAGTTGGCGATGCGCACGACTTCACTCGTTGCGCGAGCCACAGCATCAGCATCGTCGCCCGCAATATCGCCAATCAACACCATCTTGGGCAGGCCACCCCGTTTCGATTTGGTGGCGTAACCCACGGCGCGCAAATAGCGGTCGTCCAGGTGCTCCAGGCCCGCCAGCAACACGGGCGAGCCTGCGGCTTCACTGCGCTTTTGCTCGGCAAACATGAAGTCTTTGATTTCAACAATGCTGGGCACGGCGTCTTTGGCGTTGCCAAAAAACTCCATGCACACCGTGCGAGTGTGCACGGGCATGCGGTGCACTATCCAGCGGGCGCTGGTGATCAAGCCGTCGCAACCTTCTTTTTGAATGCCTGGCAAGCCGCTTAAAAACTTGTCAGTGACGTCTTTGCCCAAGCCTTCTTTGCGAAAGCTCTTGCCGGGGATATCCAGCCGCTCCGACCGCACAAACGTGTTGCCGTCTGCTTCAAAGTACTTCAGCTCAAAACTGGCCAATTCAGCATCATGAATCTTGCCCAGGTTGTGATTGACCCGCGTTACCTCAAGCCACTGCGAATCAGGCGTGACCATGCGCCAGCTGGCCAAATTGTCCAGCGCAGTGCCCCAGAGCACGGCTTTTTTACCGCCAGCATTCATGGCAATATTGCCGCCAATGCACGATGCCTCCGCCGATGTGGGGTCCACCGCAAACACAAAGCCGCCGCGCTCTGCAGCATCAGCCACGCGCTGGGTAACAACGCCAGCTTCTGTCCACACGGTGGCAACCGGTTGGCTCAAGCCCGGCAACGCGGTCATTTCCACCTCGGTCATGGCCTCTAACTTTTCTGTGTTGATGACCGCAGATTTCCAGGTCAGCGGGATGGCGCCACCGGTATAACCTGTACCGCCGCCACGCGGCACGATGGTCAACCCCAAGTCAATACAGCCTTTGACCAGGCCCGCCATTTCAGCTTCTGTATTTGGCGTGAGCACCACAAACGGGTACTCCACCCGCCAGTCGGTGGCGTCGGTCACGTGCGACACGCGCGACAAGCCATCAAACTTGATGTTGTCTTTAACGGTCAGTTTGCCAAGCTTGCGGCTCGCCAGGCGGCGCAGGTCATAGACTTCTTCAAACGAGGTTGCAAAACGGGTCACGGCCTGGCGCGCGGCCTGCAGCAGCTCGCCAACGATATGGTCGCGTTGAAGGTCCACACCCGGTGTGCGGCGCTTTTCAACTTCGCCCAGACGATGCTGCAGCGCTTCAACCAGCAGCTTGCGGCGCTTGGGGTTGTCCAGCATGTCGTCTTGTAAATACGGGTTGCGCTGCACCACCCACACATCGCCCAGCACCTCGTACAACATGCGGGCTGATCGTCCGGTTTGGCGTTCGCCTCGCAATTGGTTGAGCAAGTCCCACGCGCGAGCGCCTAACAGGCGAATAACGACTTCGCGGTCAGAAAATGAGGTGTAGTTGTACGGAATCTCGCGGATGCGAGGTTCCACGGTTTTTGCGTGGGGCGCAATAACGTTCAATTCTTCGAGTTTTGTGGGTGCGTTCATCGTGCAAATTCAGTGGCTTAGAGGGGTATACCCGCGGCAAATGTCAATGTTACCGCAGTGCAACATGACGGGCAGGCGCGCTGGCTAACCCCCTGCAAACCCGGCTTGCCAAAATTTACGCTGCATTTAAATTGAACTGTCATAAACCAGACATATGCTCTCAACTGGTTTTACAGCGTCACTTTATAGCGTCAGTTTTATAGCGTCAGTTTTATAGCGTTATTTTTCAGGAGTTCTTATGAAATACCGTTTTGCAGCAGCTGCCGTGGCTGCATTTACCGCTTGCCTGCCCTTGGCCAGTCATGCGCAAACTGAAATCCAGTGGTGGCATTCCATGGGGGGAGCATTGGGCGAATGGGTCAATGACCAGGCCAAAGACTTCAATGCCAGCCAGAAGGACTACAAAATCGTGCCGACCTTCAAGGGCAGCTACGACGAGTCCATGACCGCCGCCATCGCTGCGTTTCGCGCGGGCAACGCGCCGCACATTTTGCAGGTGTTTGAAGTCGGCACTGCCACCATGATGGCCAGCAAACAAGCCATCGTGCCGGTGACTGAAGTGATGAAAAAAGCCGGCATCAAGTTTGACCCCGCCGCCTACGTACCCGCAGTGGCAGGCTACTACACCGCCCCCAGCGGCGACATGCTGAGCTTTCCGTTCAACAGCTCAACCACCGTTTTCCATTACAACAAAGACGCTTTCAAAGCCGCTGGCATTGACAACGTACCCACCACCTGGCCAGAAGTGGCATTGGCAGCGGCCAAGCTCAAAGCCAACGGGCACAAATGCCCGTTCACCACCAGCTGGCAGAGCTGGACTCAGCTGGAGAGCTTTTCAGCCTGGCATAACGTTGAATTCGCGACCAAAAGCAATGGCATGAAGGGTCTGGACACGCGCCTGGCTTTCAACACCCCACTGCACGTGCGCCACATTGAAAATCTGGGCAACATGGCCAAGCAGGGCTTGTTCGCTTACAAAGGCCGCGGCAACCTGGCAGATGCAACGTTTGTGTCGGGCGAGTGCGCCATGATGACCGGCTCATCAGCGCTTTACGGCAACATCAAACGAAACGCCAAGTTTGCCGCTGGCACGGGCGCATTGCCTTACTACCCGGACGTCCCTGGTTCACCACAAAACACCGTCATTGGTGGCGCCAGCTTGTGGGCCATGTCTGGCAAACCAGCGGCTGACTACAAAGGCGTGGGCCAGTTTTATGCTTTCTTGTCACAGCCTGCCGAAGCCGCAAAGAGCCACCAGCGTACGGGCTACTTGCCGCTGACCAAAGCATCGTTTGAGCTGACCGAGAAATCAGGCTTTTACAAGCAAAATCCCGGCACTGATGTGTCGGTGACACAAATGATTCGCAAGACGACAGACAAGTCGCGCGGCATCCGTTTGGGTAATTTTGTGCAAATTCGTGCCAACAACGACGAAGAGCTGGAACAAGTCTGGGCCGGTAAAAAGTCAGCCAAAGAGGCACTTGATACCGCCGTAAAACGCGGCAATGAGCAACTGGAACGCTTCCAGACTGCCAACAAGGACAAATAAGGCTGATTTGAGCTGAAAATGGCCAGAAAAGGTCATTTTTACGCATCAAACAGGCCTCAAGCTCAATGAATATACGCGCAAGCAGCTCCTGACTTTGTAGCAATCACTGCCCCTTAAAGAGGTACGAATTGGAAAAACGAGTTCTCTTCAAGTCAGCCTGGTTGCCTTGGGCGCTGGTAGCGCCACAAATGCTGATCGTGCTGGTTTTTTTCTTCTGGCCTGCCAGCCAGGCGGTGTACCAAAGCGTGCTGAGTGAAGATGCTTTTGGCACGTCTAGCGAATTTGTCGGGTTGCTGAATTTTTCACGGCTGTGGGCCGACAGCACTTACCTCAACTCCTTTAAAGTCACGGCTATTTTTTCGGTGCTGGTTGCCGGTTGCGGCCTGGCGATTGCCCTGCTATTGGCGGTGATGGCTAACGGCGTGATTCGCGGTGCGGGCACCTATAAGACGCTGTTGATCTGGCCTTATGCCGTGGCACCCGTGGTGGCAGGCGTGCTGTGGGTGTTTATGTTTTCGTCGCCGATGGGCGTGATCTCGTTTGCGCTGCAGTCGGTGGGTATCCAGTGGAATCACCTGCTCAACTCAAACCACGCCATGACGCTGATCGTTGTGGCGGCGGTGTGGAAGCAGATCTCTTACAACTTTTTGTTTTTTCTGGCAGGTTTGCAGTCAATCCCGAAATCGTTGCTTGAAGCTGCAGCCATTGACGGCGCGTCGCCTGCCCGGCGCTTTTGGACCATTGTTTTCCCGCTGCTCACACCCACCACATTCTTCTTACTTGTCATTAACGTGATTTATGCGTTTTTCGACACCTTTGGCATCGTGGATGCGGCCACGCAAGGTGGCCCAGGCAAAGACACCGCCATCCTGGTTTACAAGGTTTACTTTGACGGCTTCAAGGCCATGGACATTGGCGGGTCGGCGGCGCAGTCGGTCGTGCTGATGGTGATCGTGATTGCGCTGACAGTTTTGCAGTTCCGGTTTATTGAGAAAAAAGTCAACTATTGAGGGCCGCCAAATGATTGAACGCCGCCCAATTGCCAATTTTTTCTCACACGCCGTGCTGCTTCTCGGGGTGGCTTTGGTCGCATTTCCGCTGTATCTTGCGTTTGTCGCCTCCACGCAATCTCAAGAGCAAATTGCAGCGTCGAATCCCCTGTCGCTGATCCCCGGCACTAACTTTTTGCAGACCTATCGCACCGCCTTGTTTGGCGGCGAAAACAGCGCTGGCGGCAGTTTTCCGCCTGCCCTGCCCATGATGTGGGTCAGCTTTGTGACGGCCATGGTCATCGCTGTTGGCAAGATCGTTATTTCTTTGTTGTCGGCCTTTGCGATTGTTTACTTTCGCTTCCCCGCCAAAGGCATCGTGTTCTGGATGATTTTTGTCACGCTGATGCTGCCGGTCGAGGTACGCATCGGCCCAACTTATAAAGTCGTGTCAGACCTCGGCATGCTCAACAGTTACGCGGGTTTGACGATTCCACTCATCGCCTCCGCCACAGCCACGTTCTTGTTCAGGCAGTTCTTTCTGACGGTGCCCGATGAGCTGGTAGAAGCCGCACGCATGGACGGCGCCAGCCCGATGCGCTTTTTTTGGGATGTGCTGCTGCCGCTGTCCAAAACGTCGATTGCGGCGCTGTTTGTGATTCAGTTCATCTACGGCTGGAATCAGTATTTGTGGCCGCTGCTGGTCATAACCAACGAAAACATGTACCCGGTGGTGCTGGGCATCAAGCGCCTGATTGCCGGCGAGGCCTACACCGAGTGGAACGTGGTCATGGCCACCGCTATTTTGGCCATGTTGCCACCTGCGCTGGTGGTGGTGTTGATGCAAAAGTGGTTTGTCAAAGGCCTGGTGGATACCGAAAAATGAGCACACCCCCGAAGCGCTTTCAGCGCCTCCCCCTCAAAGGGGCGACACCTGTGGCCCGGCTAAGCCGGTTCCACGATGTCCGCTTGTACTAACTTCACACTAATAATTTCATGGCATCGATTAATTTAAACAACGTCACCAAAAGCTACGGCATTGGTGCCAAGGCGCTGCAGGTGATTCATGGCGTGACGGCAGATATTGCTGACCATGAATTCATCGTCATCGTTGGCCCATCGGGTTGCGGCAAGTCCACCCTCTTGAGAATGGTGGCGGGGCTGGAAGACATCACCGGCGGTGAGATCAGTATTGGCCCACGCGTCGTCAATAAATTAGAGCCTGCCGAACGCGACATTGCGATGGTGTTTCAGAATTACGCGCTGTACCCGCACATGAGCGTATTTGACAACATGGCGTACGGCCTGAAAATCAAAAAAGTCCCTGCTGCAGAAATTAAACATCGCGTGGCCAAAGCCGCTGGCATATTGGAACTCGGCAAGTTTTTAGACCGCAAACCGCGCGAGCTGTCAGGCGGACAACGCCAGCGCGTGGCGATGGGCCGCGCGATTGTGCGTCAGCCGCAGGTGTTTCTGTTCGACGAGCCGTTAAGCAACCTGGACGCCAAACTGCGCGTGCAAACCCGGCTGGAGATTCAAAAACTGCACCGCGAACTGGGCATCACCTCACTTTTCGTCACGCACGACCAGGTTGAGGCGATGACGCTGGCGCAGCGAATGATGGTGATGAACGCGGGCCGCATGGAACAGTTTGGTACGCCTGAAGAGGTTTACCACCGCCCGGCCACCACATTTGTTGCCAGCTTTATTGGCTCGCCGCCCATGAACCTGCTCCATCACGTTACGGATGCCAAACCAGGCCATATTTTGGGTATTCGACCTGAGCATTTGGACATTGATACGTCAGGTGGCACGGGAGGCTGGCAAGCTGTGGTGGAGTCCATTGAAATGCTGGGTGCTGAACGCCTGTTGTACTGCCGCCTTGAAGGCTCTGGCGGCGAACAACTGGTGGTGCGCACCGATGAAGGCATGTCAGCACCCGCTTTGGGGCAAACCATCGCGCTCACACCGCGTGCTGATCGGGTGCATCACTTTGATGCGAGTACGGGGATCCGCATCAGCGATTAGTCCATAATTTGCGAATGAACCGCCTGCAAATTTCCCGAAGTTTTCTGTATTTTTGGTTGGCCAGCCTGCTTGCCGCCTGCGGCTTTTCAGACGGCAAATTTACCCTTGATTTTTCGGCCAAACAGATTCAGGATGCAATGGCGCCGAAGTTTCCTGCGGAAAACTGTCCGGTACCACTGGCTTGTATCAAGCTGCAAAACCCGGTCGTCATGCTGCAAGAAAATTCAGACCGCATCACACTGAGTCTTGACACCACGGTGTCGATCTTGCAGCAGCCAGTAACGGGCACGGCGGTGGTGTCTGCCAAGCCGCGCTACCAGGCCAGTACTGGCGAGATATTTCTGGATGACTCTCAAATTCAAAACCTGAATTTTCCGGGTGTGTCGCCCAACGTGACAAATCTGTTGACGCAATACGGCTCTGTTTTGGCCAAGCAAAGCCTGGAGCGCACGCCGATTTACAACTTTAAAAATGCCCAGACCGAAAAAATGGCGCGCATGAGCATCGTCGGCGTGATAGTGGTGAACGGTAAATTGCGCGTGTCGATAGACCCCACCCTGCAGCAACAACCCAAAACCGCACCATGAATTCAAAACATGGTGATGTCTGGCCCTACCCGCGCTGGGTAGCGCACCGGGGAGCCGGCAAACTAGCCCCAGAAAACACACTGGCTGCCTTCAAGCTTGGCGCGAGCCACGGCTACCGCATGTTTGAATGCGACGTCAAACTGAGCAGCGACGGCGTGCCTTTTTTGCTGCATGACGACACGCTGGACCGCACTACCAGTGGCCAAGGCGCAGCCGGCCTGCAAACCTGGCAAGCGCTGCAACAACTTGACGCGGGGAGTTGGCATTCAAGCTGTTACGCGGGCGAACCCATCCCCAGCCTTGACACCATCGCCGACTATTGCATCAGCAACGGTTTTGATCTGAATATTGAGATCAAACCCACACCAGGCACTGACGAGGTAACCGGCAAAATAGTGGCACAGCATGCCGCCCGCCTGTGGCAAAACTCGGATCGCTTGCCCCTGTTAACATCCTTCAAACCCGACGCCCTTCAAGCGGCCATGGATGCAGCGCCCGACTTGCCGCGCGGCCTGCTACTTCACGCGCTGTGGACAGGCTGGCTGGAAACGGGCCTCATGCTGGGCTGCTTGGCCATCATTTGCAATCACAAACTGTGGGACATGTCGAGCGTGACGCAAGCCCAAAGCGCTGGCTTCAAGTTGCTGAGCTACACCGTCAATGACGAAGCCGTGGCACAGCGCCTGCTGACATTGGGAACAGACGGTGTGATTACCGACAGCGTGGATTTGATCAGGCCTTCCAGCCCTTGAACAAAACCCATTGGCAAACGCCTGAGGCCGCCACCAAAGCCGCGTAGGTGGCCATCTTGCCATCATTGCCAAAAATGACCAGGCCCAGCGCAAGCACCATAACATTTACTATAAAAATAATAGCTGATTGCGCCCATATTGATTGGGTATGAGGCCTTTTTGACACCAAAAAACGGTTAAAAATGCGCACCAGCAGCACCAGGAGTAATGCCACCACGGCCGCTGACGCGATGAAGTTCAGGATGTGATCCAGCAGCAAATAGGCGGTCATAGGTGTCTTGGGGGTGTCTTATGGGTACTTACTCTAGGTGGTCAGCCAGATGGGGCACTTCAATTTTATAATCAGTTTATGTCTGTCTGGGCCCTGGGGCTAAACCATAACACTGCACCGCTCGATTTGCGCGGTCGCTTCACGTTTTCAATCGACCAGATGGCTCTGACGCTGAAGGGTTTGCGTCATGCCCACGTCAAGCACCCGGAAGCCACGATTCTCTCGACCTGCAACCGTACCGAGGTGTATTGCGCCAGCGATGCGCCCGCCCTGGACCACACGCTGGCCTGGCTGGCTGGCAGTGGTGGGGTCTCTAGTGAGATGCTGCGTGCCCACACTTACTTTTTGCAAGGCGACGAGGCCGCGCGCCATGTGTTCAGGGTCGCGAGCGGACTGGACTCCATGGTGCTGGGCGAGCCGCAAATACTGGGGCAAATGAAAGACGCGGTGCGCGCGGCGGAGGGCGCGGGCGCCATGGGCCGCACGCTGCACCAGTTGTTTCAGCGCAGCTTTGCAGTAGCCAAAGAGGTGCGCAGCACGACGGAGATTGGCGCGCACAGCATCAGCATGGCAGCGGCCAGCGTGCGGCTGGCGGGGCAGCTGTTTGAGGACCTGGCCAACATCAAGATTTTGTTTGTCGGTGCCGGTGAAATGATTGACCTGGCGGCGACCCACTTCGCCGCCAAAAACCCGGCGCTGATGGTGATTGCCAACCGCACCATGGAACGCGGTGAATCGCTGGCACGAAAATTCAATGCGCAGACCATGCCGCTGGCTGATTTGCCCGCGCGTCTGCATGAGTTTGATGCGGTCATCAGCTGCACTGCCAGCGTGTTGCCCATCATTGGCCTGGGCGCTGTCGAGCGGGCCGTGAAGCAGCGCAAAAGCCGCCCGATTTTCATGATTGACCTGGCGGTGCCGCGCGACATTGAGCCCGAGGTCAAAGCGCTCCCGGACATTTATTTGTACACCGTCGATGACTTGGCCCAGGTGGTGCAAACCGGCAAAGACAGCCGCCAGGCGGCAGTAGCGGAAGCCGAAGTCATCATTGATGCCGGCGTACAAAACTTCATGCACTGGTTAAACCAGCGCGACCCTGTTCACGGCGTTGTACCGCTGATTCAGCAAATTCAGGCGCAGGCAGACGAATGGCGGGCGTTTGAAATTGCCAGAGCTAAAAAACTGTTGTCCAAGGGCGAGTCAATTGACAGCGTGCTGGAAGCGCTGGCACGCGGCATGAGCCAAAAAATGCTGCACGGCACGCTGGCTGAGCTGCATACGGGTGATGCCAATCACCGCGAAGCCACAGCGCAGACTGTATCTAAGTTATTTTTGCGCGGACACAGCAGATCAAAACCAGACGACGCTGAGCAATAGCTGCGGCGTTCAGCCGTGTCGGCCCACTTTTTAGTCCTCTTTCCTGCTGTCGCCCGGCGGCGAAAGCCATCATTTAGAACTCCCCATGAAACCCTTTTTAAGACAAACGCTGGATCGCCAGTTGCTTCGCCTGCATGAACTGGACGCGCTGCTGTCGGCCAGCGATGTGGTCAGCAACATGGAGCGCTTTCGTACGTTAAGCCGCGAGCATTCTGAGGTCAGCGTGGTGGCTGAGCAATACCGAAAATTGACAAGCCGGGAGGCTGATTTGCTGGGTGCTGAAGAGTTGTTGGCCAGCAGCAAAGGCGATGCAGAAATGACCGCGATGGCCGAGGAAGAAATTGACGCGGCCAAAGCTGATGTGACGCAGATTGACGATGCGCTGCAGCTGATGCTGATCCCAAAAGACCCGGACGACATCCGGCCTGCGTTTGTGGAGATCCGGGCGGGTACGGGCGGTGATGAATCTGCCTTGTTTGCCGCCGATTTGTTTCGCCTCTACACCCGCTACGCCGAGCGCAGTGGCTGGCGCACCGAGATCATCAGCGAGTCCAATAGCGAACTGGGTGGCTACAAAGAAGTCGTGCTGCGCATTGAAGGCGCGCTGGATGCGCAAGGCGTGGGCGTGTACGGCAAGCTGCGGTTTGAATCGGGCGGACACCGGGTACAGCGCGTACCGACGACGGAGACGCAAGGCCGCATTCACACCAGCGCTTGCACGGTAGCGGTACTGCCCGAGCCAGACGAATTAGAGGCCATCAAGATCAATCCGTCTGACTTGCGCATTGATACCTATCGGGCCAGCGGCGCGGGCGGCCAGCACATCAACAAAACCGATTCAGCGGTGCGCATTACCCACTTGCCAACGGGCATCGTGGCCGAGTGCCAGGACGGCCGCAGCCAGCACGGCAACAAGGCGCAGGCGCTGAAGGTTTTGACGGCGCGCATCCATGAAAAAGACCGCTCAGAGCGCGCTGCTGTAGACGCTGCCATGCGCAAAGGCCTGGTCGGCACAGGCGATAGAAGCGACCGCATTCGCACCTATAACTTCCCGCAGGGACGGCTGACCGACCACCGCATCAACCTGACGCTGTACAAGCTGCTCACCATCATGGAAGGTGATCTGGAAGATGTGGTCACTGCTTTGCAGGTGGCGCGCGGTGCCGAGCAATTGGCGGATCTGGAAACGGCGTCGCAAGGCCAGTAGTGCCGAAAGCTGGCGGTGCGCAGCACAAACACTAAAAATATGCACTTTTTAAGCATCAAATCAGCCTATAGCTCAATAAATACTTGCGCTAGCAGCTCCTTTTTTCATAGCATCTGCAGGGCGTTGGTATGACTGTGCTCACTGTCAGCCAAGCCTTGGCCACAGCCCAAACGCTGGGCCTGGACAGGCTGGACGCTCAGTGGCTGTTACTGCACGCACTGGGCAAACCAGCAGGCGACCGGGCCTGGCTACTGGCGCATGACGACGACGTGCTGGCCGTGCAAGCAGTTGACCGATTCAGCAGTTACTGCCAGCGCCGCGCAGCCGGCGAGCCGTTAGCCTACATCGTGGGCTACAAAGAATTTTTTGGCTTGTTGTTTGCT
The DNA here is from genome assembly GCA_043756405.1 of Polaromonas sp. Taxonomy (GTDB): domain Bacteria; phylum Pseudomonadota; class Gammaproteobacteria; order Burkholderiales; family Burkholderiaceae_C; genus Polaromonas. Next base: position 28,454 of record JAYURC010000164.1, read on the forward strand.
GTTGACGCGCGGGTGCTGGTACCGCGCCCGGACACCGAAACGCTGGTGCAGTGGACGCTGGACGTTCTCAAAGACGTTGCTAACCCCCAGGTGCTTGACCTGGGCACAGGCAGCGGCGCGGTGGCCATTGCGGCGGCACACAGCCTTACAGCCCGCTTTAATTCCCAAGTTTGCGCCACCGACTTCAGCGAAGACGCACTAGCAGTCGCGTCATGCAACGCCAGCTGTTTGGGTGTTGAGGTGCAGTTCATCCAGAGCAACTGGTTTGACAAAGTCAGCGGTCACTATCATGTCATCGCCAGCAATCCACCGTATATCGCCAGCGCTGATCCTCATTTAGCCGATTTGACACACGAGCCGTTGAGTGCGTTGGCTGCGGGCCATGACGGGCTGGACGACCTGCGGCAAATTGTCCACCATGCGCCCAAATATCTGCAGCCCCAGGGCTGGCTGCTACTGGAGCATGGCTACGACCAGGCAGGCGCCGTTTGCAATTTATTGACCCAGCGCGGCTTTACCCAAGTGCAAAGCCGGCCGGATTTGGCGGGCATCGCACGTTGCTCCGGCGGCCAGTGGGATAATGAAAAAATTGATTTTTAAAGGACAAAACCATGACTGATACCCAAAGCCGAATTGACCAGATCGTGAAAGCCAGCGATGTGGTGCTGTTTATGAAGGGCAACCCTAATTTTCCGCAGTGCGGCTTTTCGGGTAAGGCCATTGCTGTGTTGAAGGCTTGCGGTGTGCCTAAACCCACCACCGTCAACGTGCTCGAAGATGGCGAAATTCGCCAGGGCATCAAGGAATACAGCAACTGGCCAACGATTCCCCAGCTTTACGTCAAAGGCGAGTTTGTTGGCGGCTCGGACATCATGATGGAGATGTACGAGAGCGGTGAGCTGCAACAGCTGCTGGGTGCGCCTGCTGCGTAAATATAGTTGATTAGCGGGTATAGCCGGTACAGGCGCCCGCGTTGACGGCGCCTTTGCACTCGCGCGTCAACCGAGTGGTGCGCTCTTTTTTGGTTTCTTGCGAGCCTGGAACGAACTTGGCATTGGAGCCAGCTGCAGCCTTCGGTTTTTTAGCCTTTTTCTTGGCTGCGCCTTGCGATGGCGGGTTCAAAATCTCAGGCGCTTGGGCGTACGAGGCCGTTGCGAACAAAAATCCGGACAAGGCCGCGGCCCACAAAAGTTTGGTTTTCTTCACACGCATCCTCCCAAGTTATTGAAGTTTCGGATCGCCATAACCCGCGTCATCAGGTGGCGCTTCCACCGGCATCCGGAATCCCTCGCTAGCCCAGGCACCAAAGTCAATGTTTTTGCAGCGCTGACTGCAAAAAGGACGGTACGGATTGCTGGGCGCATAAACACTGTCTCCCTTGCATTCAGGGCAAACGACTATTTTGTGAATTTCTAGATCCGCAGGCATGATTTACCTGTCAGGAGCAGAGCGTCAGTTCAAAAGATGCATCGGTGTTGACAGCGTGCAAACGGTCATCACTCTCGTGGTGCATCAGCCGCACCGACACCATCAGGCGGTTACCGCTGATTTCGGGGATCAGGCCCGAGCTGGCATTCAAGCGCAACCGCAGCAGCTGAAACGTGCGCCCTTGCGGTAAATTTTGCTGGTACGCACCCAAAGGTGCCGTCACCATTTGCGGCGCGCCAGAATCGCGCAGCATTTTGAGCAGCAGCCGGATCGACTCAGCCAATGGCACTAAAGTGGCCGTCCAGCGCTGCAAGTCTTGCTGGCGGCTTTCCGCGCTTAGATGCTGCCAGGCGTAGTACGCGGGCAGGTCAAACTCGCACGTGCCGCCAGGAATGCCTACGCGGCTCCTGATGCTCATCAGCCAGTCGTTTTCTGTCAATGACTGACCCGCTTTGCCGGGCAGCGAATTAACGTTTGAGAAACAAGTTTCTAGTTGGTTGGTGACCTCATCCAGCACGCCCTCAGCAATGGCAGGGTTGCCCCGATACCCGTTCAAAATATGCTTTTGCTTTTCCAGGTCCTTCAAGACGTCAGTTTTCAAATCAGCACGGGCGGCGACATCCATCACTTCAAAAATAGTGGTGATGGCGTAATGGTGGTCCGTGGGGTGCTCTCGCGCCACAAGCTCGCCCAGGCGTCGAAACAGGTGCTCCAGTCGCAAATAGGTACGTATGCGTTCGTTAAAGGGGTATTCGTAAAGAATCACAAAGCGGTCTTTGTCAGCGCAGATGGCTGTAGAAAATACGAATCATAGCGCGATGCGCTGCATCAGTTTACTGACGTGTCCGGCCAAATCGTCAAGTGCTAATTCGTCGTTATAAATCACCAGATCGGCAGCCGCCAAGCGCTCAACTCTTGTTGCCTGGCCGGCAATCACGCTTTCCGCCATGGCTTGCGTCCAGCCGCTGCGCTGCATCACGCGCTTAATTTGTGTGGCCGTTTCGCAGTCAATCACCAGTACTTTGTCCAGCTGCTTGCGCCATCGGCTGGACTCTACCAGTAAGGGGATATCAAACACCACCAAAGCGCCACCAGCCTTGCAGGCCGCTTCGGTCAGCCTGGCTGCTTCGCCGCTGACCAGCGGGTGAATGATGGCCTCGAGTTGTTGCTTGACACTTGCGTCTGCAAATACGCGTTGCCGCATGGCATCCCTGTTCATTGAGCCGTCCGCGTTGATGGACTCAAGCCCAAATTGCGCAGCGATTGCGGCCATGGCCGCGCCTCCAGATGCTGTTGCTGCACGCGATATGGCATCAGCATCAACCAGCACTGCACCATGGAGGACAAGCATTTTGGCAACCGTGCTTTTGCCGCTGCCAATACCGCCGGTCACGCCAAGGCGCAGCACCTATAGCCCTATAAACCGCAGGATGGACTGCGCACCGAACACCATGGCGGTGAAACCTGCACCTGCCAGAAACGGGCCAAAGGGGATGTAACCGCCCGCACGTAGACCGCTGGTAAATTTCATACCAATACCCACGATGGCTCCAATCATTGAGGCCATCAAAATAATAGGCACCAAAGCTGACCAGCCAAACCAGGCGCCCAGTGCTGCAAACAATTTGAAGTCGCCGTAGCCCATGCCTTCTTTGCCAGTGACTAACTTAAAGAGCCAGTACACCAACCAGAGCGACAAGTAGCCTGCAACAGCGCCCCACAGAGCATCAGGCAACCGAACCTGCGGGTTAAACTGCAAGGCTGCAAAGACAAGTCCAGCCCACATCAGCGGCAACGTGATGTCGTCAGGAAGCAAGGTGGTGTCCCAGTCAATCACAGCCAACGCCAGTAGCGCTGCTGAAAAACCGCACCAGGCGAGCGTTGCAGGCGTATTGCCCCAGCGCCAGGCGCAAAAAGCAAACAGCAAGCCGGTACTGAGTTCGACGAGGGGATAGCGAATGCCAAACGGCGTGCCGCAAAGTGAGCATTTACCGCGCAAAAAAAGATAGCTTAAGACGGGAATATTTTCATACCAAACGATCACGTGACCGCAGTCGGAGCACCGTGAGCGCGGCAAGAAGAGGCTGAGCTTTTCGGATGCTGGCACAGCAGTTTGGCCCAAGAGTTCTGCACACTCCGCCGCCCATTGCTGCTCCATCATTTTGGGCAGGCGATAAATCACCACATTTAAAAAACTGCCTACCAGCAAACCCGTAAGACCAGCAAGGGCAATCAGCGCTTCCAGCGGCAATTCATCCAACATCAGACGACTTGACCGAGCTTGAAAATCGGCAGGTACATGGCGACCACAATACCGCCAATTAAAGTGCCCAAAAATACGATGATGATCGGCTCCATCAGGCTGGACAAACCGGCGACCATTTCATCGACTTCAGCCTCATAAAAATCAGCCGCCTTGCCCAGCATGTGGTCAACGGAGCCGGATTCCTCGCCAATAGCGCACATTTGCAGCACCATGGATGGGAACAAGTTAGCGTTGGTCATGGCCGCCGTCAGGCTGGTGCCGGTGGAGACTTCCTGCTGAATTTTTTCTGTCGCATCTGCGTATTTGGAATTGCCTGCTGCACCACCCACCGAGTCAAGGGCTTCAACCAACGGTACACCCGCAGCAAACATCGTGGCGAGGGTTCGTGTCCAACGGGCAATGCACGATTTCTCAATCAGCGCGCCAAATACCGGCGCCTTCAGCAAGGCCCTGTCCATGAAACGCTGTACCTTGACGTTGCGCTGCCACGCTTGCATAAAGAAGTAAATACCGCCGCCGATACCACCAAAGATTAGCCACCAGTAAGCGACAAAAAATTCGCTGATCGCCATCACAAACAATGTCGGGGCCGGCAAGTCCGCGCCAAAAGACGAAAACACGCTTTTAAAAGCCGGAATCACAAAGATCATGATCACGGCTACCACTACAAAAGCGACCACAACCACCGAAGCCGGGTACATCAGCGCAGACTTGATTTTTGACTTGATGGCTTCGGTTTTTTCCATGTAGACCGCGAGCCGATCCAGCAAAGCCTCCAGGATACCAGCCGCCTCGCCCGCTTCAACCAGGTTGCAATACAGCGCGCTGAAGTACAGCGGATATTTGCGAAAAGCGGCGCTTAACGACGTACCGGTTTCAACATCAGTGCGCACATCATTCAGGAGCTTGGTCACGCTGGCGTTAGGGTTGCCGCGGCCCACAATGTCAAAAGACTGAAGCAGCGGTACGCCCGCTTTCATCATGGTGGCAAGCTGGCGGGTAAAGATGGCAATGTCTTTCGGCTTGATGGACTTACCCGAACGCATGCGGCGTTTTTTAATCTTGTTGGGCAAGACACCTTGGCGCCGCAAAGCGGCTTTAACCTGGTTTTCGCCCGCTGCACGAATTTCGCCCTTGACCTGTTTACCGCCTCTGTCTTTGCCTTCCCACTCGAAAACAAACTCCTGAATACCTTTTAATGCAGCAGCCATGGTGTTTTCTCTTCTTTAGTGGTGCAGAAAATGTGACGCGAAATTAAACATTGGTACAGCCCAAAACCTCTTCCAGTGAGGTCATGCCAAGTTTAACTTTATACAAGCCCGACTGACGCAAACTGTTGACACCCTCCAGCTGGGCCTGCTCAGCAATTTCAAGCGCGGTTCCATCACGCAGAATAATGCGCTGAATTTCGTCAGTGATTGGCATGACCTGATAAATACCAACCCGGCCTTTATAGCCGTTATTGCACATGGAACAACCGACCGGGCGATAGGGTGTCCAGCTGCCATCGACATCATCTTCCTTAAAGCCTGCTTGCAAAAGCGTTTCGCGCGGAATGTCTGCGGCTGCCTTGCAGTTAGGGCACAAGCGGCGGGCCAGACGCTGAGCGGTAATAAGAATAACACTGGACGCAATATTGAACGGCGCAATACCCATGTTGCGCATTCGCGTGAGCGTGGTAGGCGCGTCGTTGGTGTGCAGCGTAGACAGCACCAAATGCCCGGTTTGCGCAGCCTTGATGGAGATGTCAGCGGTTTCCAGGTCGCGAATTTCGCCGACCATGATGATGTCTGGATCCTGCCGCAAAAAGGCCTTCAGCGCGACCGGAAAAGTCATGCCAGCTTTTTCGTTCATGCTGACCTGATTAACGCCCGGCAAGGTGATCTCGGCCGGGTCTTCCGCCGTGGCGATGTTGATTCCCGGCTTGTTCAGAATATTCAGGCAGGTATAGAGCGACACCGTTTTACCTGAGCCCGTAGGTCCGGTCACCAGCACCATGCCGTAAGGCCTGCCGATCGCAGTCAATAAGCGCTCTTTTTCAACCGGCTCGTAACCTAGCGCCTCAATGCCCAGCTTGGCACTGCTCGGGTCCAGAATACGAATGACGATTTTTTCGCCAAACATGGTGGGCAGTGTGCTGACGCGAAAATCAATCACGCGGTCTGGCCCAATTTTCAGCTTCATCTTGCCATCTTGCGGCACCCGCTTTTCGGAAATGTCAAGCTTGGAGATAACCTTGATACGGGCAGCCAGCTTTTCTTTGATGGCCACTGGCGGCGAGGCAATTTCACGCAGCTCACCATCAATCCGAAAGCGCACGCGATAGCTGTGCTCGAACGGTTCGAAATGCAGATCCGACGCCCGCATGCTGAAGGCGTCTAACAGCATTTTTTGCAAGAACTTGACCACCGGCGCGTCTTCAACCTCAGAGACCGTTGTGTCGGTGCTCTCGCTTGCCACCTCGGTACTGCCCTCATCAAACTCGAAGTCGTCGCCAATGATGTTTTCCATGGCCTCGGAAGCCGTGGCGGTAGAGGCCTCAACCAGCTTGGACAGCTTGTCGTACTCTGCTATGACCCAGTCCACGCCCATTTGAGTTGAAAACTTGATTTTTTCGGCAGCTTCCTGATCCGACGGGTCGGCAGTGGCAACGATTAATCGATTACCGCGTTTGCTTAAAACAACAATGCGGTAAGTCTGGCAAATTTTGGCGTCCAGCAAGCCTTTGGGCAGTCGCTGAGTGTCAATGGCTTCCAGATCTAATAGAGGTGCAGCAAACGCAGAAGACATCGTGTGAGCCAGATCAAACGGCGACACGGCACCCGAGCCCATCAGCTCGGCAATAAAGCTGGTGCGCCCGCTTTTGGCCTTGCTGTAGATGTCTTCCGCAGCTTTTTGTCCGAGTTTGCCAGCAATCACCAGCGCTCGGCCCAAGCCAGGCAAAGCAACGGTAAAGGCGTCTTTGGTCAGGGATTCAACAGCGGGCATGAATGTGTGTACGTTTCATTTTCAAACCAGACAGGACAAGCCGCACTACGAGCCATCAGGCCCGCCTGTCAAGCAGCTGTGAGGCCAATTGCCTGAGTGCATCGGCATAGGTATTTTGCGGCAGGTTTTGCAAAGCGTCCAGCGCGCGTTGAGCCTCAGCAGCAGCCGCTGCCCGGGTGGCCGTCAAAGCACCCGTTTTTTGCACGATTTCAATAATTTGCGGCATTTGATCAATACCGCCGGTCTCAATCGCTTGCTCAATGATGTGACGTTCAGCAGGCGCGGCATGCTGCATGGCGATGATCAATGGGAGTGTCACTTTTCCCTCCCGCAAATCGTCCCCGAGGTTCTTGCCCATTTGCAGTACATTGCCGTCGTAGTCGAGCAGATCGTCAATCACCTGAAACGCCGTGCCTAACGCCTGGCCATAGCGTGCGCAACTGTCTTCAATCTCGGGCGACGATTTGGCCAGCAATGCTGCCAGTCGGGCACTGGCCTCAAAAAGCTTGGCTGTTTTAGACCGAATAACAAGCAGATAGCCGTCCTCGGACAGGCTGGCATCATGCATGTTCATGAGCTGCAAAACCTCACCCTCCGCAATCACGTTGGTGGCCTCGGCCAGTGTTTGCATGATGCGCATATTGCCCGCATCGACCATCATCTGAAAAGCCCGCGAGTACAAAAAATCACCGACCAGCACGCTGGCTGGGTTACCGAACGCCTCGTTGGCGGTGGCTCTGCCCCGGCGCAGCGTTGACTCATCGACAACATCGTCGTGTAGCAGTGTTGCCGTATGAATGAACTCAACCACTGCCGCCATATTGAATCGCTGCTCGCCAGTAAAACCAAGCGCTCCGCACATGAGCAACAGCAAGGCTGGGCGAAGCCTTTTGCCGCCTGCCGCGATGATGTATCGTGACACCTGGCTGACCAGTGGTACTTCAGAGGCCAGGCGGCGCTCAATCACCTCATCCATAGCGTGCATATCCGGGGCAATCAGGGCGAGTGCAGCAGCTGTGCTGGATGAGTTGGCAGACAAAAGAAATTAATCCCGGTGGTAAATTAGTGCGATTATAAGAAGCCAAACGATCGCTAACGCCCCAATTCAGCTGTGAGTGTAGTCAGTATGGTTATTTGCCAAGTAGCATGTTAGACTTACGGGTTCTGCAGAAATTCGTCTGCAAAACTCAATTGAAGAGGTCTTACATGTACGCGGTCATAAAAACCGGCGGCAAACAATACAAAGTTGCTGCTGGTGAAAAAATTAAAGTAGAACAGATTGCTGCGGACGT
>JAYURC010000165.1:0-14469 GCA_043756405.1 Polaromonas sp.
CATGAAGGGCGTTTTTTCGTCAAGCATGGCCAGCCCTTGAAACCAGCCACCGATGGACAGGCCCACAAAATAAATGGCAAAGCCGCCCAGTACCAGCCAAAAATGCAGCGAGATCAAACGCGGGTAAGGCCATTCCCAGTTCATCACGCGCGGCATGATGAAGTAAATAGAGCCGAACATCACCATCGTGAAAAAGCCATACAGCCCCAAGTGCGCATGCGCCACGGTGTAGTGGGTAAAGTGCGTGAGGGTATTGACCGAACGCAGCGCCTGCAATGAACCCTGCACCGACGCTGCGGTGTACATCACCGCGCCCAACACAATAAAGCGCAGCGTGGGTGAATACAACAGCGCCCTGAAATTACCCGCCACGGTCATGTGCTGGTTCACGGCAACAGCAAACACCGGGATCAGCATCATCATGCTCTGGACAATTGAAATCGTGATCAGCCACGACGGCACTGGCCCGCCAATCAAATGGTGGCCACCGACCTAGCTGTAAAAAAACGCCAGTGACCAAAACCCCAACAGCGACAGGTTGTAAGAGTGAATCGGCTTGCCCAACACCTTGGGGATGAAATAGTAGGACGCCGCCAACGCCAGCGGTGTAAACCACAGCCCCAATACGTTGTGCCCAAACCACCAGTTCACGGTCGCTTGTTGCACGCCAAAGTGCAGCCCAGGGACGTTGGCAATTAAAAACAGGATCGGAAACCACAACAGCCCGGCGGCGATGTACCAAACCGAGACATAAAGGTGTTTGACTTTGCGTTTAAGCAGCGTTAACCACAGCGGGAAACCCACCAGCGCGCCAGCAACGACCAGCAAAATGTCAATTTGCCACGGGTATTCGAGCCACTCAAGCCCGTCCGAGTAACCCATTCCAATAGCCACTGAGCCCGCAGTCACACCAATACTCCACATGGCACCACCCACTAAGGCGTATTTGGCACCCACCAGCTCCGTTTTAAGCAAACGCGGAATCAGCCAGATGGCCACACCAATACCCGCCAATGAACACCAGCCATAACCCACCAGATTCAAATGGATCGGCCGAATGCGGCCAAAGGTCAGCCATTCATACTGCACCCACCAGTCGGGTGCGTGCAGTTTGATGGATGAAATCAGGCCCGCAAACGATGCCAGCACCAGCCACACCACCGCCAGCGTCAGGCAAACACCGACCACCAGTGAGGTCGATTTGTCTGCCCGGATGCGGGTTTCCAGTTCAGCCGCGGACATGTTTTGCGCCAGGTCCTGCGGATCCATCGCGCTTTGGAGTTTGCCCTTTTGAGCTGTGGTGGCGGCGGGGTCTTCAGTTTGGCCTAGCTCGTTAGGTGCAAAAATTTCAGTCGCGGCAGCTGTACCGTCGCCAAACAAGCCGGTAGACAGCGACCAGATAAAGACGAAAAGCGCAAGAATCGACAGTAAAAACGTGCCGAGCAAAATACCAACCGTGAAATCCATACAGACGCGCCTTTGCTTTTTTGTAGCGCAAGTGTAGGCCGGGTACATTCAGCCCACACAGCTCGGCGTGATTGATCCCGTCGCGCCGTCAGGTATTTGCCACGCCGCGGCAGGAGAGGAATCAGGATGCCCCCGCTATAATCAAACCAAAAGCCTGGATTCGGTTCCAGCACGACAAAACACCCTACGCACACCCGTTTTTTGAGGACGCCATGAGCGCAAACGATCACACCACCTCGCACGACGAAGACCACACCGGTCCGATCAAAACCCCCAAGCAATTGCTGCTGGCATCGGCCTTGTTTTTTATTCTGCCGGTGTTCATCATCATTGGTCTGGTGTTTACTGTCACGTCAGGCAAAAAGACCGCGCCAGGTGTGGTGGACACCGAAAAAGCAGTGGCCATGCGGATTCAAAAAATTGGCTCTGTTGAGATTCGTGATGTGAATCGCCCTCTGAGGTCAGGCGAAGAAGTTTACAAAGCGCAGTGCACGGCCTGCCACGCAGCTGGCTTGGCAGGCGCGCCCAAATCTGGCGACACAGCTGCCTGGGCTGCCCGTATCAAAACCGGATACGACGCCTTGCTGACATCCGCCCTCAAAGGCAAGGGCGCCATGGGTGCCCAAGGTGGTGGTGACTACAACGACACTGAAATTGGCCGTGCGGTGGTGTACCTGACCAACGCTGCTGGCGGCAAGTTTGCTGAGCCTGCTGCGCCAGCGACGCCAGCTGCTGCCGGAGCCGCCGCGCCAGCTGCAATGGCTGCACCAGCCGCCGTGGTTGCTGCTGCGCCAGCGGTTGCGGCAGTTGCCGCAGCACCAGCAGCTGCCCCGGCTGCAGCAGTCAAAGTAGCTGCCAACAACGGCGAAGCGCTTTACAAACAAGTGTGCACGGCTTGCCACGCACAGTCGGTTGCAGGCTCACCTAAGTTTGGCGACAAGGCCGCCTGGGCACCGCGTATCAAAACAGGTATTGACGCCATGACCGCCAGCGTGATCAAAGGCAAAGGCGCCATGCCTGCCAAGGGTGGTTCAGCAGCGTCTGACGCAGACATTCGTGCTGCCGTTGAGTACATGGCAAACGCAGCGAAGTAAAGCTACCTGGCTCCTACAAAACCGGCCTTGAGCCGGTTTTTGTGTTTTTAATACGTTAAATTGGCTCGTCGCGTAACGAATACGGGCGCAAACAGCTATATTTTTAATAGCGACTTGCTTGCCGCCTCAGGGCTACGCACATAGCCAAAGCGCTTTTGCAGGTCGCGCGCCTGCACTTCTTGCGGTACCCACAGGCCTTGCTCGATGGCGTCTGCGGCTTGCAGCATGTCTTGCGTGTGCACCAGGCCAAATCCTAGCGCGGTTTCCAGGTACACGCGGCCATGCTCGTCGATGATGCAGCGCTGGGTGATGGCAACCTGGCCGTCGTGGGCTGCCACGTCAAAGTCCGGGGTGTTGCCCACTCGCCATACGAAGGGCGTCGCCTCCAGCTCAACATACACACGCTGCGGACCGTTTTGAAAAAACCACTGGCCTTGCGCATCGCTTGCGTAGTTACGCTGAATAAAGTCAATCAGCTTGTCGTGTTGGAGGCGTGAGCCTTTGCTGGCCGCCTGCCTGCCTGGCTCGGCAGACGCCGCGCAAAACGGCCCCGCTGCCTGCGCGTTGTCGTCGCGCATGTACCAGTTGCCGCGTGCGTCAAGTCCCAGCCAGCCGTAGCAGTTGGGCACGTTAGGCCATTTGGCCATGGCGGCTTTAACAATATCGTCCATAAAAGCTTCAAATTTTTTGATTCTAAAGATGTGCGCTAAAAAAGGTGGTGACTGCCTCTGGCATCGCGCGCACGTGGGCAGGGTAAGCGCCTGACGGAAAACCGACATGCCCGCCGCCCACGGGCTGCCACAGCGTGACGCTGCTGCTCACATCAACGGGCGCGGGCAAGCTCCAGGCGGGAACAAACGGGTCGTTCAGCGCATTCAGCGCCAGGGCAGGCACAGCAATGTTGGTCATGTGCGGCTTGGCCGACGCACGTTTCCAGTAATCATCCGTGTCCTTGAAGCCATGCAGCGGCGCGGTAACGATGTTGTCGAACGCATACAAGTCACGCGCCGCCAGCAGGTCGCTGCGGCTGAACAGACCGGGGTGCTGGTCGAGCTTTTGCAGCGCCTTGGGCACCATGCTGCTTAAAAACAGGCGGGTGTAAACCAGGCGGTTAAAGCCGCGCCCGATGGCCAAGCCGCTGGCCGCCAGGTCAAGCGGGGAACAAACGCTGGCCACCGCACGAACCACTTGCGCTGCATTTGCACCCTTCTCGCCCGCCCAGCGCATGAGCGCATTGCCACCCAGTGATATCCCCACGGCAACGACAGGGCCCGAATGCTGGCTTTTTAAGCGGCGCAATATCCAGTCGATCTCTTCAAAATCACCAGAATGGTAAGCGCGCGGGGCGTGATTCAATTCACCCGAGCAACCCCTGAAATGCGGTGTGCAGCAGGCCCAGCCGCGTGCTTGCGCTGCGCTCGTCAACGCCTGAACATAATGACTTTTGGATGAGCCTTCCAGGCCGTGAAAGACAACCAGCAGTGGCGCGTCAGGCGCGCTGTGATGTTCGGCAAAATCAACATCGACAAAATCGTCATCGGGTGTTACCCAGCGTTCACGCCTGAACGTGGGCGCACTGCCTGCATAGCGTTCGGCCCGCCGCGCAGCCCAAATGGTTTGCAAATTGCCACCTGGCAGCCACCAAGGTGCTTCATATTTCATACCTTTCAGCGCAATCAATGAAGCACTTGCGGGCTGTCGTTGACTTCGAGCATCTCGCGCGGTGTGCCCGGGCTGGCGTGGTGCGCGGTCATGCGCCAGCCTTGCGGTGTTTTTTGGTAAACGTTGGTGGCAATCACGTACGCATGGCGCGGGCCTTCGTCAGTGAGCACTTCGATGCGCTCCAACACGCTGTGCACGCTGGCACCCAGTGACTCAACACGGCGCACTTTTTCTGCCCGCACCTGAATGCTGCCGTTGGTAAACATCATGTCAAACGCCGCACGAATCGCGCCCGCGCCCAGCAGGCGCGCACCACCGGGGTGAATGCAAACAATGTCGTCCTCATCAGCCCAGCAGGCCATGAGTTTGTCAATGTCGCCATGCTGCATCGCTTCATAAAAAGTGGCCTCTATCTCGTCGGGGCTGCTGGTGTCTGCAGGCGGAGTTTTAGGTTTGCGCATGGGTGGGCTAAAAACGTTAAATATTCGAATTTACCGCTATTAAGCCACGCCTGATTGACAAAGCGCTCTCATGGCCAAATCCAGCGGCATACAGGTGATGTCATTGCCAAGAGGGTAGGCCTGCGTGCCTGGGTACACCAGCCACTTTTTGGCAGGCAGGATGTCTTGGCACGCGCTATGAAAGCCGCGCTCAACTTTAGGCGTGGTGCTGCGTTTTACCTCAATGGCCCAATGCGCGCCATCGGGCCAGGTCAAGAGCAGGTCAATCTCAGCGCCTGCACTGCTGCGATAAAAGCTGGCGCTAACGCCTGGTGGCGCTACGGCTAGCAAACTTTCCACCACGTGACCTTCCCAGCTGGCGCCCACCACTGGATGCGACAGTAAGCTGTCTGCATCAGTGATACCAAGCAGGCTGTGCAGCAAGCCGCTGTCGCGGATATAAATTTTCGGTGACTTCACGAGTCGCTTGCCCTGGTTGATATGCCAGGATGGCAATTTGCGCACCAGCAGCAGGTCAACCAGCAAATCCAGATAACTCCCCGCAGTACGTGTGTCGACCCCCAAATTACGCGCCATTTGGGCCACGTTAACGGTGCTGGCTTGCAAATGCGCCAGCATTGTCCAGAAACGGCGAAGCATGTCGGCAGCGATGCGGGGCGCAAACTGCGCGACATCGCGCTCCAGATAGGTACGGCAAAAGTCACGCCGCCAACGCACGCTGGCTGCGCCGCTTGTGGCCAGCACTGATTGCGGGAAGCCGCCACGCAGCCACAGCGCGTCCCACAAGTCGGGCGGTAGTTCTAACCGGTGTAGCCCCGATAACTCCATAAAAGCAACACGTCCCGCCAATGTTTCGCTGGTTTTTTGAATCAAGTCCAGGCTGGCAGAGCCGAGCAACAGGTATAAACCCGTGCTGCCAATGCGCGGGTCTAAAGCATGCTGCCTGCGCGCATGGTCAATCAGGCCGCGCAAGGGTTCAAACAAGGTGGGCAGCCGCTGCACCTCGTCAAGCACCACCAACTGGTTTTGACGGGCGCGTAAATATTGCTCAACATTCGTTAATTTACTGCGGTCCTCAAAAGACTCCAGGTCCAAATAGATACCGCCGGGCTGCGACAGCTCATAAGCCAGTGTTGTTTTACCGATTTGGCGCGGACCGAGCAGCACGACTGCTGGCGCATCTTGCAGTGCAAGCTGAATTTGAGGTGTTACAAATCTGCTGTACATCATTGCAATTATAGAACCACAATGCTGTTTTTACAATGTTATTTGTACGGTAAAGATCAAATCCAGCACACTGTCACGCGGCTTCGTTGCCCGCTGCATACAACTTAAGGCAGGCCTGCGTCAGCTTGTCGAAAGTCGACTGTACTGTGGTGCTTGATAACCTGTGATTTGTGCCTGACGCCGCCTGCTGACCTTCAGCGGCAAGGTCTGGGTTCAGCAAAGGCGGCATGCGCGCGGTGCGAGCATTAACGGACAGCAAAGACGAGTGCGAAGCGTTAGTCAAATGACCCCACCCCATTCGGGCATGAATTTTTCAGGTGTTTTTGAAAAGGCTTCCCGGTTTTCTTCGCTTGAAAAAAGCCATTGGGCACCCTGATGCTGAACCGACCATTGCGGCTGGCCTGCGACAGCTTTTTTCTGGGTAAAGAAAGCAACCGCATCAAAACCAGAAATAGCGGTGCCGTCGTCAGAACCCGTGGTGTTGATGGCGGTCCCGGCGCTACAAATGGCTGCAGCGACGGACAAGAAAACTGCAGCAAAAAACCGCAAAACTGATAAGTGACGCATCAAAAACTCCAGTACGAAAACTGCTATTTGCTTTAGCACTACCAACAGGCTTAAACCCCAGCAGTTCTAGGCAAACGCCAAACGGCTTGCCCGCCCGCTGCATACAACTGCGTACTGGGTTTGGCTGTGACGGTATAGCCCCCGGTAAATTCTCCAAACGCGGGGAGGATCGCGCTGCGTTCGTCAAACACAAAGCACGGCAACCGCAGCCGGTCGCGCGCGGGGCCTTGCAATGTTGCTGCGGGATGCAAATGGCCGGCCAGCACGGCGTGCGTAGCGTGCGTTTGCGGGTGGTGGCAGGCGGCAAAAGGCCCCAGCAGATAGGGTTCATCGACCACGCTGATGTTCAATACTGGCGGCGGGTCGCCTGCTCTGGAGTCGTGGTTGCCGCGTACCAGCGTGCAGTGCAGTTCAGCATGGCTTTGCCGCCAAATTTTGACCTGATCCATCACTGAGTCTGTGTGGGCCTGGCGTGCATGCAAAAAATCGCCCAGAAAAACCAGTTGCGCCGGCTGATAGTGATGGATCAAATCGGTGAGTCTGCGCAGGTTCTCGGCGGTGGTGCCGCCTGGCACGGGCTGGCCCAAAGCGCGGTAGGTGGCGGCTTTGCCCAGGTGCAAGTCAGCAATGAATAAAACGCGACCCTTTGGCCACCACAATGCGTGCTCAGGCAGCAGCCACACAGTGCTACCGGCAAAGGTAATGGACAGTGGCCTTCCAGGCGCGGTTGACGTGATAGACGTCATCCAAGTTATTCGCATTATTGGGTTTACCGACGCGACGTGCGAACGCGCTTGGGCGGGGCTGCCAGCGTATCTTGCCCCATCGCCAGAGCCTGGCTGATGCCAGATACAGCAGAAACGTCGGCCTCCGTGTCCGCACCGGAGTCCACACCGGCATCTTTTTCAAGCTGCTGAACCATACGCGCAATGCGGTCCGCCATGCTTTCGTTGCTGAGCTTTTCCCGCAGGCGCTCGACCATGAGGGGAAATGAAAACGGCGTGGGCCGCACCAGTGGCTTGATCACCAAAGTCTGCGCAGCCATGCGGGCCAGGCTGTGCTCAAGACGCTCAATGTCCAGCTCTTCTGCCAGCAGCTCAGCCTCGGCTTGTTGCAGCAACTGGTTGCCGGGGTCGTACTTGCGAAAGACCTCGTAGAACAGACTTGACGAGGCTTGCAATTGCTTGTTGCTGCGCTTTTCGCCGGGGTAGCCTTGAAACACCAGGCCCGACACGCGGGCAATCTCACGAAAGCGCCGCTGGGCCAGCTCACCGGCGTTCAGGCTGGCCAGCACTTCGTCTAAAAGCATAGCTGGTTGCGCTTTATTTATGATGGCTTCTAGCATATTTGACCAGTCAACGGGCTCTGCGCAAAGCAGTTCAAAGCCGTAATCATTGACGGCAATCGAAAAAGTGCGTGGCTGTAGTTGCGCCGCCCGCCAGGCCAGCAAACCGGCCAGACCCAGGTGCACGTTGCGCCCGGCAAACGGGTACAAAAATAAATGCGTGCCGTCACGAGATGTCATGACTTCAGCCAGCAGCGTCGTTGGCGTGGGCAGGGCTGACCATTGCTGCTGCAGTTCAAGCATTGACTGTACGCGCTTGAGTTCGGGTGAGTCGAAGTGGCCCTGCGCGGCCAACGCCAGTTGCTCGACAACCGCATCGGCCAGCGTGTTGGAAAGCGGCATGCGCCCACCGTTCCAGCGCGGCACGGCAGCGCGTTTACCAGACGCTTTGCGCACCCACGCCGTCATGTCGTGGATGCGCACCAGCTCCAGCATTCGGCCGCCAAAACTGAAACAGTCGCCGGGTTTGAGGCGCGCGGCAAAGCTTTCTTCAACCGTGCCGATTTTTGCGCCTTTGAGGTACTGCACCGCCATGCTGGCGTCGCTGACGATGGTGCCAATGTTCATGCGGTGGCGGCGTGCCAGCATGGCGTTGGGCACGCGCCAGATGCCGCCGTCGTCCGGTGCTGCGCGCTGGTAGTCAGGGTACGCACCCAGGGACTCACCGCCCATGTGTACAAACGCCAGCGCCCAGGCCCAGCTGTCGTCACTCAGGTCAGCATAGGCCGCAGTTGACCGCACTTCCGTGAGCAGATCGCCAGCTACAAACCCACCGCCCAGAGCGACCGTGACAAGATGCTGGACCAGCACGTCCAGCGGCTGCCGGGGCGACGGCCGGGCCTCAATATGGCCGCCCACTACCGCAGCGCGCGCTGCAACCGACTCAATGATTTCCAGGCTGTGGGTGGGCACCAGCGTGATGCGTGACGGCCTGCCAGGCGCGTGACCGGATCGCCCGGCGCGTTGCAGCAGACGCGCCACGCCTTTGGGTGAGCCGATTTGCAAAACCCGTTCAACCGGTAAAAAGTCAACCCCCAGGTCAAGACTGGACGTACACACCACCGTGCGCAATTCGCCACTTTTTAGGCCTGCTTCAACCCACTCACGCACGCCCCGGTCCAGCGAGCCGTGGTGCAGCGCTATCAGCCCGGCCCAGTCAGGTCTCGCTTCCAAAATGGCTTGGTACCAAATCTCAGATTGCGAACGGGTGTTGGTGAACACCAGTGTGGTGCTGCTAGCGGCAATTTCTGCCACCACCTGGGGCAGCATGGTCAACCCCAAATGCCCGGCCCAAGGGAAACGTGCAGCCACGTCTGGCAGCAGTGTGTCGATGATCAATTTTTTGGGCACAGCGCCCTGCACCAGCGTACCGCCGGTTTTGCCCAGCAGCGTATGCATGGCATCTTGCAAATTGCCCAGCGTGGCAGACATGCCCCAGGTGATCAGCGCTGGGTTAAAGGTACGCAACCGGGCCAGTGCCAATTGCGTTTGCACCCCGCGTTTGTTGCCCATCAGCTCATGCCACTCGTCCACCACCACCGCCTGCACGCTGCCCAGCGCAACTGCTGCATCAGCGCGCGACAGCAGTACGGACAGGCTTTCGGGCGTGGTGACCAGCACCGTGGGCAGCCGGGTGTTTTGCGCGCTACGCTCGGCGTTGCTGGTGTCACCTGATCTGGCGCCTACCGTCCAAAGCGAAAAAGAGCCGTCAGAAGCCAACACATCTAGTGGCAACTGCAACGCCCGCTGCGTGTCCGCTGCCAGCGCACGCATGGGCGTGATCCACAGCACCGTCAGGGGCGCGCCAAGTGGCTTTCGTTTTACTGCACTAGCTCCTGATTTAGGAGCAGCTTGCGCTTGTTTTAATTGGGCTACAGCTATAAAACGCATCAAAATACCCAGCCAGACGGCGTAGGTCTTGCCGGAGCCGGTGGTGGCATGCAGCAAGCCTGACTGGCCGAGAGCAATGGCTTGCCACACATCTTTTTGAAATTTGAAGGCCTTCCAGTCGCGTGCGGCAAACCAGTCGGCGATGTGGGTTTTAACAGTGGGGCGGCGCGCTTGGCCTACGAGTTGCGACATGGCGGTATGGTAATGTTGCCACTTGATTTCAGGAGAACTTTGTATGAAAACCCGTTTTTTAAAGCTGCTGGTGATTTGTTTGGCGCTCGCTTCCAGCTTGACGTTGTCGGGCTGCGGCTACAACCAGTTCCAGTCGCTTGATGAGCAGACCAAATCCGCTTGGGCTGAGGTGCTGAACCAGTACCAGCGCCGCGCTGACCTGGTGCCCAACATTGTGGCGACTGTTAAGGGTGAAGCCGCTTTTGAGCAGGACACGCTGACCCGAGTGGTTGAAGCCAGAGCCAAGGCCACATCCATGCAGGTCACGCCTGAAACACTGAACGACCCTGAAGCTTTCAAAAAATTTCAGGCGGCTCAGGGGGAGCTGAGTGGCGCATTGTCCCGCTTGTTGATGGTGACTGAAAACTACCCCAACCTCAAAGCCAACCAGGGCTTTCAGGACTTGCGGGTGCAATTGGAAGGCACTGAAAACCGCATCACTGTGGCACGTAACCGCTACATCAAAACTGTGCAGGACTACAACATTTTGGCGCGCAGCTTTCCAAATAATCTGACAGCGATGATTTTTAGCTACAACGTCAAACCCAATTTCACGGTAGAAAACGAAGCGCAGATCAGCAAGCCGCCTGCTGTTAATTTTGAGAAAAAGTAGCGTGAAAATTACTTAAGATAACTAAACCTGGCAGTTTTTAGGCAAAAAATATGCATTTAGCCCAATGGATACGGGCGCAAGCAGCTATTACTTTTATAGCGCTTGCAGGCTGCCTCAGCATGACCACGCAAGCGCAAGACCTGCAGGCCATACCGCCGCTAAGCGCCCGAGTCATTGACACCAGCGGCACGCTGGACTCTAGGCAAACCCAGGCGCTTGAAGCGAAGCTTGCAGCGTTTGAAAAAACGCGCGGCTCGCAAATCGTCATTCTGATGGTGCCCACCACCCTGCCCGAAGACATCACCGACTACGCCCAGCGGGTGGGCGACGCGTGGAAGATTGGCCGAAAAGACGTGGGCGACGGTTTGCTGCTGGTGGTGGCTAAAAACGACCGCAAAGTGCGCATTGCCACCAGCAAAGCGCTGGAAGGCGCGGTGCCCGACCTGGCAGCCAGGCAAATCATTGCCAGCGCTGTCACGCCACGCTTCAAGCAGGGCGACTTTGCAGGTGGGCTGAGCGCGGCAGCGGACCAGATCATGGCGCGTATTAGTGGAGAAAACCTGCCCGTAGCCGATGCCGAAACCGCTGGCAGCGGCGCGCCGGGTTTTCAGTGGATGGACATGGCGGTGTTTTTGTTTTTTGCAGTGCCGATTGGTGCACGGCTGCTCTCTGGGGTGCTGGGGCGCAAGCTGGGTGCATTGGCAACGGGCGGCGGCGTCGGCGTGTTGGCTTGGGTCTTTACCAGCAGCTTGCTTTTAGCGGGCGCAGCGGGCTTGATTGGCCTGGTGTTTGCCTTGGTGGCTAGCCTGGGCTCTTTGGGGTCGGGCGGTGGCAAGCGCGGCGGCTGGACGAACGGAGGTTTTGGCGGAGGCGGCTTTGGCGGAGGCGGTTTTGGTGGTGGCGGGGGCGGCGCGGGGGGCGCGGGGGGCGGCTTTAGCAGCGGCGGTGGCGGCAATTTTGGCGGCGGCGGCGCGTCGGGAGGCTGGTAAAGATGATCCGCAAACTTAAAACCATGCTTAAACATTTGTGGCTGGACGCGTCAGACGCGCAACAAGCCCTGCCTGCTGACATGCTTGAGCGTCTGGCTAAACGCGTCGCGGCCAGTGAGGTCCGCCACACCGGGCAAATTCGCATCTATGTTGAAGCGGCTCTGCCCATGAGCTATTTGTGGCGGCTGGGTAAAAACTGCACGCTAAAAGCACTGACCCGCCAGCGCGCCATCACGCAGTTTGGCAAGCTGCTGCTGTGGGACACCGAGCAGAACAACGGTGTGCTGATTTACCTGCTGCTGGCTGAACACGCCATTGAGATCGTGGCCGACAGGGGCGTCAACCGCCGCGTCTCAGCGCAAGATTGGCAGGCCATGACTGACCGAATGAGTACGGCTTTTCGGGATGGTCATTTTGAAGACGGCCTAACGCAGGCTATTGGCGAGGTTTCCAGCGTGCTGGTGGCCCATTTCCCGGCGGCACCCGGCAGCCAGCCGTTTAATGAGCAGCCCGACGATCTTGTGTTGGGTTAAAAATTCAGGGCTGGACTGAGCGTGGTTTTAAGTGCTGCCCCGCTTCTTGTGCGCCACATCCAGCGCCTGCTGCAACGCGCGGCTTAAAGCACCCAGTGTTTTGGTTTTCCGATTGGCTTCTCGCAACCCGACAGACAGCCGTTGGGAGATCACCAGCATCAGCCGGGCACCGGCAGGCGCCTTGTCATGAAGTCGGCATGCAGCGCCTCACCTTGCTTGATATCAACAGCGCCTGATTGACATCTTAAGAAGTCCGGAGGTTTTGGAAAACAGCCTCGCGCAATTCCAGGTCGCAGGCTTAAAGTTACAGCATGTTGGCGTCAGGGGCGCACAAGGTGCGTACGTGGTTCAGTAAATCAGCGTCAAGATACGGTTTGGTCAAGTAAATGTCCACGCCCGCCTCGGCAGCAATCTGCCGATGCTTGTCACCCGCGCGCGAGGTGATCATGACAATCGGCATGGCCATCCACTGCTGCACCTCACGCACCCGGCGGGTAAGCTCAAGGCCATTGAGGTTAGGCATTTCCAGATCCGTCAGCAAAAGTGAGGGACGCTTCAAGCGGATTTATTCCATATCCGGCGTCACCCAACAATTGCTGCATGGAGCGCCTTACCGACAGCGCATCATCAACCACCAGCACGCGGGTACGCTCAACCGCAAGCCGCCTGCGCAGCGCTGATGACGAGACCATTTGCACCGACGAGCGCGCGGCACGTTCCAGCTCGGCCACATCAATCAAAAACAGCGGTCGGCCATCGGCACGCAAAGCGCCGCCCACAACGCCGCGGATGCGCCGCGTTAATTGGCCAATGCCTTGCAAAATGAGCTCGCGCGCGTCAATGACTGCGTCCACCAGCAGGGCAATCGTGCCTTCGGCACCATTGACAATGGCTGGCAAGCGCAGTGCCGCCTCGGTCAGTCTCAATGTGGTGGTTACAGCAAGCAACATCTTGCAGCAATAATGTGCATGCACGCAATCGCTCAAAGCGGTACAAGTCGGCAACTGTGTGCGGCAAACGCACACTTGACCTGCTTATTTTTTCTGGCGAAACTTGCGCAGTGCAGCGATTTGCGCGGCCATCACGGCCAGCTCGGACTTCGCCATGGCGATGTCAATGTCACCTTTGGCATTTTTCAAGACTTCTTCCGCAGCCGCCTTTGCCGTGCTGGCTTTGGCTTCGTCCAAGTCTTTACCACGAATGGCGGTGTCGCTCAGTACCGTGACCGAATCAGGCTGTACTTCAAGCAAACCACCGGCTACAAAAACAAATTCTTCGCTGTCATCAGTCTTGACGATGCGTACCGCACCCGGCTTGATACGGGTGATCAGGGGGGTGTGGCGCGGATAAATCCCCAATTCGCCGCCTTCCCCTGGCAAGATCACGAATTTGGCCTCGCCCGAGAAGATGGACTCTTCCGCAGAAACTACGTCAACGTGAATGGTGTTCATATCAAGCGCCAATTAAACTTTTTTCGCTTTTTCAAACGCTTCGTCAATCGTGCCCACCATGTAAAACGCCTGCTCTGGCAAATGATCGCACTCGCCAGCAACAATCATCTTGAAGCCGCGAATCGTTTCAGCCAGGCTGACGTACTTGCCGGGCGAGCCGGTAAACACTTCAGCCACGTGGAAAGGCTGGCTTAAAAAGCGCTGAATCTTGCGGGCACGTGCCACAGCCAGCTTGTCTTCAGGTGCCAGCTCGTCCATGCCCAAAATAGCAATGATGTCGCGCAGCTCTTTGTAGCGCTGCAAGGTGCCCTGTACGGCACGGGCCGTGTTGTAGTGGTCTTCGCCCACAACAGCAGGTGACAACTGGCGGCTGGTTGAATCAAGCGGATCAACAGCAGGATAAATGCCCAGTGACGCGATGTCACGGGACAGCACCACGGTGGAGTCCAGGTGAGCAAAAGTCGTGGCAGGTGATGGGTCGGTCAAGTCATCGGCAGGAACATATACGGCTTGGATCGAAGTAATTGAGCCCACTTTTGTCGACGTAATACGCTCTTGCAAACGGCCCATCTCTTCAGCCAATGTTGGCTGGTAACCCACCGCCGAAGGCATGCGGCCCAGCAGTGCGGATACTTCAGTGCCGGCCAGCGTGTAGCGGTAAATGTTGTCCACAAAGAACAGCACATCACGGCCTTCGTCGCGGAACGACTCGGCAATCGTCAGGCCGGTCAGCGCCACGCGTAAACGGTTGCCTGGTGGCTCGTTCATCTGGCCGTAAACCATCGCCACCTTTGAATCTTCGAGCTTCTCAAGATTGACGACGCCAGAGTCTGCCATCTCGTGATAGAAGTCGTTGCCCTCGCGGGTACGCTCGCCGACACCGGCAAACACGGACAAGCCTGAGTGTGCCTTGGCGATGTTATTGATCAATTCCATCAT
>JAYURC010000166.1:0-36267 GCA_043756405.1 Polaromonas sp.
GGCTCCTCGACCTGGGCTCGAACCAGGGACCTACGGATTAACAGTCCGGCGCTCTACCAACTGAGCTATCGAGGAATACAGCCTAAGATTATAGCGTCCAATTTAGTCCCGGTTCGTGCAACACCTCAACACAGACTGATCCTCAATGAAAAAGCCGCACCGTACTTTACCCTGGCTTGAGCCTGACCAAGACTTTCCCGACGTCAGCGATGCGTGGGGGCATGCCGACCCCGCACCCGGCCTGCTGGCGGCTGGCAGCAAGCTGGATGTGCCCACGCTGGTCAATGCGTATGGTCTTGGCATCTTCCCGTGGTTTAGCGACGGGCAACCTACGCTATGGTGGAGCCCTGACCCGCGCATGACGCTGCACGTGCAGCAGTTCAAACTGCATCGGTCGCTGCGCAAAACACTGAACCACTTTTTGAACAACCCAGCTTGTGAAGTCCGGTTTGACACAGCGTTCGTGCGCGTCATCAATGCTTGCGCCCGCAAGCCCCGAGATGGCCAGCCGGGCACGTGGATACTGCCGGAGATGATTGCGGCTTACTGCGCGCTGCACTTGGCAGGCCACGCACACAGTATTGAAACCTGGGTAGGCGGCGAATTGGTGGGTGGGCTGTATTGCGTGAACCTGGGCGGCATGGTGTTTGGCGAGTCGATGTTTGCGGATGTCACAGACGCATCAAAAATTGCGTTGTGCGCCCTGGTGGCTTTTTGCCGGGCGCACGGCATCAAGATGATTGACTGCCAGCAGAACACCGGGCATTTGGCATCATTAGGTGCGCAGGAAATCAGCCGGGACGCGTTTACTGCACACGTCGCCAGCACAAGCAAACACCCTGCCCCCACATGGCAATTTGACCCCGTATACTGGAATCAACTAACGCCTTTAAAGACACCGCCAACGCCGTGACGCACCTCAAAGACCTGCCGCTGCAAGCCCTGCAGTTTTACGCCACGGCACCGTACCCGTGCAGCTATTTGCCGGGCAGGCAGGCCAGGTCGCAGGTGGCCACGCCCGGCCATTTGATTCACAACGACGCGTACTCTGATCTGGTGGCTCAGGGCTTCAGGCGTAGCGGGATGTTTACCTACCGGCCCTACTGCGATGGCTGCATCGCTTGCGTGCCGCTGCGCGTACCAGTGCAAACATTTGCACCCAATAAGAGTCAGCGCCGCGCCTGGGCAAAGCATCAGGGTCTGCAAGCGCGGGTGCTCAAGCTGTGCTTTATGTCAGAGCACTACCAGCTTTACTTGCGCTACCAAAACGGCCGACACGCGGGCGGCGGCATGGACCATGACAGCATTGACCAGTACAACCAGTTTTTGCTGCAAAGCAGAGTTAACTCCCGACTGGTCGAGTTTCGTGAAACTCTGCCGAACGCTCAGAACGGTGCAGCGGGTACTCTCAAAATGGTGGCGATTCTGGATGTGCTCGAAGACGGCATTTCAGCTGTTTATACGTTTTATGAGCCCGATGAGGCAGACGTAAAAAACAGCTTTGGCAATTACGGCGTGCTGTGGCAAATTGAGCAAGCTGCCAAGCTGAATCTGCCGTATGTGTACTTGGGTTACTGGATCGCTGACAGCCCAAAAATGCGCTACAAGGCAGCTTTCAAGCCGCATGAATTGCGAATTGATGGCGAATGGGTAGCGCAGTAACAAGTCGCCACCAAAAGACAGATAATTTCATAGCGTAAAATTTACGCATGATGAAAACAGACAGCGCAATACCTGTAAAACCCACGGTTCAGGTCATTGAACGCATGTTTAGCCTGCTAGACATTCTGGCCAATCGAGAAGAAGCCATGTCACTGAAGGAGATCAGTGAAAAGTCGGGTTTGCACGCGTCTACTGCCCACCGCATATTGAATGACCTGGCAACAGGCCGCTTTGTTGACAGACCCGCAGCAGGAAGTTACCGGCTGGGTATGCGCTTGCTGGAGCTCGGCAACATGGTTAAAGCGCGGCTCAATGTGCGCGACGCGGCTTTGGCACCTATGCGAGAGTTGCACAAGCTGACCCAACAGCCTGTTAACTTGAGCATGCGCCAGGGCGATGAGATTATTTATGTCGAGCGCGCTTACAGTGAGCGGTCAGGCATGCAGGTGGTACGTGCCATTGGCGGGCGTGCGCCGTTGCATTTGACGTCGGTGGGCAAGTTGTTTTTAGCATTTGACGACCCGCAACGACTGCGCAGCTACGCAACACGTACCGGGCTGGTGGGGCAAACTCGTAACTCGATCACACAACTGCCGATTCTTGAACGTGAGCTTTCAAAAGCGCGGCAATACGGCATTGCCAGAGACAACGAAGAGCTGGAGCTGGGTGTGCGCTGCATGGCCGCAGGCATCTATGACGATCAAAACAAACTGGTGGCGGGCTTGTCTATTTCAGCGCCTGCAGACCGACTGGAAGAACACTGGCTGACAAAGTTGCAATCCACAGCCAGCGAAATCTCAAAGACTTTAGGCTATAAAGTGAAGTGAATATGGCTATACCGCTCTAAATACTTGCACGAGTAGCTTTTATATTGATAGCAAATAACAAGTCAATAAAGCGTTTGCGTTACATGCTGATTTGTCTGACGGCAGTGTCAATGTTGGCTTTTCGTTCAATAGCAAGGGGAGTTACGGCAGGATTAGCCAGCGGATTGGCTTCTACCCAGCGGCGAACGCGCTCCGCATCACCCAAGCGGCTGAGTTTGCCCGCAGAATCCAAAAATACCATGATCAATTTGCGCCCTGCAATTTTGGTTTGCATGACCAGGCACTGCCCTGCTTCAGAGATGTAACCTGTTTTTTGCAGGCCAATCTCCCACTCCGGGTTTTTGATTAACCGGTTGGTATTGTTGTACTGCAGCGTTCGGTTGCCTACCGCCACCTGGTAGCCCGAAGACGTTGACAACTCGCGCAGCACTGGGTCAGCGTGCGCAGCACTAACTAAAGCAGCCAGGTCTTGAGCACTGGACTGATTGCGGCTGGACAGGCCGGTGGGTTCAACATAGCGCGTATCTGCCATGCCTAGCAACTTGGCTTTGGCATTCATCAAGTTGACAAACACCGCCATACCGCCAGGATAGGTACGGCCCAATGCGTTGGCAGCGCGGTTTTCACTCGACATCAGGGCCAAATGCAACATTTCACCTCGCATCAGGGTGGTGCCAACTTTCAGGCGCGAGCTGCTGCCTTTTTCAGTGTCTATATCGTCTTGTGTGACGGTGATCATTTCGTCCATCGGCAGTTTTGCGCCAGAAATAATCACACCGGTCATGAGCTTGGTGAGTGATGCTATGGGCAAGACGGCATTCTCATTTTTTCTAAACAGTACCTCGCGCGTGTCCTGGTCTATCACCAGCGCTACGCTGGACTTCAACTCAAGCTCGTCTTGCAAGCCATGCAAACCCGCGATTTGACCGTATGAAAGCCTTGGCGGTGCAGATACGCGAATGACCGATTTACGCGGGGTACCCGAAACAAAACTAGCAGTTTTTCTAGTTGCTACCACTTTTTTCGAAGCCGTAGCTTTTGTAGCTTTAACTTTCGAAACCGCAGATTTTGTAACCTGCTGTTTTTTGGCGGTTTGTTTCTTTTGCGTTGCTGCGCCAGCTTGCGGCGCAGCAAAAGCCGCCAAAATTGCCAGCAAGCCAACAGTTTTAAAGGCGAAACGAAGCATCTGATTAACCATTGGGGTGAGCCTTGCTTAAGGTTGCATGAAAAAGCATGCTGCAGTGTATACAAAATGAAAAAGTCACGCAATATCAAAAACTTGCGTGACTTTCTTAAAAACTGGATGAATAGTTGTCTTACAACTGACTTAAATCATAGAAATATCACTTAAATCCTCTAAGTCATTGAATTTAAAAGTTATTTTTAGTGAAAGTATTCTCAGCCCTGCGCTGCAACCCGATCAGCCTTACTTTGTAATTTATTCAGTGCGCTTAAGTAAGCTTTGGCTGAAGCCACCACTATGTCTGGGTCGGAGCCCACCCCATTGACCACGCGACCGCTGTTTTGCAACCGGACAGTAACTTCGCCCTGGCTTTCAGTCGACCCGCTAATGGCATTGACCGAATACAGCACCATCTCGGCACCGCTCTTGACGTGGGACTCAATGGCTTTTAGGGATGCATCAACCGGGCCATTGCCGTCTGAATGGCCTTTAAATTCAACGCCTTCTACAGTAAACACCACGCTCGCCTGGGGGCGCTCACCGGTTTCACTGTGCTGCGAGAGCGACACAAAACAGTATTGCTCTACGGCAAGGGTGACGCTTTCGTCGCTGACCAGCGCCAGGATGTCTTCGTCAAAAATCTCACTCTTGCGGTCCGCCAACTCTTTGAATTTGGCAAACGCGCTGTTGGTCTCGACTTCGCTTTCCATCACCACGCCAAGCTCTTGCAAGCGCTGCTTGAACGCATTGCGGCCGCTGAGTTTGCCCAGCACGATTTTATTGGCTGACCAGCCCACATCTTCGGCCCGCATAATTTCATAGGTGTCACGCGCCTTGAGCACACCGTCCTGGTGAATGCCGCTGGCATGCGCAAACGCATTGGCACCCACCACAGCCTTGTTGGGCTGCACCACAAAACCAGTGGTTTGGCTAACCATGCGGCTGGTGGCCAAAATATGCTTAGCATCAATATTCAGGTCGAGGTTGAAATAGTCTTTACGGGTTTTAACCGCCATGACGATTTCTTCCAGGCTGCAGTTGCCAGCCCGCTCGCCCAGACCATTGATGGTGCACTCCACCTGCCGCGCACCGCCAATCATCACGCCAGCCAATGAGTTGGCCACCGCCATGCCCAGGTCGTTGTGGCAGTGCACCGACCACACTGCTTTGTCACTGTTGGGAATGCGCTCACGCAGGTTCTTGATGAAGTTGCCGTACAGCTCAGGGATCGCATAGCCCACGGTGTCAGGCACGTTGATGGTGGTGGCGCCTTCGTGGATAACAGCTTCAAGAACACGGCACAAAAAGTCAGGGTCCGAGCGGTAGCCATCCTCTGGGCTGAACTCGATGTCACCCATCAAGTTGCGTGCAAAGCGGGTGGAGAGCTTGGCTTGCTCGTAGACCTCATCCGGCGTCATGCGCAGCTTTTTTTCCATGTGCAGAGCACTGGTGGCTAAAAACAAATGCAGGCGACCTGACGCGGCGGGCTTCAAAGCTTCAGCTGCGCGGGAAATATCGCGATCATTGGCACGGGCCAACGAGCAAACGGTTGATTCCTTGATGACTTCGGCAATCGATTTGACGCATTCAAAATCGCCGTTTGAGCTGGCAGCAAACCCGGCTTCAATCACATCGACTTTCAGACGCTCCAGCTGGCGCGCAATGCGCAGCTTTTCGTCGCGCGTCATGGACGCGCCGGGCGACTGCTCTCCGTCGCGCAAAGTGGTGTCGAAAATAATGAGTGTGTCCGCCATGAAATTCTCCGCAAATGTCAAAAAGTAAAAAACCAGCAACCCAAAACAAAAACGACCCGTTGCTGGTAGCAAACGGGCCGTTGGAAATTTGGTCAACGCTTTAATTTAGCGTGCGCTACCTATTCCGCCCGTTGGCAGCTATTAGTAGCGCTAGCAGAATACGTTTCATACGTTCAAATGTATCACAGCCCAATGTGCATGACTTATTTATGCAGCCCACGCTCTTCGGGCTCATCAAGCGATGTGGCAATCACACTCGTTTGCTCGCCTTTGCTGCGCCGCCAAGCGTACACGGCGTAGCCCGACAAGCCATAAGCGATGAAGAATGCAAACACCATGATGGGCGGATGCAGGCCAACAACGCCAATGCCGAGTGCTATCAAAACAATCACGGCAAAAGGCACGGTTTTTTTCATCTGGATGTCTTTGAAACTGTAAAACGGCACATTGGTGACCATGGTCAGACCAGAGTACAGCGTCAAAACAAACATCAACCAAGGAATTTGCAGTGCAAACACGCCCAGGTCCAGCAGCTCAGTGCCGGAGTAGTCGGCATCGTTCATCAGCCAGATAAATCCCGCTACCAAAGCAGCAGCTGCAGGCGATGGCAGGCCCTGAAAAAACCGCTTGTCAACAACAGCCGTGTTGACGTTAAACCGGGCCAGCCGCAAAGCTGCGCATGCGCAATAAACAAAAGCCGCCACCCAGCCCCAGCGGCCCAATGAACTCAAGCTCCACATATAGGCAATAAGCGCAGGCGCCGCACCAAAAGATACCATGTCAGACAATGAATCCATCTGCTCGCCAAATGCGCTTTGGGTGTTGGTCATGCGCGCTATACGTCCGTCCAGGCTGTCCAGAATCATGGCGCTAAAAACACCAATCGCAGCTTGGTCAAAACGCCCATCCATTGCCATCACGATGGCATAAAAACCACCAAACAGTCCGCCCAAGGTGAACAGATTCGGCAAAATATAAATGCCTTTGCGCCGCTTGCGCACCACCACGTCGGGGCCTTGAACCGAAGGCTGTTCGCCATCATGCATAGAAATACTCCTGTAACTGACGACTAGGATAACAAACCAATATGCTGTAAAAACCAAAAAGCCGCGCAAGCTGATTGCGCGGCTTTTTGCAGGACGACACCTGACAGCTCAGCAAGTGTTAGTTTTTGGTCTGGTCAACCAGCTTGTTTTTGGCAATCCAGGGCATCATGGCGCGCAGCTGGCTACCAACTTTTTCGATCGAATGCTCGGCCGTCAGGCGGCGGCGGGCAGTCATGCTCGGGTAGTTGGTACGACCTTCGCTGATAAACATCTTGGCGTACTCACCGCTTTGAATGCGCTTGAGGGCGGCGCGCATGGCCACGCGTGACTGCTCGTTAATGACTTCTGGGCCGGTCACGTATTCACCGTATTCGGCGTTGTTACTGATGGAGTAATTCATGTTTGCAATGCCGCCTTCATAAATCAGGTCAACAATGAGTTTCAACTCGTGCAGGCATTCAAAGTAGGCCATCTCTGGTGCATAACCGGCTTCAACCAGCGTCTCGTAACCCATCTTGATGAGTTCAACCGCGCCGCCGCACAACACGGCTTGCTCGCCAAACAAATCGGTTTCTGTTTCTTCTTTGAAATTGGTCTCAATGATGCCGGCCTTGCCGCCGCCGTTGGCCATGGCGTAGCTCAGTGCCAGGTCGCGCGCTTTGCCAGATTTGTCTTGATGAATAGCGACCAAATGCGGCACGCCGCCACCCTGGGTGTAGGTGTTGCGCACCGTGTGGCCTGGGGCCTTGGGCGCGACCATCCACACGTCCAGGTCAGCACGCGGCACGACCTGGTTGTAATGCACATTAAAGCCGTGGGCGAACACCAGCGACGCGCCTTGTTTGGCGTGTGGCTCGACATTGTTTTTGTATACGCCGGCAATGTCCTCATCGGGCAACAAGATCATCACCACGTCAGCGGCCTTGACAGCATCATTGACTTCATGCACTGACAAACCAGCTTTGACAGCCTTGTCCCACGAAGCACCGCCTTTACGCAGGCCCACAACAACCTTGACACCGCTGTCATTCAGGTTTTGTGCATGGGCATGGCCCTGGCTACCGTAACCAATAATGGCCACCGTCTTGCCTTTGATCAGGCTCAGGTCGCAGTCTTTGTCGTAAAAAACTTTCATCTTTTTCTCCGGGTTATTAAAGTAAATCTGCTCAAAATCAAAAATCAAAAATCAAAATCAAACTCTGAGGATGCGTTCGCCGCGTCCAATACCGCTTGAACCGGTGCGTACCGTTTCCAAAATGGCAGTGCGGTCTATGGCTTCCAAAAACGCATCGTTTTTGTGCTGGTCGCCGGTCAGCTCTATCGTGTAACTTTTCTCGGTCACGTCGATGATCCGACCGCGAAATATATCCGCCATGCGCTTCATCTCCTCGCGCTCTTTGCCAACCGCACGCACCTTGACCATCATCAATTCACGCTCGGTGTACGAGCCTTCGGTCAAATCAACCACCTTGACGACCTCAATCAGACGATTCAAGTGCTTGGTGATTTGCTCAATCACGTCGCCCGAGCCGCTGGTTTGAATCGTCATGCGCGACAGCGTGGGATCTTCAGTCGGGGCAACCGTCTGGCTTTCGATGTTGTAGCCACGAGCTGAAAACAAGCCCACCACACGCGACAACGCGCCGGGTTCGTTTTCCAATAAAACTGCAATGATGTGTTTCATAAGTCTGGACTTTTCATTTCGTCTGCCCTCCCCTGCGCACGGTAATGCTCAGGCTTGGCAGACAATAGATTTGTCAGTTAGGGGATTGATAATTGTTACTATTAATTCAGGAGCTGCCTGCGCACGAATCTATTGCGTTACAAGCATAAAACATGCATAAAACATCTTAAAAAATAACGATTTAAAGGTCTTCAGCTCCTAAAAGCATCTCATTGATGCCCTTGCCCGCTTGCACCATCGGGAACACGTTTTCTGTTGAATCTGTCCTAAAGTCCATGAACACGGTTCGGTCTTTCAGCTTGCGTGCTTCGCGCAGTGCTGGCTCCACATCGCTGGGCTTTTCAATCAGCATGCCAACGTGTCCATAAGCCTCGGCCAGCTTGACAAAATCAGGCAGGGCGTCCATGTAACTGTGGCTGTAACGGCTTTCATAATCAATTTCCTGCCACTGGCGCACCATGCCAAGGTAACGGTTGTTCAGCGACACAATTTTGACCGGCGTGTTGTACTGAAAGCAGGTGGACAGCTCTTGAATGCACATTTGAATCGAGCCTTCACCGGTGATGCAATACACCTCTGCATCGGGCTTGGCCAGCTTGATGCCCATGGCGTACGGCAAACCAACGCCCATCGTGCCCAGCCCGCCTGAATTGATCCAGCGGCGCGGTTCGTCAAACTTGTAGTACTGCGCCGCCCACATCTGATGCTGACCGACATCAGAGGTGATGTAAGCGTCGGCGTCTTTGGTCATATTCCAGAGCGTTTCGACCACATACTGCGGCTTGATGGTGCTGCCGTCGCCCAAGCTGTATTTCATGCAGTCCCGCTTGCGCCAGACGTCAATCGTGCTCCACCATGCACCCAGGGCGTTAGCATCAGGTTTAAGTGCTGATTCCTTGATCATTGCAATCAATTCAGTCAACACTTCCTTAACGTCACCGACGATAGGAATATCAACCTTGACCCGCTTTGAGATGCTTGAGGGGTCAATATCGATGTGAATGATCTTGCGCTCGTTTTGCGCAAAATGCTTCGGGTTGCCAATCACGCGGTCATCAAAACGCGCACCGACAGCCAACAGCACGTCGCAATTTTGCATCGCGTTATTGGCTTCGTAAGTGCCATGCATGCCGAGCATGCCCAAGAACTTGGGGTCACTGGCCGGGTAGGCGCCCAAGCCCATCAGTGTGTTGGTGCAGGGGTAGCCCAGCATATCAACCAAGGTTCGCAGCTCCGCTGATGCGTTGCTGAGCAGCACACCGCCGCCAGTGTAAATATAAGGCCGCTGGGCCGTCAGCAGCAATTGCAGTGCCTTGCGGATCTGCCCGCCGTGACCTTTACGCGACGGGTTGTAGCTGCGCATTTCAACCGTTGCCGGGTAGCCAAAATAAGGCACTTTATTGAATGAAACGTCTTTGGGAATGTCCACCACCACCGGACCAGGGCGTCCGCTGCGGGCAATGTGAAACGCTTTTTTCATCGTCTCAGCCATGTTCCTGGCGTCTTTCACCAAGAAGTTGTGCTTGACGATAGGCCGCGTGATGCCCACCGTATCGCATTCCTGAAACGCATCCAGGCCAATGGCGTGCGTGGGAACCTGCCCGGTGATGATGACCATCGGAATGCTGTCCATGTAGGCGGTTGCAATTCCGGTAATAGCATTGGTAACGCCCGGGCCGGACGTTACCAGCGCAACGCCTACATCGCCAGTGGCGCGGGCATAACCGTCGGCGGCATGCACAGCGGCCTGTTCGTGGCGCACCAACACATGCTGGATAGTGTCTTGTTTGTAAAACGCGTCGTAAATGTGCAGTACTGCGCCGCCTGGGTAGCCCCAAATGTATTTGACGTTTTCAGCCTGTAGCGACTTGATGAGGATTTCTGCGCCGCGCAGCTCTTGCGAACTGGTGTTTTGAGGGCTAGAAGTGACTGTTGCAGAAGCGATTTCAGCTTTTGTGATTTCCATGATGAACCTTTGTGAATTTCTCTGACGAAATACCTTGGGTGCCTTTAGGCTGACTCTTGTGGAGCAGCGTCAAGACTTGAGGCCAAAACCATAGACAGATGCATCATCTGCCGGATCAGAGCCCGTTTGCTGTTTGAATTGCAACTCGCATTATGACATTTGGATGTCAAACGATTGTTGGGTGGCCGGTCGGGATGCGATAATTTAAGGAGCAGATACATAAAAATTAAAATGCTGGACAACCCGGAATTTCACACCGTTGGCAACTGAACAAGAACTCTCTGACTTCCTGAAAAGCGTTGAAAAGCGTGCGTTCAAGCGAAGCGTGTATCACACCCGCGACGAAGAAGCAGCACTGGACATTGTTCAGGACAGCATGATGAAACTCGCGCACAGTTATGGCGACAAGCCGCTGGCAGAGCTGCCTATGCTTTTTCAGAGGATTTTGTCTAACACTACGCTGGACTGGTTTCGGCGGCGCAAGACGCGTAACGCGCTTTTCTCGAATATGAGCGACTTTGAATCCCCGGGGGCTGACGGAGATTTTGATATTTTGGAAACTTTAGAGGCGCTGAACGACTCAGAAGGCACAGAAAGCGCTCAAGATGCGACACAGCGGGCGCAAACATTGCGTGAGATTGATGTTGAAGTGCAGCTTTTGCCGGGTCGTCAACGAGAAGCCTTCCTGATGCGTTACTGGGAGGAGATGGATGTGGCCGAAACCGCACTAGCGATGGGTTGCTCTGAGGGCAGTGTCAAAACGCACTGTTCGCGTGCAGTTCTCGCACTTAGCA
This sequence comes from Polaromonas sp., assembly GCA_043756405.1. Classification (GTDB taxonomy): domain Bacteria; phylum Pseudomonadota; class Gammaproteobacteria; order Burkholderiales; family Burkholderiaceae_C; genus Polaromonas. The sequence continues at coordinate 10,917 of JAYURC010000166.1, forward strand.
AAGCCCTACGTGCCAAAGGTATAACACTATGACTTATTCAAATCAAAATCGGGCAGACATTCTGCAAGAGCGTTTTGCACTCAAAACAGTTTCTTATCTGTCAACAAGTGCTTCCGAGCTGCCACATGAAATTTCAGAACGCTTGCGTGCCGCCCGAGCCCAAGCTGTCGCGAAACGCAAAATCACAAAAAGCAACACAGTTGGCAGCACCGTTAGCTTAGGCGGCAGCGCTGCCATGACTTGGGGCTCAACAGACGGTCTCGGTTGGTGGGGGCGTATTGGCTCAGTGATGCCACTGGTTGCACTGGTGGTGGGCATGCTGACTATTGATTCTGTGCAAACCGACAACCGTGCCCTCGAAATTGCTGAAGTGGATGCAGCGCTGCTAACAGACGACTTGCCACCTGCAGCTTTTTCAGACCCAGGGTTTCTGCAGTTTTTAAAAACCAACCGCTAAGCTGAAACTTGTCTGTTTTGTCTTTTTTGTCTGTTCCTGCAGCTCTGCGCGCCTCGCTATGGTTAACGGCATGGATAGTTTTACAACCGCTGGCGAACGCTCAGACAGTGTCGGCCCCTCTTGCGAATTCTCCCAAGTTGGCGGCCAGCGCGTCGCAGCCTGCCAACGCCGCGGCGGCAGCTGCTGTGTCGAAGCCCACTTGGGCAGAACTAAATGCCAAACAACAGGAAAGCCTGAAACCGCTTGCGGCTAGCTGGAATGGCATCAGCGAAGCTCAAAAACGCAAATGGCTCGAAGTCGCTAAAAATTATTTCAATTTACCCGGGTCCGATCAGGCCGTGATGCACAGCCGCATGAACGAGTGGGTAGCCATGAGCCCGCAGCAGCGCGCCGCAGCCCGGCTGAACTTTGCCAAAACCAAAGAATTATCCAAAGAGTTGACGCCAGACGAGAAAAAAGCGAAATGGCAAACTTATCAGGCTCTGAGCCCGGAAGAAAAAGCCAAGCTGGGTGCAACGGCTACGCCCAAGCCAACAGGGGCTGCGACCGCGGTTAAACCCGTTGAGCCACAAAAGCTGGCCGTCACGCCCAAAGGCGCGGCCTTGTTAACGACGACACCACTTGCAACGCCTTCCACGACCAGGACGGGCGGTACCTTGCAGAACGTGATCACGCCGCCGCCCAAGTGACTGAGCCACAAGCAATTACGCCCACCGCTGTTCCTTCGATACCGAGGCGAATGGCCTGCTGGATGTATGAAGGCATGCTGATGTTTGGCGTTGTTTTCCTGGCTGGCTACCTTTTTAGCAGCTTGAGTCAGACTCGCAATGCCATGGACAACCGCAATGCCCTGCAAGCGTTTTTGTTTGTGATTTTTGGTATTTACTTTGTCTGGTTTTGGGCCAAGGGGCAAACCCTGGCCATGAAAACCTGGGACATTCGCGTGGTTGACCGGCAGGGTCAGCGCATCACACAAAAACGGGCGTTGTTGCGCTATGTTTTAAGTTGGTTTTGGTTTTTGCCGCCATTGCTTGGCAGTTGGGTGTTTAACCTGTCAGCGACTCAGGGCGGTGTGCTGGCGTTGGGCTGGGTTGTTGTTTGGGCTGTGCTGGCACGCTTTCAGCCCGAAAAGCAGTTTTGGCATGATGCGCTGGCAGGTACGCGCCTTGTCACCTGGAAGGGGCCTAAAAGCCCCAAGCGCGCGGCTAAGCCCAAAGCCTGAAGCCACAACGGCTAAGTGTCATAAACCTGCATGACAATGCTGGCCATGCTGAAACCAACGACTCTCGTAAATCCCCAAAAAGCCCGCAGGGGCCTGAACCGCGTGTGGCATGCCTTGGGTTATTCCATGGCGGGCTTGCGTGCTGGCTGGGGCGAAACCGCTTTTCGTCAAGAAGCCATGGCATCCGTGGTCTTGTTGCCAGCTGCTTTTTGGCTAGGGCGCAATTGGGTAGAAGTTGCGCTGCTGGCCGGTACTGTCATCCTGATCATGATTGTGGAGCTGCTCAACACCGGTATTGAAACGGCGATTGACCGGATCGGGCCCGAATGGCATGACTTGTCCAAGCGCGCCAAAGACATGGGCAGCGCAGCGGTTTTGTTGAGTTTGTTGCTATGCGCTTTGACCTGGTGCCTGGCAATTTTTCAGAATATTGTCCAAAGTTAATACCGTGATGTTGAACAAACCTGTATTTTCAATCTGCGTGTATTGCGGCTCCCGCCCCGGCAATGACCCCACATTTACGGACATTGCCCGCCAGGTTGGCCACTGGATTGGCGCGCATGGCGGGCAGCTGGTGTACGGCGGTGGCCGCAACGGGCTGATGGGTACAGTGGCCGACAGCGTTTTGGCCGCCGGTGGCCGCGTGATAGGCGTGATTCCAAAAGCACTGGTTGACAAGGAGCAAGCACATCACGGCTGCACCGAACTGCTCATTGTGGACACTATGCACGAAAGAAAACGCATCATGGCCGAGCATGCCGATGCGTTTTTGGCGCTGCCCGGCGGCATTGGTACGTTTGAAGAATTTTTTGAAGTCTGGACCTGGCGCCAACTTGGTTATCACGACAAACCGATTGGTCTGCTTAACACGAACGGCTATTACGACAGCCTGTTGACGTTTTTGCAATCTTCAGTCAATGCAGGTTTCATGCTGGACAAACTGATGCCGCTGATCAATGTGGATACGGAGCCTGAACCTTTGCTAAAAAGACTGGTGCAGACTGCAGGTTTGACACACGGCGCACCGCACCTGGACAGAATTTAAACCGCTGCTTCATCCTGCTCGCCCGTCCGAATCCGCACGGTACGCTCTACGCTGGTGATAAAAATCTTGCCGTCGCCAATCTTGCCTGTACGTGCAGCCCGAATGATGGCGTCAACGCAGCGGTCAACATCAGCGGTGTTAACCACCACTTCAACTTTGACTTTAGGCAAAAAATCGACCACATACTCGGCGCCGCGGTACAGCTCGGTGTGCCCTTTTTGACGGCCAAAACCCTTGACCTCAGTGACGGTTAAACCGGTGACGCCACACTCGGCGAGAGCTTCACGGACTTCTTCGAGTTTGAACGGTTTGAGAATAGCGGTGATTTGTTTCATGAATTTTCTCTTGAATTGATGTGGAGATTCAGGCTCTGAACTTGCTGGTAATAGGGTAGCGCCAATCCTTGCCAAAACTCCTGTGAGTTACCCGGATGCCCACCGGCGCCTGCCGCCGTTTGTACTCATTGATTTTGATCAACCGCGTTACGCGCTCCACCACCGCCCGGTCAAACCCGTGGGCCATGATGCTTTCAATGCTTTCATCGTTCTCCATATAGCGCTGCAAAATCGCGTCCAGCACGTCATACGGCGGCAGACTGTCCTGGTCGGTTTGGTCGGCTTTGAGCTCGGCACTCGGCGGCCGCGTGATGATGCGCTCGGGTATCGGCGCAACGCATGTGCCGTAAGGGTTGTTGGCATTGCGCCAGTGCGCCAGTCTGAAGACGGTGGTTTTCAGCAAGTCCTTGATCACAGCAAAACCGCCCGCCATGTCGCCGTACAGCGTGCAGTAGCCGGTAGCCATCTCGCTCTTGTTGCCGGTGGTTAGAACTATCGAGCCAAATTTATTGGACAGCGCCATGAGCAGCGTGCCGCGAATTCGCGCCTGAATATTCTCTTCAGTCGTGTCCTCCGCCCTGCCCTTGAACGGCTCTGCCAATGATGCCTTGAACGCTTCAAACTCCGGAATGATCGAAATTTCGTCGTAACGGACGTTCATGCGTTCGGCCATCTCACGCGCATCGATCCACGAAATATCGGCCGTGTAGGGCGACGGCATCATCACCGTGTGTAATTTGTCTGCGCCAATCGCGTCCACTGCAATTGCCAACACCAAAGCCGAGTCAATGCCGCCTGACAAGCCAAGTAGCGCCCCTGGAAAACCGTTTTTACCCAAATAGTCGCGAACACCGAGTACCAGCGCGTCCCACAGGTCAGCGTCGTCAGTTTGTTCAACGGCAATATTTGCTACTAATTTAGGAGCTGCTTGCGCACGTATTTCTTGCGCCACAGGCACATTTGATACATTTTTTTCGATATTTTTGGCAGTTTCAACGGTAATTTCGAACAAATCCTCCCTAAAACTTGGCGCACGCCCTGCCAGCACGCCATCAGCTTGCAGCGCAAACGATCTACCTTCAAACACAATCTCGTCCTGCCCACCCACCATGTGCGCATACACCAGCGGTAAGCCTGCAGCTGTGGTGCGCTGCTGCATCATCTGTTCACGCTCACCGCCTTTGCCAATGTGAAAAGGCGATGCGTTGATGACAACCAATAGCTCTGCGCCCGCATCTCTGGCAGCCTGAACCGGCTGGTCAAACCAGGCGTCCTCACAAATCAGTAAGCCGACCTTTACAACCGAGCCATCAACGGAGCTATCACCCGCGGCGTCAAACACGCAAGCCGTAGTGCCGGGCGTGAAGTAACGCCGCTCGTCAAACACCTGGTAGTTGGGCAGCTCGCGTTTGGCGTAGGTGTCAATGAGCAAGCCTTCGCGCAACACGCGCGCGGCGTTGTGGCGCTGCTGCACTGCGACGCTTTTGGTGCGCAAGCCGTCCCCAGCCATGACCGGTGCGCCCACGACCACCGTCAAGTCTTTTAACCCAGCCAGTGCATGGGCCACCTGATTCACGGCATCATCACAGGCTTGGATAAACGAGCTGCGCAAAAACAGGTCTTCAGCCGCATAGCCGCAAATGGCCAGTTCCGGCGTGACAACCAACCGGGCACCCGTCGCGTACGCTCGGGTTGCAGCATCAATGATTTTTTGCGCATTGCCGGGCATGTCGCCCACACAATAATTAAGCTGTAAAACGCAGATTTTCAGTAGCATTTTTATATTAAAACAAGTCTGATGAACAAGAAAATTGATTATGTCATTCGTGTACTGGACTCGCCGCTGGAGGTGAATGCGGCTGACTGGAACGCACTGTTGGCCGCACAGTCTGAAGGTGGTACCGTCAATCCATTCATGCGGCACGAATACCTGGTGGCCATGCACGAAAGTGGCTGCGCCACGCCCGAAACCGACTGGACACCGCGTTTTATCACGCTGTGGGACGGCGACACGCTGGCCGCTGGCTGCGCGCTGTATTTAAAAGACCATTCGTATGGCGAATACGTGTTTGATCACGCCTGGGCCAACGCCTACCACCAGCACGGCCTGCCGTATTACCCAAAAGCGTTGGTTGCGCCACCCTTCACACCTGTGCCCGGCCCGCGCTTGTTGGCGCGCAACTCGGTTGAACGGTTGCAGCTAATTAAGGCTTTGATCGCATGGTGTGAGGACGAAAAGCTGTCGTCGTTGCATTTACTTTTTAATACGGATGCGGATGTGAAAGCCTGCGAAGAAGCGGGCCTGATGCTGCGCCACACAGTTCAGTTTCACTGGACAAATACCGAGACTGGCTGCAAGACTTTTGATGATTTCTTAATGTCTTTAGCCCAGGAAAAACGCAAAAAAATCAGGCAAGAACGCAAAAAAGTAGCGGATGCAGGCATCACCTTCCGTTGGGCGCTGGGCAAGGACATTAGCAACGACGACTGGAACTTCTTTTATCAGTGCTACGAACGCACCTATTACGAACATGGCAACGCGCCCTATTTAAGCCGCGATTTTTTCCAACGGATGCAGGACACCATGCCTGAGAACTGGCTGATGTTTGTAGCCGAGCACGGTGATGATGAAGACAAACAATCAGTTGCTACAAGTTTGATAGCGGTTAGTGCATGTATTGATTGCGCTGAAGGCCTAAATGACCCACTAATACAGGCTGAAAAGCAGGTTTTGACGGCCTACGGCCGCTACTGGGGCGCTCTGGCCCGGGTGGACTGCCTGCACTTTGAAGCCTGCTACTACCAGCCGCTGCAATGGTGCATTGACAACGGCTACAACAGCTTTGAAGGCGGCGCCCAAGGCGAACACAAAATGGCTAGAGCCTTGCTGCCCGTTAAAACCACCAGCGCCCACTGGCTTGCGCATCCGTCGTTTGCCGACGCGGTGGAAAGGTTTTTGGAACGTGAAGGTGCGGGCATTGAAAACTATATGGACGACCTGGAGCGACGCAGTCCGTTCAAGCAACTTAAATAGCGGACATTTAAAAAATTTACCATCATGAATTTTTTGCATAAGCACGGGTTCTTATATTTTTTTGTTATTTTTTAAGCAGCAATGTGTTGTACGTAGGTGAATTTAAGTAAGACTGCAGTAGCAAATGTTTCACTTTATACTCTTGTCTGATATATTAAAAGCAGCACCTTTGCTGTATGTTTTTTTGGGATATTTATGAAAAAGATTTTGCTAGCCTCCGCTACTGCAGCCATGTTGATTGCTGCTCCCGCATTCGCTCAGGGCTATGTGGGCCTCGGCATTGGCTCCGCCTCTCTCACCGGTTTAGAAGGCACTGAGAGTGGCGTCACTTTCTCTGGTGGAAACAGCGCAAAAACATCAGTGAAGATTTTTGGCGGCTACCAAATCACCCCGATGTGGGGGGTTGAGGCTCAATACGCAACCCTCGGCAAACGAGAGCTAGTCGGGTCGTTCAATAACAGTGTGGTGTTTACCGAGAGCTTCAAAGTTTCGCAATTCTCTATTGCTGCCACTGGCACATTGCCGCTGACAAACAGTTTTGCACTAATTGGCAAACTCGGCGCTTCAGCAAATTCTGCAAAGTTCGCGGGCGAAAGTGAATCAGCAACAAGCCTCATGTACGGCATCGGCGTTAGCTACAAGATCACACCAGCCATCGCTGTACGTGCAGAATACGAAGACTTTGGCAAAATTTCAAAAGAATCCGGTGTTAACAATTCATCCGTAAAAGCCAAGAATTTTTCGCTTGGACTGCAGTACAGCTTCTAAGTCACTTGCAGTTGCTTTAAAAGTGAAAGCCGGTTTAGTCCGGCTTTTTTACGCCTGGAATCTTAGAATTACATCGCATGTTGATCCGTTTTGGGGCCTTGCTGCCGGCGTGGCCTCTGGTGGCACGCGCGCCTAAAGGTGACGGCCATTCGGTAACGGTGTTCACTGGTTTGTCGGCGAACAACGCATCGACCCTGCCGCTAGGCCACTACCTGCCGTCACTGGGCTACAAACCGTGGGGTTGCGCGCAGGACTTTAACTTTGTGCCGCGTGCGGGTGAACTAAAGAAGCCAGAGCAGAGCAGGCGGAAGGCGGCTGGCAACCGTTTGCAAGGGCAAGGGCAAAGGGCGCTTGCACGGGTTGATATTTCCCGAGCCAGCGCGGGTGTGAACTCGCGCTATGCTACAAACTTGCAATGCGTGGATTGGTCTGCGCAGCACTACTTAAAAAGACCCACGCCATGAGCCTTTCCCCTTATTTGCAAAGCGATGAACCACTTGCCGGTCACGCGTATCCGCTGCTTTACAACCTGGTTTATTGCAGCCGCGCCGCAGACGGTATAGACGACGCTGCGGTGGCGCGCATCATTGAAACAGCCAAGCGCTGCAACCCGGTACAGGGCATCACCGGCTTGCTGGTGTTTGGCAGCGGCATCTTTTTTCAGTGGCTCGAAGGCCCGCGTGACAACATCATGCAGCTGATGACCAACCTGAAGAAAGACCCGCGCCACGAAGACGTGGTGACGCTCAGCGCGGTTGAAGAAGTCCGCGAGCGTCTGTTCCCTGACTGGGACATGGAACTGGTCACTACCGCCGACATCCGCGACGTGCTGCTCGACGCGCTGGCAGAGGCTAAGGACGAAAAGCACAACGCAGCCTTGACGCTGCTGCTCCAGCAACTGGACGAGAGCCAGTTGGGCGGCATTGGACAGACTTGAGTGTCGCTACGCAATATGACGCTATGATTTAAGTAGCATATTAAGCACACTTTAATGCCTCAGCAGCACAAATTAACCAAAAAAAGCGCCCCAGGGCGCTTTTTTATTTTCCGGTTGTCTAGCCCGCCGTGTAGTTGGCAATGCCATCTGTAATTTCTTTGTGTGCAGCATCAGGGCCTTCCCAGCCGCCAATCTTGACCCACTTGCCTTCTTCAAGGTCTTTGTAATGCTCAAAAAAGTGAGCGATGGTTTTCAGGCGCAAAGGATTCATGTCCTCGGGCTTCTTCCAGTGGCTGTAAAGAGAGCATTTTTTGTCGATCGGCACAGCCAATACCTTGCCGTCTTCACCAGCTTCGTCCGTCATCTTCAAGATGCCAATCGCGCGGCAAGTCACGACCACACCGGGTATCAACGGCACTGGCGTGATAACCAGCACATCGACCGGGTCACCGTCGCCGCTTAAGGTTTGCGGTACGTAGCCGTAATTGGTGGGGTAGTGCATCGACGTGCTCATGAAGCGGTCAACAAAAATCGCGCCAGTGTCCTTGTCCACCTCGTACTTCACCGGGTCAGCATTCATCGGGATTTCAATGATGACGTTAAAAGCTTCAGGGGCATTTTTGCCTGGGGTGACTTTATTTAATGACATGTTGAGTAGGTGTTAAGAGTGATTGGGTGTAAGGCAAGTGGAAAGCTACGAAAAAAGTAGCTAGGACTTACCCTCATTTTACTGAAGCATGGTAGATGAAACGTGAGGACCTCATGTTTTCGCGTTAAATTTCGAGTGTTGGCCAATCGTCTCAAGCATGAGAAGTTCCAATTTTCAGCAGAAGCAATGACAAGGCGGCGCAACGCTCTTATCGCTTTTGTTGGCAGTTGGAAGTACGAGGAAGCAGCGCAGCGGGTTGTAAACGCTTGCGTTTCAACTCTCCAGGCAAAAAACAGTAGGAGATTTCTATCATGACAGGTAACTCGGCGTTAATTTTGGCGCTTATGTGTGGCTTTATCGCCGTGGGTTACGGCATCTGGGCACGCAGCTGGATTTTGTCGCAAGACGCAGGCAACGCGCGCATGCAAGAAATTGCCGCAGCCATTCAGACGGGGGCCGCCGCCTATCTGGCGCGGCAGTACAAAACCATCGCTATCGTGGGCGTGATTCTGGCTGTGCTGATTGCCATATTCCTTGACGGCAAGACGGCGTTAGGCTTTGTGGTCGGTGCGGTGCTGTCAGGCGCTTGCGGCTTCATTGGCATGAACGTGTCGGTACGTGCCAACGTGCGTACCGCGCAAGCCGCAACCAGAGGCATTGGCCCCGCGCTTGACGTCGCCTTCAGGGGCGGTGCCATCACAGGCATGCTGGTGGTGGGCCTGGGCCTGCTGGGCGTAACAGCGTTTTACTGGTTTTTGGTCGGCAACGGCAACTACACGCCTGACAAAAAACTGGCTGATTTGCTGAACCCGCTGATTGGTTTTGCTTTTGGCTCGTCGCTGATTTCGATCTTTGCACGTCTGGGCGGCGGTATTTTCACCAAAGGCGCTGACGTGGGCGCCGACCTTGTTGGCAAAGTTGAAGCAGGCATTCCTGAAGACGACCCGCGCAACCCGGCTGTGATTGCCGACAACGTGGGCGACAACGTGGGTGACTGCGCGGGTATGGCCGCCGACCTTTTTGAAACCTACGCCGTGACGCTGATTGCCACCATGGTGCTGGGCGCGTTGTTGGTGGCAGCTGCACCGGTTAACGCGGTGCTTTACCCACTCGCACTCGGTGCGGTGTCGATCGTGGCATCGATCATTGGCTGCTTTTTTGTCAAAGCGACACCGGGCATGAAGAACGTCATGCCTGCGCTGTACAAGGGCCTTGCAATTGCGGGCATTTTGTCGCTGGTGGCTTTTTACTTTGTCACGATGTGGCTGATGCCAGACAATGCAATCGCAGCGTCTGGCAGCCAGATGAAGCTGTTTGGTGCCTGTGCTGTTGGCCTCGTGCTCACCGCCGCACTGGTGTGGGTCACTGAGTACTACACCGGTACGCAGTACGCGCCAGTTAAGCACATCGCTCAGGCTTCTACCACCGGCCACGGCACCAACATCATTGCAGGCTTGGGCGTGTCGATGCGTTCAACCGCCTGGCCCGTCATGTTTGTGTGCGTTGCGATTTTGGTGTCGTTTAAGTTGGCTGGCCTTTACGGTATTGCCATTGCCGCGACATCGATGCTGAGCATGGCTGGTATTGTGGTGGCGCTTGATGCGTATGGCCCGATCACCGACAACGCTGGCGGCATTGCCGAGATGGCCGACATGCCGCCTGAAGTGCGCGCCGTGACCGACCCATTAGATGCGGTTGGCAACACCACGAAAGCCGTGACCAAAGGCTACGCCATCGGTTCAGCCGGCCTCGCCGCGCTGGTGCTGTTTGCGGACTACACCCACAAGCTGGAAAGCTACGGCAAGGCGATCAGCTTTGACTTGAGCGACCCGATGGTGATCGTCGGGTTGTTCATTGGCGGTTTGATTCCCTATTTGTTTGGCGCGATGGCGATGGAGGCTGTGGGCCGCGCAGCAGGCTCCGTGGTGGTTGAAGTGCGCCGCCAGTTTGCTGACGGTCTCATCATGGCTGGCAAACGCAAACCTGACTACAGCGCAGCGGTTGACATGCTGACGACCTCAGCAATCAAGGAAATGATCATCCCGTCACTGTTGCCAGTGGTGGTGCCAATCCTGGTCGGCTTGCTGCTCGGCCCGAAAGCGCTCGGCGGTATGTTGATGGGCACCATCGTGACCGGCCTGTTCGTCGCCATCTCGATGTGTACCGGTGGCGGCGCTTGGGACAATGCCAAAAAGTACATTGAAGACGGCAACCACGGCGGCAAGGGGAGCGATGCGCACAAAGCCGCGGTCACCGGCGACACCGTAGGTGACCCTTACAAAGACACGGCTGGCCCGGCAATTAACCCGCTGATCAAGATCATCAACATCGTAGCGCTGCTGATCGTGCCGCTTGTGGTCAAAGTACATGGGGGTGATGCGGTGGCAGTACCAACAGCACCTGCTGCCATTAGCGCACCCGCGCCTGTTACAGCTACCGTGCCCCCCATGCCTGCGCCGGCACCCAAGCAGGCGGCCGACGCGGCAGCAACGCCTACGCCCGTGCCTGCGTCCGGCGCGAAGTAAGTTATTCAGCCATCTTAAAAGCTCGCGCAAGCGGGCTTTTTTTCGTACTGAAGCAGCTGCCTTTTTTAGCCGCAGTTTATTTAACGGAAAATAATTGCCATGCACTGTAACTACATCGCCAACGCATCACTCCCCTCCTCGTCTGGCAAAACCATCTCCGTCATTGACCCGTCAGATGGCCAGGTGTTTGACGAAATCCAGCGCAGCAATGCGGGTGACATCTACACGGCCGTAATTGCGGCTCGCGGCTGTTTTGATCTCGTGTGGCAGCACATCACAGCTGCAGAGCGTGGGCGGTTGCTCATGAAACTGTCGAACAAATCATTGAGAAATCTGATGAGCTGGCGCTGCTGGAACAGCGCGACTGCGGCAAGCCAGTGAAACAAGCCAAGGCCGATGCGGCAGCTCTGGCCCGCTACTTCGAGTTTTACGCAGGCGCGTGCGACAAGCTGCATGGCGACACCCTGCCCTACCTGAACGGCTTCAGCGTAATGCCCTGGCGCGAGCCGCATGGCGTTACCGGCCACATCATTCCGTGGAACTACCCGATGCAGATTTTGGCCGCAGTGTGGGCGGTGCGCTTGCTGCGGGCAATGTGTGCGTCGTCAAGCCTAGTGAAGACGCGTGCCTGTCGCTCATTTGCGTGGCGCAGCTGGCAGCTGAGGTTGGCTTTCCAAAGGGGGCGATCAACATCATCACCGGCTATGGCCACGAGGTCGGCGATGCGCTGGCACGGCATGCGGGCATCGACCACATCAGTTTTACCGGTAGCCCGAGCGTGGGCACGCTGATCCAACAAGCCGCAGCGGTGCGTCACCACCCTGTCACGCTGGAGCTGGGCGGCAAAAGCCCGCAAATCGTTTTTGCAGATGCGGATCTTGACGAAGCCATACCCACCATCATCAACGCCATCATGCAAAACGCTGGGCAGACCTGTTCGGCTGGCTCGCGCCTGTTGGCGGAGCAAAGCATTTACGAGCCGCTGCTAGACAGATTGGGAGCGGCCTTTGAGGCGCTGCGCGTCGGCCCCGCCTCGATGGATTTGGACGTCGGCCCCCTGATAAGACAAAGCCAGCAGCAACGTGTATGAGACTTTTTGAGCGACGCGCAGGTGGCTGGCATACCGATGGTGGCCCAAGGCCAGATTGTTAACGAGGCACCGGAGACCGGGTGGAACTGCCTTTTGGCGGCGTGAAGTCTTCAGGCTATGGGCGTGAAAAGGGGTTTGAGGCGTTGAATGGCTTTACGACATTGAAGACTGTGGCGGTGAAGCATGGGTGATGAGTTGGGGATGAGTGGCGGGCCGACGCTTTTTTGGATGCTCACGTTAAGTTTGATTTAAATTTTGGCAAGCGCTGTAGCATGGTTAAAACGGACAGAACCAAGGAAGTGGCTTTCAATTCACATCTTGGCTACTGTCATATTGGTTCAGTCTGCATGGGGCGCAACTTGGCTTCTGTATGGACTCAGTTTTTGGAATGGTTTCATCGCTCCCATCCCAATAATTTTAAAAATGTCTGTGAAGCTGCTGCCTTTTTTACTTAAGGCACTTTGACTACGTTGTATAAATTTGTGTACGGTGCTTAAAAATTAACTAGCGTTAGATCCTAACCAAATTGACCTTAAGCCCAATTAACACGTGCGCGAAAAGCTCTTAATTAAATAGCAATTAACTACATACATGAGACTAAAAAACAAATCCATCATCGTCACAGGCTCAGGCTCAGGCAACGGCAACGGCGAGGGCATTGCCCGGCGACTGACAGCTGAGGGTGCAAACGTTATCGTCAATGACATCACGTCGACATGGGCGAGGCGGTAGTCACGGCCATCGCCAAAGCGGGTGGTACAGCTTCGTTCTTTCAAGCAGACGTGACAAATTCGGCTCAAGTCAAGGCGCTGATAGACGCAGCCGTTGCTCGGCACGGCAAGATCAACGTGATGGTTAACAACGCTGCTTGGACGCACCGCAACCAGCCTGCGCTTGACGTCAGCGAAGATGACTTTGACAAGTGCTATGCCATCAACGTCAAAAGCATTTATCTCAGCACCATTCATGCGGTGCCGCATTTCAAGGCTAACGGCGGCGGCAGTTTTGAAACGGGTTTGTCGGCTGAATTTGCAGGCGGGCCTATGGATGAAGTCCGCTTGGCCAAATTCAGAAGCAGCATCCCGCTGGGCCGTTTTTCAACCGCTCTCGGCATGGCCAACGCGGCGCTTTACCTGGCTAGCGACGAGGCGGACTTTATCAGCGGGGTGTGTAGTGAACTGGATGGGACGGTGTGTTTGAGAGAGTAAATGTGACATCAAAGTGATGCTAAAATAGCATCACTTTGCAGCACGTTAGGAGCACACCATGGCCAGCATGACTTTGAGAGAGTTACCAGACGACCTTCAAGCCTTCTTGAAAGCCGACGCCTCGGCGAACCAGCGTTCGGTCAATAAACAAGTCATCGTTGCCTTGCAGGCCTACCGCGATAGCAAGTTGGCGCAAGTGCCAAGAGCGACTACGCCAGAAGAAAAAATAGCAGCAATGCGAGTGATACAGGATCAGATTGCACGTGATGTCAAACACGACGGTCGCACAGACAATGAAATCCTTGGCTACAACGAATATGGCTTTTTTGACTGACGACCAGCAGAGGCGCCAGCTGAAAGCTGTGATGCTGGATACATCTTGTTTGTTAGCTGTTGCGCTGCGTGAAAGTGATTACCAAATTTATGTCGAGACATTGTCTCAGGCTGAGGTTTTACACCTAAGCGCCGTGAGCCGGGTTGAACTCGGAATTTTGGCAAAAAACAAAGGCATTACCGTCGGAGTCGATGCGCTGTTAGGTGCGCTTAAAGTAAAAATTGTGGCGTTTGATGAACAACAGTCAAAGCTGGCCATTGCAGCATTCGCCCAGTACGGCAAAGGCCGCCACCCGGCGGCACTCAACTTTGGCGACTGCTGCGCCTACGCACTGGCCAAGTCGATGAACTTGCCATTACTCTACAAAGGCAATGACTTTGCGCAGACCGACATTGCTTCGGCTTTGGCGTAAGCTGTCAATTTATGACAGCCCGCATCATTCCCATCATCAATCAGCTGTCGGCCAAACTCGCCACTGACCCGGCAACGCAGCCTTTCCCCGCCACTGGCCTGCTCACTGACACCCTGGCACGCCCGTTGCGCGACTTGCGCATCAGCGTCACAGACCGCTGCAACTTCAGGTGCAGCTACTGCATGCCGAGTGAAGTGTTTAACAAAGACTATGCGTTTTTGCCGCAAACGTCGCTGCTGAGCTTTGAAGAAATTGCGCGGCTGGCGCGAGTTTTTGTAGCGCACGGGGTCGAAAAAATAAGACTGACAGGCGGCGAGCCGCTGCTGCGTAAAAACCTTGAAATACTGATTGAAATGTTGGCCAGCATGACGACTGTCACGGGCAAGCCGCTGGACATCACACTGACAACCAATGCATCGCTGCTGGCCAAAAAAGCCCAATCCTTAAAAGATGCGGGCTTGCAGCGCGTGACCGTCAGCCTGGACGCGTTGGACGATGCTATTTTTCGCAAGATGAACGATGTGGACTTTCCGGTCGCTGACGTGCTGCGCGGTATTGAGGTGGCAAACAAGGTGGGCCTGCTGCCCATCAAAATAAACATGGTCGTCAAACGCGGCACCAACGACCAGGAAATCTTGCCAATGGCCAGGCACTTTCGCCATTCGGGCAATGTGCTGCGCTTTATTGAATACATGGACGTGGGCGCGACCAACGGCTGGCGGATGGACGAGGTGCTGCCGTCTGCCCACGTTATTGAAATAATCATTGCTCACTTTCCAGTAGCAGCGATCAATGCGAATTACCTGGGTGAAACCGCTGAACGCTGGCGCTATACAGATGGCGGCGGCGAAATCGGTGTCATCAGCAGCGTGACGAACGCGTTTTGCGGCGACTGCAATCGGGCGCGCCTGTCAACTGAAGGCAAGCTGTTTTTATGCCTGTTTGCCAATGCTGGGCACGACTTGCGCGCTTTGCTACGCGGCGAATTCAATGACGACCAGATATCAAGCGCGGTCGCGCACATTTGGCACAAGCGCGATGATCGCTATTCAGAACTGCGGGCAGCCTTGCCTGCAGACACGCCAATGGGCGGCGATAAAAAGCGCGTCGAAATGAGCTACATAGGTGGATAAATGGACAACGAAGACATCAGACCCCCCATGCATATAGAGGCCATCACCGCCGTCATTTTGGCGGGCGGGCGCGGCTCCCGCATGGGTGGCGTCGACAAGGGCTTGCAAAACTTTAATGGCATACCGTTGGCGCTTCACACATTGATGCGCTTGTCGCCACAAGTAGGCGATGTGATGATCAACGCAAATCGCAACCTGGCGGCCTACGAATCGTTTGGCGTGCCAGTGTGGCCCGACAGTACCGGCATGGGCGACTTTGCCGGGCCGCTGGCCGGGTTCATAACCGGGCTGGAGCGCTGCGAAACGCCGTATTTGTTTACCGTGCCATGCGACACGCCACTTTTCCCGCACGATCTGGTGGCCCGCATGGCAGATGCTTTTGAAGAGCACTCAGCAGATTTTGCCGTGGCCAGCGCGCCAGAAGAAGATGGGCAGTTACGTCCGCAACCGGTGTTTTGTCTGATGGGCATTCATAGGCTGGAAAGTCTGATGGATTTCACCAAAGGCGGTGGCCGAAAGATTGATGCCTGGACGGCGCAGCACAGTGTGGTGCATGTGCCATTTAACTTGCCGGGCGATGACGCGCATGCTTTTGTTAATGCCAACACGCTGGCTGAATTGCACAAGCTCGAATCGCGTCAACCATGAAAACACTGGCGCACATCGCCGCTGAACTTGACGGCTACGACCCGCAGGCCCTTACAGCAGATGGCGTATTGCGCTTTCTTGCAAAGCTTGTCACGCCTGTACAAGAGCAAAGTGCCGTACCGCTGTTTGAAGCGCTAGGCCGCGTGCTGGCGGCAGATGTCGTCAGTCCGTTTGACGTGCCGCCGCATGACAATTCGGCCATGGACGGCTATGCCTTTGATGGGCAACAACCGCTTGATGCGCCGCTAACCTTGCAAGTGATAGGCACTGCATTTGCAGGCAAGGCCTGGCAAGGAGAAGTCAAGCCGGGTCAGTGCGTCAAGATCATGACGGGTGCCATCATGCCTAGGGGCCTGGACACTGTGGTACCGCAAGAGTTTGTCACTGTTGATGACCAAAACATTACCATCCCGCCCAGGCTTTTAAAGCTCGGTGACAACCGCCGCCATCGGGGTGAAGACCTGATGCAAGGCAAGCCAGCGCTCTTGAAAGGTGAGCTTCTCACGCCCGCAAGACTTGGGCTGGTGGCCTCTTTGGGTCTTAAAACAGTACCTTGCTATCGGCAATTAAAGGTCGCTTACTTTTCAACCGGAGACGAGATTTTGTCGCTCGGCGAGCCGCAACGTGAAGGCGCGGTGTACGACAGCAACCGCTACACCGTCTTCGGGCTGCTGAGCCGCATGGGCTGCCAAGTGATTGATATGGGGGTCGTCCGGGATGACCCGGCAGCGTTAGAGGCGGCTTTTACCCACGCCGCAGCGCAAGCCGACGCCATCATCACGTCTGGCGGTGTGAGTGTGGGAGAGGCCGACCACACCAAGGCCATGATGAAAAAATTGGGGGACGTGGCCTTTTGGCGGATTGCCATGCGCCCTGGCAGGCCGATGGCGGTTGGACGCATCGAAAAAACGGTTAAAGACCCCATTTCTAGTATCAAATCGAGGTCTATCCCAATAGATACCTGCATAAACAGCTATGACATTGATAGCAATTCAAACGGTTGTATTTTGTTTGGCTTACCTGGCAACCCGGTTGCAGTGATGGTGACTTTCCTGGCTTTTGTACGCCCGGCCCTGCTGCAGATGATGGGCGCGACCCCAGCGCCACAACCGCTGCTCAAGGCGCGCAGCCAAGAGGCGATGCGCAAAAAACCGGGCAGAACTGAATACCAGCGCGGCTGGGTGTCTACGGCTTCAGATGGCACGCTACAAGTCAAAACCACCGGCAATCAGGGGTCGGGCGTTTTAAGCTCGATGGCCCAAGCCAATGGGCTGATTGTTTTGCACCACGCGCAGGGCAATGTGGCAATTGACGATGCCGTGGATGTGCTGATGTTTGATGGTGTGATGTAAGACAAATACGGAGTCATTCAACGCGGAGGGGAGGAGTTAAAAACCGAGGACGCGGAGTTTTATTGGTTTGAAAGAATTAATCAGTCAAGTTCTCCGCGTCCTCCGCGCTCTCCTCTTCTCCGCGTTGAAATCCCCGTATTTAAAAATCTACTTCGCCACGTACTCAGGATGAATAGCAGCTGTATCAGGCTCTTCTTTCGCCACAGCCGTATTCGCCCCCGGTATTGCCTTGCGGGCAAACAGCGTGTACATGGTCGGCACCACAAAAATAGTCAGCAGCGTGCCGAGAGACATACCGCCCACAATCACCCAGCCGATTTGAATACGGCTTTCAGCGCCCGCACCCGTTGCAAACGCTAGCGGCACTGCACCCAAAACCATAGCGCCGGTAGTCATTAAAATGGGGCGCAGGCGCTGGCTGGATGCCTTGATCAAAGCGTCCACCATGTCCATGCCGCCAGCACGCAACTGGTTGGTGAACTCAACAATCAAAATGCCGTGTTTGGTGATCAAACCCACGAGCGTGATCAGGCCAATTTGTGAATACACATTGAGCGAGCCGCCTGACCACTTAAGCGCCAGCAGCGCACCGATCATTGACAGCGGCACAGACAACATGATGACCAGTGGATCAATAAAGCTTTCAAACTGCGCAGCCAGCACCAAAAAGATAAACACCAGCGCCAGCACAAACACAACAACCAGCGCGCCTTGCGAGTTTTTAAATTCACGCGATGTGCCATTCAGGTCGGTGGTGTAGCCTGTCTTCAGCACCTTTGCAGCCGTGGCATCCATGAACTTCAGCGCTTCACCCAGCGAATAATCAGGCGCCAAACTGGCGGTGATGGACACCGAACGCCGTTGGCCGAAGTGGTTCAGTTCGCGTGGCGATACGCTCTCGCGCACCTTGACCAGTGCCGACAGCGGAATCATGGTGTCATTACGGCCCCGGACGTAAATGCGTTCAATGTCCTCGGGTGTGTTGCGCCCGCTTGCCTCAGTTTGCACAATCACGTCGTACTGCTCGGCGTCGCGTTTGTAGCGTGTCACGTTGCGGCCACTGAGCACGGTTTCAATCGCCTTGGAAACGACCTCAACACTTACACCCAGGTCAGCCGCTTTGTCGCGCACCACTTCAATACGCAGTTCGGGTTTGTTCAAACGCAGGTCTGCATCGGGCGAAACAATACCGGGGTTTTTGGCAATTTCGTCCATCATCTGGCGCGCTACCGCGCTCAGGTTCTGATAGCTGTCAGAGGTTTGAATGACAAAGTTCACAGGCCTTTCACGAAAGCCCTGGCCAAGCGATGGCGGTGTGATGGTAAACACCGTAACGCCCGGCAAACCGCCGAATTTCGGTTGCAGTTCACGCGCCATGTCCATGGTGGTGCGAGTGCGGTTTTCCCAGTCCACCGTGCGGTACACCACGCTGGCTTGGGCCACCGTCGGGTTGCCGACGTTGGCAAAGATACGGTCAAACTCTTTATAAGGCTGTCCCATTCTCTCAACGGCCTGGGCATAGCGGTTGGTGTAGTCAAGGGTTGCACCGTCGGGCGCGGTAATGTTGGCGAGGATCACGCCACGGTCTTCCAGTGGCGACAGCTCCTGCTTCATGGTGGGGAACACCAGCACAATCGCCACGCCGCTGGCCAGCATCACGCCGACCACCAGCCAGCGGGCTTGCAAAACTGCGTTTTTAAGACGCTGACCAAAGCCGGGCCTGTCACCGTGCATGGGCGCGCGCGCTGTAACAATCCAGCGCAACGCCGAACCGTAGCGGTCAGACATTCGGGTGAGCAACCGCTCCATGGTGCGGTTAAACCAGTTGGGCTTGGGGTTGTGCTTGAGCAACTGGCTACACATCATGGGGGTCAGCGTCAAAGCCACCACACCTGAGACCACCACAGCCCCGGCCAGAGCCAGCGCAAATTCAACAAACAATCGCCCCGTACGACCCGGTGTGAAAGCCAGCGGTGCGTAAACCGCCACCAAAGTCGCTGTCATGGTGATCACGGCAAAACCGATTTCGCGGGCGCCTTTGATGCTGGCTGAAAACGGGTCCATGCCCTCTTCAATGTGCCGGTAGATGTTTTCCAGCATCACAATCGCGTCGTCCACCACCAGGCCAATGGCCAACACCAGTGCCAGCAAGGTGAGCGTGTTGATGGAAAAGCCCGCCAGCGCCATCAAGGCAAAGGTACCCACCAGACTGACCGGAATTGTGATGATGGGAATCAGCGATGCTCGCAAGGTGCGCAGAAAAACAAAAATCACCAGCGCCACCAGAACCACGGCTTCAATGATGGTTTTGTAAACGTTTTTGACTGAGCGATCAATAAAAATTGAATTGTCGTTGGCAATGTCGATCTGCATGCCGGGCGGCAGGTCAGCCTGTAGTTTGGGAATCGCCTCACGCACACCTTTTGACAAGTCAAGCGGGTTGGCCGTCGCCTGGCGAATCACACCCACAGCGACAGCAGCGCGGCCATTCAGGCGCACAGCGGTACGCTCTTCTGCAGCGGCCTCTTGCACTCTTGCCACGTCGCGCACCTTAACGGTAAAGCCATTGACGTTTTTGACCACAATGTCGCCAAACTGGGCAGGCCGGATCAAATCGGTTTGTGATGTGACACTGAACTCGCGCTGCTGCGACTCAATACGCCCTGCCGGCAATTCAAGATTGCTGCGGCGTATGGCGTCTTCCACATCCTGCGTGGTGAGTCGATACGACGCAAGTTTGTCCGTGTCCAGCCAGACGCGCATGGCGTATTTGCGTTCACCAAAAATTCGTACATCGGCCACGCCCGTGACCGTTTGCAAACGCGACTTGACGACGCGATTGATGAGGTCATTGATTTGCAACGCGGACAGTGTCTCGCTGCTGAAGGTCATAAAAATAACCGGAAACGCATCCGCCTCAACCTTGGCAATCACCGGCTCATCAATGGCCTGCGGCAAACGGTTGCGCACCCGTGAAGTCCGGTCGCGCACTTCAGCGGCGGCCGAGTCAGCGTCTTTTTCCAGCCTGAAGCGCACCGTGATTTGCCCTTGCTCAGCGCGGCTGATGGAGGTAATGACATCGACCCCGTCAATGCCAGCGATTGAATCTTCAAGCGGTTTGGTCACTTGCGATTCAATGACCTCGGCCGATGCACCCGCATAACGCACGCTGACAGTGACAACCGGTTCGTCAATCTTTGGATACTCGCGGACCGTCAGGCGGTTAAAACTGACCGCGCCAATCAGCACAATCAGCAGCGACAACACGGTGGCAAACACCGGGCGGCGGATGGAAGTTTCAGCTAATTGCATGGCAATGCCTTGGTTGGCGTTGGATTTTGAGCCTCAAACATCAGGCAGATTTTTTAAGGCAGTTTGTCAGGCAGGTTTGTGGGGTGACTTGCCCTGAGGCTTGTTGCCCGCCGTCTGCTCATCGCAAGGGTTCGGGCCTGTGGCGACCTGCGCGCCTGGCTTGCCGCCAGCGCTTGGCACATTGGCTGCAGCCGCCGAAGCAGCAACTGCTGGCATCTCGGGCGCGGGCGCTGGCGCTGGCGCTGGCGCTGGCGCAGATGCAGATGCAGATGCGGCTGCAGGTGGCAATGTCGCGCCAGATGCCGCACCAGCTGGTCTTTCGCCGGGGCGTCCCGGGCGGGCGCTGCTCAAATCAACGACAGTCACGGCCATGCCGTCACGCGGCACCCGCTGCTGTCCAGCCACCACCACCGTGTCACCAATCTCCAGGCCGTCAAGCACCTCAACCTTGCCGGGGGTGCGCAGACCCAGTTTGACTTCTACCCGCTGGCTTATTTGGCTTTGCGGTGTGTCGCCTGGCACCAGCTTGATGACAAACTGTTTGCCGCCCTGCGGAAGAATGGCTTCTTCAGGAATCACGCGGGCGTTTTCACGCACACCAAACACGGCATTGACCCGCGCAAACATGCCGGGCCGCAACTGCAGTTGGCGGTTGTCAACACAGCCGCGAACGCCAACCGAGCGGCCGTTGGCATCAATCAACGGGTCAATCGCCTGAATTTTTGCGCTGAATTTGCGGCCAGGCAGTGCGTCCATGTCCAGCATGGCGGTCTGTCCGGGCTTGACCTTGGCCTGAAATCGTTCGGGCAATCTGAAATCGACAAAAATCGCGTCGACGTCTTCAATATTGACAATGTCGGCACCGTCCTTGAGGTAGTCGCCCACGTTAACCAGCCGAATGCCTGCAATACCGTCAAAAGGCGCAATGATTTTTAAACGGGCCGCCGTTGCCTGCGCCAGCGACAGCTTGGCGCGCGCCACTTGCAGGTTGGCAGTGCTTTCGTCAAGAGACCGCTGGCTGACGAAGTTTTGCGCCACCAGTTCCTGGTTGCGTTTTTGATTGGCCTGGGTAATTGACAGCTCTGCCAGCGCCTGCTGGACTTGCGCCTGCTGCAACTGGTCGTCAAACTGCACCAACATTTGCCCCTTGCGCACGCGCTGGCCGTCAATAAAGTTCAGCTGAGTGATACGCCCGCTGACTTCTGGCCTGATCACCACGCCCCGGCGCGAGCGCAAACTGCCCACCGCTTGCGTGTCATCCGTCAGTCGAAGCCCCTCAACATTGGCAACCTCGACCGAAGGTGGTCTGCCGCCGCCCATTCCGCTGGCTGCAGATTGCGGCGCACTGGCCGCCGAGCCAGCTGATGCAAGCGATGGCGTTGTGCTGCTATTTTTGGGTTGCTGGTACCACCAGGCGGCAGCTGACGCAGCTGCAATACCGATAACAGCTAGGACAGAGTAGGTTGCTTTGGATGCCATGAGACCCATGCTTTGTTGCCGAATTAAACAGGGTCGAATGTAGCAGTTGCCAGCGTGGTGTGTGCTGCTCAGGCATCACAATTCTTTGCGTTCCCGTAGCTTTACGACGCCTTTACAACGAGAGCCCGGGTTTGCTGCGCTAGATTCGTCCCAAAGCCCGCTCAACGCCCTTGTTAGCCAAACCGTCGGCACGCTCATTGCCCGGGTCACCCGCATGGCCCTTAACCCAGCGCCAGTCAATCTTATGACCACTGCTTGACACGATCGCATCAAGTTTTTGCCATAAATCAACATTTTTTACCGGCGCTTTGGCAGCGGTTTTCCAACCGCGCGCTTTCCAGCCGTGTATCCATTCCGTGATGCCCTTGCGCACGTATTCGCTATCCAGATACAGCGTGACGCTGCAGGGTCTTTTCAGAGCAGCTAGTGCCTCGATCACCGCTGACAGTTCCATCCGGTTATTGGTGGTGTCCAACTCGCCGCCAAAAATTTCTTTTTCAATGCCGCCTTGGCTCAGCAGTGCGCCCCATCCGCCGGGGCCAGGGTTGCCTTTGCAGGCGCCGTCGGTGTAAATCACCACCGGCTGGGCAAACGTGTTTGTTTGTTGTTCTGTCATGTTTGTGTTTTTGCCAAGTGAGTTATCAGGTTGAAATTAGGCTCTTTGTTGGCAACGGCAACGGGTGCAGTCGCTACAGACTTGCGTGTTTTCCAGGCGGGCTCCAGCAGCCGCATGCCGCGTACACGCTTGACAGCCACCAGAAAATACACCGCACCCAAGATGGGCCACCAGCGTTCGCCGGCCTTGTCCATCCATTCAAAGCGCGACAACCATTTGTTGCTCTCAAAGGCCGGACGGTAGCAGCCAAAGCGGCCCGACTCCACTTCAAAATTAAGCAGCCGCAACCAGTCGCGCAAACGCCAGTAGCCAATAAATTCGCCCGCTTCGGGCAAAAACAGCTCACCTCGGCCAAAGCGTTGGTAAAAATGTGCACGCCGTTGCCGCATGGCCCACAAACTGGTTGGGTTTAAACCGCTGATAACGACCCGGCCTTCAGGCACCAGCACCCGCTCGACCTCGCGCAGCGTCGCATGCGGGTCCTGGCTTAATTCGAGCGTGTGCGGCAATATCAATAAATCAAGGCTGTTTGAAGAAAAAGGCAAAGCGCCTACATCAGTCACCATGGCAACCACCGATTGAGCAGTTTGTGGGGAACTTGAGACGCCCAACGCGGTCTGACAGCTTGAAACTTGGTCAAGTGACGGCGTCGCCAGCCATTTATGCGGCATGCGGTTGGCACGCAGTGCGTCCAGCTCTGCAAAGCCAAGCTGTAGTGCGTGATAACCAAAAATATCGCTCACCGCCTGGTCAAATTGCGCGCGCTCCCACGCCAGCAGATACTCTCCAGGCGGGGTTTTTAGCCAGTCGGTCAAACTTATAATTTAGCGCTCCTCAAAAAGCAATAAAAAATCTCTACATGCTGACATTGATCCCCATCCCCGCATTTGCTGACAACTACTTGTGGTTGCTGCATGATGGCCAGCAAGCGCTGGTGGTGGATCCGGGCGCTGCAGCGCCAGTGCAACGTGTGCTGCAAGACAATCATCTGCAGTTGAGCGCAATTTTAGTCACGCATCACCATGCCGACCACACCGGCGGCGTCGACATGTTGCGCGATGCGACAGGCGCGGCGGTGTATGGTCCGGCTACTGAACATATTCCCAAGCCTTACACACCGCTGCATGAAAGTGACAACGTCAACGCCTTGGGGCTTGACTTTCAGGTTATCGACGTCCCGGGCCACACAGCAGGTCATCTTGCTTATTACACGCCTGACATCAACGGCAAGCCTTTGCTGTTTTGTGGTGACACGCTTTTTTCAGGCGGCTGCGGCCGACTGTTTGAGGGCACGCCTGCGCAGATGTTGGCATCTTTAGACAAGCTTGCCGCGTTACCCGCTAACACGGTGGTTTGCTGCACCCATGAATACACGCTCAGCAATTTACGCTTTGCAGTGGCAGTTGACCCTGCCAATCAGGCTTTGCTGAATTACCAGACGCATTGCGAAAATTTGCGCCAGCAAAATCTGCCCACGCTGCCGACATCAATTGCTCAAGAGTTGTTGATCAACCCATTTTTGCGTACCCGGCAAAATACCCTCATTTCATCTGCCCGGCACTTTGATGCAGCAGCCCACGACGACGCCCAAGTATTTGCGGCCATCCGGCAACTGAAAAACCAATTTAAATGACGCCTTATCACCTGTACGCAACCCTTGTCTGCACCGCGTTTCTAGCGGGCTGCGCCACACAACCGGGCATGCCGGGCGATCCGGTTATCACCACAATACAGGCGCCCACACCAGTAGTAGCTGCTGTCAAGCCGCCCATTTCCAACACACCGCTGTCGACCATCATGCCGGGTCTGATTAGCAGCATGAAGATTACCGCCGCTGAGCCGCCCGGAGAATTGTGGGACCGTATCCGCCGTGGGTATGCCATGCCAGACTTGCAGGACCCGTTGGTCACAGACCGCGAGCAATGGTATTCAAGCCGGCCAGACTACATTCAGCGCATGACCGAGCGGTCCAGCAAATACCTGTTTCATATCGTTGAAGAGCTGGAGCGCCGCCAGATGCCGACTGAGCTGGCGTTGCTGCCTTATATTGAAAGTGCTTTTAACCCACAAGCAGTGTCCAGCGCCAAAGCCGCTGGCATGTGGCAGTTCATGCCTGCAACAGGCATCTACTTTGACCTGAAGCAAAACGCCTTCAGGGACGACCGCCGCGATGTGCTGGCGTCAACCCGCGCCGCGCTGGACTACCTGCAAAAGCTTCACCGCATGTTTGGCGACTGGCACCTGGCCCTGGCGGCCTACAACTGGGGCGAGGGCAGCGTGGGCCGAGCCATTGCCCGCAACAAAAAGGCCGGCTTGGGTACTGGCTACCTGGACCTGAACATGCCCGCCGAGACACGCATGTACGTGCCAAAACTTCAAGCGGTTAAAAACATTGTGGCCAACCCACAAGCTTTTCGTACCGAGTTACCGATGATTGCCAATCACCCGTATTTTCAGCAGGTGCAGTTGAGCCGCGACATTGATGTGGCGCTGGCAGCAAGACTGGCCGATGTGCGGATTGAAGATTTCAAGGCACTGAACCCTTCGGCGCATCGCCCGGTCATCATTGCTTCGGGTACCCCACAGATACTGCTGCCCTGGGACAACGCGCTGGTTTTTCAACGCAACTTTGAGGCGTACAGCCAGGGCCAGTACGCCAGCTGGACTGCCTGGACCGCGCCAACTACCCTGAGCGTGAGCGATGTTGCCAAGCGCGTCGGCATGACTGAAAACGACTTGCGCAGCGTCAACAACATTCCACCCCGAATGCTCATAAAAGTGGGCTCCACGCTGCT
>JAYURC010000167.1:0-14282 GCA_043756405.1 Polaromonas sp.
GTTGGCCACTGGCAACTCAGCCATTGCGGCAATAGACCGCCTGAAAAAACTGCAGCCCAAATCTATCAAGTTTGTTTGTTTGCTGACCTGCCCCGAAGGTGTTAGCGCGCTTCAAAACGCCCATCCCGACGTCGCCATTTACACCGCAGCCATAGACCGCCAGCTCAACGATCATGGCTATATTCTTCCCGGGCTGGGCGATGCGGGCGACAGGATTTTTGGGACGAAGTAAGTATGTAGACCAACAGATACGGGCGCAAGAAGTTACTGAATTTATAGCTTTAAAAATTGTGCTGAACGTCTATTAGTCTGCTTGAATTTATCTCATCGTTTTATTTTTTCAAAAATTGATACCTGAAATTTTTTAAACTAATACTCCTCATCAAACGTCGTCATCATTCATTATGCGAACCCTTATTGATTGCGAGGACAGTCAGGCCAGCCGCCTGCACACTCGGGCCAAAGCTGAAAAAGTAAGCCGAGCGGAAGCCGTGCCCTCACGGCGCAGCAACCGGCTGACACCAGCGCGGGACGCTTTGGGATTGATAAAGCGCTGGGTCAAGCTCAGCAGGTCGTCCAGTGGCAACAGGCACAGCCTGCACATCTCCAGCACAAGCCGCTCTTGTGCGGGGCTGAGTGTCGTTCCCAGGTCGTGTGCGCGGGGTGCGCGGTCAAGGCAATCGTCAAGACCCCTCCGCTTGAGAGCGGATGCTTTGCTGATGTTGTAGAGTTCGGCCAACTTGCCTGCTGACTCGGTTGAGCACCTGATCTCGGTGCGCGTACGAGGCGTTATTCTGGCTTGAGGATGGACTTGACTCATGGGTGTTGTTCCGTTCAAGATTGAAGGTAATCAATCGCCAGTTCAAAATTGACACACAGCAACCGCGCATTTTTTATGCGCCATAATTTACGGTTAACTTTACGTCAACGTCAGCGTCAGCGTCAGCGTCAGCGTCAACGTCAACGTCAACGTCAGCGTCAACTTTAAATTTTCAGGAAAAGCATCATGGACATCGCAGGCAAGGTTTTTATCGTTACTGGCGGCGCATCGGGTTTGGGTGAAGGCACGGCACGCCTGCTGGCTGCCAATGGTGCCACGGTGGTGATTGCTGACATGCAGGCTGAAAAAGGCTTGAAAATAGCCGCAGACATTGGCGGTGCATTTGTCAAGTGTGATGTGAGCCTGGAAGCCGATGGCCAGGCTGTGGTGGCTAAAGCGGTGTCGATGGGTAAGCTGATGGGTTTGGTCAATTGCGCGGGCATTGCCCCGGCTGAAAGGACAGTGGGCAAAAACGGTGCGCACAGCTTGGGCGTGTTTAGCAAAACCATCACGGTTAACCTGGTCGGCAGTTTCAACATGATTCGACTGGCGGCCGAAGCCATGTCGAAAAATGAACCCGAGGCTACAGGCGAGCGTGGTGTGCTGATTTCCACCGCATCAGTTGCCGCTTACGACGGGCAAATGGGCCAGGCAGCTTACAGCGCGTCAAAGGGCGGCATCGTCGGCATGACGCTGCCGATTGCCAGAGACCTGGCGCGCAACGGCATTCGCAACATGACAATTGCTCCAGGTATTTTTGGCACACCCATGATGTTTGGCATGCCGAAAGAAGTGCAAGAGTCGCTGGCTGCGTCGGTACCCTTCCCTAGCCGCCTGGGCACCCCTGAAGACTACGCAAAGCTTGCCAAGCACATCTTTGAAAACGACATGCTTAATGGTGAAGTGATTCGTCTTGACGGCGCGATTCGCCTCGCGCCGCGTTAATTACTGCGTTAATCGCCGCTTTGATGTTTATTTGATCAGCGCCAGCACGTCTTTGAAATCAGGGTGCTCGGCACTGCGAAGCCACTCAAACGCGACCATCTCTGTTGTTACCAGCTCTGCACCGTTGCCCGCCAGACGATCAAAAGCAGCGTCACGGTTGCGCTCTGTGCGGGAACTGCAGGCATCGGTTACAACCCACACTTCGTACTCTTCTTCAAGCAGGTCAAGCGCAGTTTGCAGCAGGCAAACATGCGCCTCGCAACCTGCGATAACGATGGTGTTTTTGCCGTCTTCTGGCTCAGGCGCTGCCTTTTGCAGATGCTTGGGCAAGCTGCGGGCATTACCTCGGCTTTGATCGCCTTGTTGCGGTGGTTTGCGCGCGGGTGGGCGCAGCCAGTCGCCCAAGCCGTCAGCCATGGCGCTGAAATGCGCTTTGGTTAATATTCTGCCGCCAGCCTCATCAATCGCGGAGCGTAAGGCATCAACATTGGCACCCAGCTTGTCCGGTGTTTGTTCTGTCCCCCAGATCGGTACTTGAAGCAATTGCGCCATGCGCGCTAACCGCACGGCGTTGGCAATGACGCGTTCATTCTCAAAAATCACGGGCATCAAGCGTGTTTGGTAATCAACCAATACAAGTTGGCAATCATCAGGGTCTAGCAGCATGGAGTTTCCTTCTATAAATGTTTAAGCGGTGGCATAAAGCAAAGCATTTGTTTTACTTTGCTACTACCCGCAATTGATTGGCCGTGTGTAGATCTGTTTGGTCAATATACATTTGTAGCCGTAATTTATTGATCATATGCAAAGGCAAACAGCACTCTAGCGCAAAAGATCCTGGCACCGGCAGCTATCAAATTAGCAGGTTTATTCAGTTTTCACGGGCAGCTCGGCAAACTTGAGCAGTTTGGTGGCTTGTAGTGTTTCTGCCAGAAAGCAAACGAGCGCGGCCAAAAAACAAGCCACGCCTGACAGAAAACTGATGGTGGCGATTTTCAGGATTGGAAGTTCGCTGGTCTCACCCAAAAACAACAAGATGATCGTCGCGCCTATCAGCATGGCGCACAGCGTCAGCAGTGCAATGCAGCCATTGACCAGCCAGCCCCGGCGCCTGAGTTGCTGGAGTTCGGCGTACATTTTCAGGCTGCGTTGCTCGTCGACATTACCGATATCAATGCGGTTCTCTAAAAACCGCGCACGGTCAATGATGCGGCCCAAACGGCTCGCCGTTGCGGCGATCATGCCCGACACCGCAGTGAGTAAAAACACCGGCGCCACTGCCAGTTGAATACCGTGGGTAACGGCGGCCAGGTCAGGCGCAAAGTTCATGTCGGCTTTTCAAAATTGCTTGCTACCCAGCGTTCGGCGCTTGCGCGATTGAGTTTGAACGATGCCGCCGTGCGCACTTCAGCCAGCAAGTCACCGACGGCGTCAAACGCGCTCAGGGTTGCATAGGGGTTATCTTCGTCGGGCACGATGTCCAGGTTTATCGTTACCCGTCCCGTACCCGTCAATGTGGATGCGGGTGTGGTTAATGTAGATGCGGTGACCGTCACGCTCTGGTGCAACTCGGCATACAGTTGCTGCTCGTGCCTGCGCACAAACTCCGACGCGGTTTTGACCAGCGTGTGAAACGCATTGATGTCGAGCGGCTTCGGATTCTTTTTGTCGCGGCCCATGGTCCAGGGGCCGATCAGGGCGGGTTCAGGCTCGCCATCCTTGATCATGGCCACAGCCCAGCCGTCATCGTCTTCGTTTTTGAGCACTTTAGCCGTCCAGCCATCAGCCATCCAAAGACGGGGTTCTTTGATTTCATCCATGTTTTGCATTGCCACGATTATCACGTTTGAGTCCATTCGTTTAGCCGGTCACGAATACAGAACATAACCATAACGGCCCGCACTCTGGGCCGGACTTGTCATTACGCTGTGCGCAGACCGAAGCGGGCCGCATGTAAAACTGCTCGCCACGCAATACAAGATTTTTAGTAGAGCAAGTCGGCCTAAGTTTTCAACTCGCCAAGGCTTCGTGACCAGACACAAGCTTTGCCAACAAGGCAGACAGCTGCTGGCGTTCATCGGTGTCCAGGGGTGCAACGATGCGTTGCTGGGCTTTGCTCACAGCACGCTTCATGCCAAGCACCACCTTTTCGCCTTCCGGTGTGAGCCACAGCAGCTTGCGACGCCTGTCGCCAGCGTCGGCCCGGCGCGTGACCCAACCCTTGGCTTCAATTCGACCCACCACCGAGCCAAGCGTAGCCGGGTCAAACGCCACCCGATTTGCCAGTGTGATCTGATCTTCGCCGGGGTCATCCATCAAGGCATTCAAAATGGCGAATTGAACAGGCGTAGCGTCGTGGCCTGACGTTTCTTCCATAAAAATAGCCACCGCCAATTGCTGCGCGCGGCGGATCAAATGACCCGGCGCTTCACCAAAGTTAAAACTTTTTACCATATTGCTATTTTAATGGAATCATGCCGGCGTTTTTAACTAGGGTATGTACTGCGCTGGCTATACATAAGCAAACTTATCTTGCCGGAGCACATTTCAAATCAATCCAACGCCTCAGCTTGTGGCTTAAAGCTGTTTAAATATTGGTTTTTTACTTAAAGATCGCGTCATGAAGAATCTCGCTTTGACCCTGAAATCGCCAAGCTACAGTGTTATTTCTGCTATTTTATTTATAGCATCTAGCACATATTCTACGTACGTTTTAGCCCAAAAATCCTCGCAAAAACCCGAACCCACCGCCGTCTGGCCTACCAAGCCAGTGCGAATAGTGGTAGGTTTTCCGGGTGGCTCCACGCCAGACATGGCAGCGCGCACATTGGCAGAGCCTTTGTCCAAAATACTTGGCCAACCCGTCATCATTGAGAACAAACCCGGTGCATCAGGCAATATTGCCGCCGACCAGGTTGCCAAAGCCAATGACGATCACACACTAGGCGTTGTCATTAACGGCAATCTCACCTCCGCCAAGCTGTTGAACCCCAAGCTACTTTATGACCCAGCCAAAGACTTCACACTGATTTCGCTGTTGACAACTGCACCGCTGGTGCTGGTAGCGCCAACCAATCTGCCGTCGGGTCGTGCTTTTTTTGGCGAAGCGCGTAATGCGGGTGACAAATGGAATTACGGATCTGTCGGCAACGGCTCGGTGGGCCATTTGGGCATGGAGCTGCTCAAGTCAAAGGCCGGTGATGTCAAAGCCGTTCATGTTCCTTACCAGGGTAATCCGCAGGTTGTAACAGCGCTGCTGGGTGGCCAGATCCAAATGGCGCTGGTGCCGCCGGGTATTGCTTTGCCGCAAATCAGGGCTGGCAAGCTTAAGGCGATTGGCCTGACCAGTGGGCGCAGTCCGTTAGCAACTGAAATTGCACCGCTGGCAGATTCTGGTATCAGTAACTTCAACCTAGAGGTCTGGACCGCGCTTGTCGGCCCAGTCAGTTTGTCCAAGGCGGCTCAAGCCCGTTTGAACGCTGAAATTTCCAAAATCATTCGTGACGCCGACACCCGTCAAAAACTCTTTAACCAAGGCTGGCAGGCAGTAGGCACATCGCCCGAAGGATTGGTTGGGCGTGTGAAAAGTGAAACAGCCATCATGGCGGACATCATAGCTACGCGAGGTATCAAAATCGAGTGAGCGGAGCGTCACGATGCCTGTACCGCAGTTGATGGTGAGCGTACAAAAATGCAGCCAGGCGACTTCATCATTATCCCGAGCTGGACCTGGCACGATCGTGTTCATCATGGTCATGATGTCGATAAACCCGTGGTGTGGCTGGACGGTGCGGACATCCCGATACTCAGATTTTTTGATGCGGGTTTTGCTGAAAATGGCAGCACATCGAGCCAGGCCGTGACCAAACCTGAGGGCGTCAACATCCATAAGTACGGGGCCAACATACTGCCCGTGCGGCACGATGCGCCCTTTGGTCAAACATCGCCCATTTTCAGCTACCCTTTCGAACGTACGCGTGAGGCGCTACACAATTTAGAGCAGCATGAAGAGGTCGATGCCTGGGACGGCGTCAAGCTGCGCTACATCAACTCCGCCGCCAGCGGCCCACCCATGCCTACCATGGCCACCTTCATGCAACGCTTACCTGCTGGTTTTAATGGCAAGCCGTACCGCCAAACTGATGGCGCAGTGTTCAGCGGGGCGGAAGGTTACGGCAGCGTGAGTGCCGAACACCAGGGCAACGCTGTTGTGTATCAGTTCGGCCCGCGTGACCATTTCGTGATTCCGTCGTGGCACACTGCACAAATGGGTTCAGCATCAGGTTGTGCGCTGTTCAGTTTTCAGACCGGCCAGTACGCCAGTCGTTGGCCATACACAGAGAAGAGAGAATGTCATGACAAACTCGGTAAATTATGTTTTCACGCCGCCACCCATCGTTTCAGTACCGGTTGTAGGCAGTACAGACCGCTATGCCGTCCATCGCGTTTATTGTGTTGGCCGCAACTATGAAGAGCACGCCAAAGAAATGGGATTTACGGGGCGCGAGCCGCCGTTTTTCTTTTTAAAGCCTGCTGACGCCATCGTGGCAGTTGAGGCAGGCACCACGGGCAAAATCCCCTACCCCAGCCTGACAAAAAACCTGCATCATGAAATTGAACTGGTTGTAGCTATCGGTACAGGTGGCAAAAACATCAAGGCCGCGGACGCTCACAAGCATATTTACGGCTATGCCGTGGGCCTGGACATGACGCGCAGGGACTTGCAAGGCGAGATGAAAAAGGCAGGCCGCCCCTGGTGCGTCGGCAAGGGCTACGACCAGTCAGCCCCGATTGGGCCCATCACGCCTGTAGCAAGCGCCGGTGATGTGAACAACGCCGAGCTTTATGTGCAAGTGGGCGGCAAAGACCGCCAACGCAGCAATGTTGCCAAATTGATCTGGAATGTGCTTGAGACCATTGAGCATCTGTCTGTTGCCTGGGAACTGTTGCCCGGAGACTTGATTTATACCGGAACGCCTGAGGGTGTGGCAGCTGTTGTATCTGGCGACACAATGGTAGGTGGTGTGGCTGGCCTGGGCACGCTGACCGTTAAAGTCAACTGACGCATGAATTGACCAGCCGGAGAAACTTTTGAAATTGTTGGAAATCTTGGCCAAACTTTGCGCCATTTTGGCGGGTCTGCTGTTAACTGTGATCACCCTGATGACCTGCGCCAGCCTGATTGGGCGTAACACGTTGGGCATCACCATCACAGGCGATTTTGAGTTGACCGGTGTGGCAGCAGGCGCTGCGATTGCGCTTTTCATGCCGTTTTGTCAGGTGCAGCGCGGCAACATCATTGTTGATTTTTTCTCATCAAGGTTCGGCGTCAAAACCAATGCGGGTTTAGACCGCATCGGCGCATTGCTAGTGGCCCTTTTGTTTGCACTGCTGGCTTGGCGCACGTCGCTGGGGGGGCTTAATTCCTGGCGCACGAATTCCGAGACGCAAATTATTGGCTTTCCAGAATGGATAGCCTATGCCTGCATGGTGCCGCCCTTTGTTTTAACCATGGTCATTGGCTTGCATCAGGCGCTGTTCGGTTTTTCATCCAATGCGCAGGCCAAGTCATGAGCGCGCTGGGTTTGACCGCCACCATTTTTGGCATCATGCTGGTCTTCATGGCGATTCGCGTGCCGATTGCCGTCGCCATGTTTGTGGCGGGCAGCATCGGCTACGTCATGCAAACCGGGTGGGGGCCATTTTCAAGCTTCTTGAACACGCAGGCATTTGCGCGTTTTGCCAGCTACGACTTGTCAGTTATACCGCTGTTTATCTTGATGGGTCACTTTGCGACGCAAGGCGGCATCAGCAAGGCACTTTTCCGATTTGCCGCGGCTGTGATGGCACGCTTCAAAGGCGGTCTGGCCATGGCATCGGTACTGGCTTGCGCCGCATTTGGTGCCATTTGCGGTTCATCGGTGGCTACTGCAGCAACCATTACCAGCGTGGCCCTGCCTGAAATGAAGCGTCACGGGTATTCAGGCCGCCTTTCAACAGGCACACTGGCCGCAGGCGGTACGCTGGGCATTTTGATTCCACCCTCAGTTCCCTTGGTGATTTACGCTATCTTGACCGAGCAGAACATTTCCAAGCTGTTTGCAGCCGCCATGGTGCCCGGCTTGATTGCTATGGTGGGGTACATCGTGGCGATTGCCATTTATGTACGAGTCGTGCCCGGCCAGGCACCTGAAGTGGATAGCGCAGGCGAAAAAGTTTCTTCCGCTCTAGCTGTCGGTGTGTTGCCGATCGCGCTGATATTCACATTGGTATTTGGCGGTATTTACGGCGGTTTTTTTACACCGACTGAAGGTGCGGCTGTGGGTGCAGCGGCCACACTGCTGGCAGCATTACTCAGGCGCGAGTTGACATGGGCCAAGTTCATAAAATGCTTTTATGCGACTGCTGAAAGCTCCGCCATGATTTTTCTGATTTTTATTGGCGCTGACATGATGAACTCAGCGCTGGCTTTAACCCAGGTGCCAAACCAGCTCGCAGCGGTGGTCGGTAGTTGGGGCTTGTCTCCCTTCATGGTGGTGACAGCCATTTTGCTTTTTTACGTGGTGTTGGGCGCGGTGATGGACGAGCTGTCCATGCTGTTGCTCACAATCCCCATCTTTTTTCCAATGGTGATGGGGCTTGACTTTGGCATGCCCAAAGAGTCGGTAGCGCTCTGGTTTGGCATCATGGTGCTGATGACTGTGGGTTTTGGCCTGCTCGCCCCGCCCGTAGGCCTGAATGTGTACGTCGTTAACGGTCTGGCCAAAGACGTCCCGATCAAAGAAAGCTACAAAGGCGTCATACCGTTTTTGATCAGCGACACATTGCGCACCCTATTGCTGCTGTTTTTTCCGGGTATGTCGTTGTGGCTTGTTAAGTGCGTGTCCTGATTTTTGGCGCTGATATGTCAGCTCGGTCATTGGGCATTCACGGGTTTGCAAACGCCTTGAATGCCCTTAAATCAAATTGTCGTTTTCACTTGGCTTTTTTTTCTAAGGAACCTCCATGATCGCTCGCCGTACGCTTCTTAAATCTGGCGCTGCCGCTGTTTTGGGCGCACCTGCACTTTCTGGCATTGCCCAGCAGGTTGTGACGCTCAAATTTCATACTTTCATGTCGCCCCAGTCCAATGTGTGGTTGTCAATGCACAAGCCGTGGATGGAAAAAGTTGAAAAAGAATCTGGCGGTCGTATCAAGTTTGAAGGCTATCCCGCCATGCAGCTGGGCGGCACACCCGTGCAACTGTACGACCAGGCCAAAGACGGTGTGGTTGATGTCGTCTGGACGCTGCCTGGCAACACGGCTGGGCGCTTTCCGCGTGCCGAGGTGTTTGAGCTGCCTTTCATGATGAACAATGCCGAGGCCACTTCAAAAGCCTATTGGGAGTACTTCTCTACCGTTGCCAGCGACGAATTCAAAGACACCCAAGTGCTGGCGTTGCAAGTCCACGGACCTGGAGTCATCCACACCACCGACAAAGCCGTTAAATCCATCGGCGACCTGCGCGGCATGAAAATGCGCGGCCCGACCCGTCAGGTCACAAAACTTTTAGGTGTGTTGGGCGCGACGCCAGTTGGCATGCCGCTGCCAGCTATTACAGATGCACTGAGCAAGGGCACCATCAATGGCTGCGTGATTCCGTGGGAAGTTGTCCCGTCGGTCAAGGTCAATGAGTTGACCAAGTTTCATGCCGAATTTGATCCGGCTGGTGGCAGCCTGTACACGACCACTTTTGTGATGGCGATGAACAAAGCCAAGTACAACAGCCTGGCGCCTGATCTGAAAAAGATCATCGACAACAACTCTGGCATGGCTACATCAGCTCTTCTTGGAAGAACCCAGCAAGGCAACGACGGCAGCGGCAGAAAGTCAGCAAGTGACCGCGGCAACGCCATCTACACCATCAGTGTGGCTGAGGCGCAAGACTTCCGCCGCAAAGCCCGCACCGTCGAAGTCGAGTGGGTTGAAGACATGAACAAGAAAGGCTTTGACGGTAAAAAGCTGCTTGACACCGCCAAAGCACTGATCGAAAAGCACGGTAAAACTACCCAGGTCTGAGCTGGTTCGCGCCAGGAGTTATGACCTGTCAAACGGTGAAAAACAACCTGAAAAGTCGTTTTTCAAGCATGAATTAGGGCTGTACCCCAACAAATACATGCGCCGCAAGCTATGAATAACATAGCGGGCCAAAGGTATTAATACATTCAGATGCTATTCGTCTACCGCACTTGCGCACCCCGTTTCGGTGTTTTGAACTTTTTAGACCCACTACACTGAGGCCATGAATCGCCTCTCTATCAAACACTGCCGGGCTTGTGGCAGCCTGGTTGTCTACCGGTTGCCAGATGATGGTGACGCCAAACCGCGAGCGGTATGTACGGTATGCCAAACAGTGCATTATGAAAACCCGCTGAACGTGGTTGGCACCGTACCCACTTGGGGCGAAGATGGCTTGCAGGTTTTGCTGTGCAAACGCAATATTGAGCCGCGTTGGGGCAAATGGACATTGCCTGCAGGTTTTATGGAATTAGGTGAGACCACCGCCGACGGCGCTGCGCGAGAAACGGTAGAAGAAGCTGGCGCCCAGTTTGAAATGCAGAGCCTCTTTACACTGATGAACGTGGCCAAAGTTGGCCAGGTACACCTGTTCTACCGGGCAAAATTACTGAGCGACATTTTCAATCCAGGCAGCGAGACCATTGAAGCAAAGCTGTTCACTGAGGCAGAAATTCCCTGGGAAGAGATTGCTTTCAAGACAGTCAAAGAAACCCTCAAGCTGTATTTTGCAAACCGCCGCGCCAACAAGTTTGACTTTCACGTGATGGATCTTGACTAAGTGCCAAATTACGCGAATAAAAAAGCCCAGGCGGTTAAATCAGAACTTAGTTGAGTTGAGCATAGTCGGTGTGAAAGGATTCGAACCCTTGCCCCGTGCACCCTTTGCAAGTTTTCATAGACAACCCCCACGTTAAACTGATCAGTTAGTTGCACCCACGCACTATAGAAAGCCAACAATGCCCCTTTGCCTGACGTTTTTCAGTCGTGGTCTAGACGAACCCGTGTTGCGCAACCACAGCCACTACTGTCGACTTTACGGCTATCCACATCAGTGGATTGAGGCTCACCACATTTGTCATTTTGTTCAACGCGACTTCTACAAGTACGGACAGATTCTGCGACACCTCCGTGGTTTGGCCGAAAACGACTGGTTGCTGTTTATCGACGACGACAGTGCCATCTTCAAACCCGTGGATCTCGACCGCCTGATGGCAGGGCGCGACCTCCTAGTGGTCGAAGGGCCGTCTGCCAATGGTGGTCCAAGCAAGCCACTCACCAACATGATGGTTTTCCGCAACACGGCGGCAAATCGCGCGTTAGTGCATGCGCTCATGACCGATTCGAGCTTGAAACTCCTACAGAGTTACAAAGAGGAAGATGGGGCCAACTTATGGCGTGCGTTAGACCTGCTGCCTTGCAATGTGGTGATCGACAACACATACACGCACATCAGCTGGCGCATGATGAATTGGTTCAATGCCCACGCTTTTGCTGTGAGCCTTGGGCCTTTGCCATCGGATGACGATCCCATATCGTACATGCTGCACGACCTCAACCTGCAAGCAATGCTAGTCAAGCAGGTCAATGCTGCATTGATTGATGGTGCTCCGGTTCTGCAGGCAGCAGCGTACCCTGCCCTCTCCAACGATACGACAAGCTGCTACAACCCGGGCTGCCGGATCGCGTTTGTTACCTTTTACAGCCACCATATTGTCAGTTATGGACGCGTTTCTGAACACAACCTAAAGCGCTACTGCGAACGACATGGTTATACCTATCATGTGCATAGACAGTTACCCGCCCAGCTAGAGAGCACTGGCATGTTTGGATCATGGGCAAAACCGTGGCTTTTGCAGCGCCATTTTTCAGATCACGAATGGGTGATTTGGGTAGATGCGGATGTTTTGTGTGTCAATCAGGTTCAACGTATTGAACCCCTGCTCGAGGGCCGTGACACTTTATTCGCAAAAGACGTTGGCGATTGGCCTGTTAACTCCGGCATCATGGGCTTTCGCCAGACTGCAGGAAACGCCGAACTACTGAACTCGATTTGCGAACAGATCAGTCAAGTCGAAGACAAGTCCGGCGTGTACAGCAGCCAGGGCGATCAATACTACATCAACCAGGCGCTGTCGGCTATAGGATGTGTCGGGGAGGCGCACGTGCTCGACAACTTGGCTTTTAACACCCCGCCATTTCTGGCGACTACTGCGTCCTTGCTCGTTCATTTCATGAATCTTGGAGAGCCTTATCGTTCCGCCTACATGGCGTACTGGGACGAGCGCTCAAAGGCGCTAGGTTGAACAAGTCAGCCACCAGCACGTGCAAGACACTCGCGCGCGTCGGCCAGTAACCACAGCCCGAGGCATCGATCGTTCTGCGGGAACTCCAACGTCGAGCCATCAGGCTGCGTATAAGTGATGAGTTCCGTCACATTGCCTTCAAGCAGCAAGCGGCGCGGCGGCGGCAGGTTGTAAGGCGGCAGTTCCAGGTTGATCGGTGTCCACTGGCCCGTGACAATATTGCCGTTGCGCGGCAGGCCTCGATAGATTTGAGTGGTTGTCAAAAGCCACGTCGACCCACTGTCGGCAAATGCGCGTAGCGCACGAAACACATCGACATGCGAAAAGTGAAACAGGCAATCGCGGCACAAAATCAGATCAACCGATGGAATCGCGTCCTGGAGAATGTCCAGTTGGCTGAACGTTCGCACATCGCGCGCATACCGAGCTACGTTGCGTTGAACAACATCTGGAACGACGTCGACGCCGTGATAACAGATATTGCCCAAGTCGACGTGCTGCATCCAGTTGAAATCACCGCAGGGCGCGTCCAGCATCGTGCGTACGTGCAGGTCGTGCAGCAGCAAAGGCAGTTCACGAATAAGTTGCGCCGTATTCGCAAATTCCGAGCCCCTTCCCGAGACGCTTTCTGTTGAGCCCCAAGCGTTGCTTTTATGAATGTCAGAAAATACAGATTGGTTGGAAGAAAGCATCCCGCGATTGTGTATCAGAGCGAAGCGTTGTCAAGTCAAGTCGAGACGACTAATTTGGCTGTCACGCAAAACTACACAGCTGATTTTGCACACAGATGTTTTCAAATGCACTCGGGGGGTTTTATCCTTTGAGATGTCATGTTGGTATTGAAAATTCACGCATGTTGCTGTTCTTGATAGCTTGAGGCTCAGCATATCGCTCACCCGGCGGTGAGGTACAGCTTTCAACACTTCAGTGGTCCAGTAATTTCGGACAGTTTGATAGCTGGTTACGCACGTAATACGGGCGCTAGAGGCCTTACGGCCTGTATGCCAGCGCGGCCGCTGGCATACTTTTTATCCCAGCTAATTCAGCAGCGGCTTGTTTTCCAGGCTCTTGACACT
Source organism: Polaromonas sp. (assembly GCA_043756405.1). GTDB lineage: Bacteria > Pseudomonadota > Gammaproteobacteria > Burkholderiales > Burkholderiaceae_C > Polaromonas. Next base: position 13,203 of record JAYURC010000167.1, read on the forward strand.
TGGGTTTGAGAGCAAAGATGCAAGCTGACCTCTGGCCAACGTATTCAACATGACAAGCCTATTGCTCTGGCTCATCTGTTGCTGGATAAGCAACGCGTTCTGGCTTTCCAAGCTTGACATTACAACCAGTTGTTCCATGGTTGCGTTGTCTCTAATATTGCCGTCCGCCTCAGGATTAGCGCTGCGCCACTCTTTGGCAGTCATACCAAACAACGCCTTATTCAAAATGTCGGCTTCGTTGGCATACACAAATCCAATTTGCGCGCCAGTCAAATGCGGCGGGATTAAATGCTGCTTAACAACGTCTGTATGAACCCTATATTGCACTGTTGCCAGCTAGCGGCGGATGCTCCACTCAAGCCCGCCGGAAAGCGCCTCTTGTTCCTTAAAGCGCTGGAATTCCTTGATCAGGTACAACTTGAACTCTGGGCTCAACCAGGAGCCGAATTCAAAAGCAATGTCTTTGTGGGCGTACGTTCCGCCGTACCGGCCAGCCTTGGCGATTAAGCCAATCCCATTTGTTTCCTGATTCCAGGCGCGGACAGACAACGTGAAACGGTTTAATCCGGCCTTACTTCTAATTCCCTCGAATCCAGGGGAATTAAAACTTGGGTTGTTCAACCGCTCCCAAACTCCCAAGAACTCTACCGTGTCTTTATTTCGCAACCACGATTCGATCAGGACACTACCGCCCTCAAACATTGTGACCATATCAGTCAGACTGATGTAGTCCTCGTCTCCCTAGGCTGTAAGCCCCACCTCAACGCCCTGTACCGTCAAACTTTTATTTGTGACCCTGATTTCTCCGAATGGATGCCAATCTTCGCACGCTAGATACTCCGAAGCGCTGCAGCAATAACCCAGAACGACCACGCGCTACAAATCAAAGACCAATTCAGGTAGAGGCAATTTGGACACACGACTACCAGCTTTTGCGATAGTGGGGACGATGGTGGGGGCAATTTCGTAAACCTGATACACCAAGAAGAAAGGACTTAGAGCATTTCTACTCTAAGTCCTTGATTCATATGGTCGGTGTGAAAGGATTCGAACCTTCGACCCCTTGCACCCCATGCAAGT
>JAYURC010000168.1:0-14137 GCA_043756405.1 Polaromonas sp.
CCCGCGCACGTGCCGTCCAAGTTTCGACAGTTTTACGTGCTGACCAAGCCGCGCGTGGTGCAACTTATTGTGTTTTGCGCATTGATAGGTATGGTGCTGGCCGTACCAGGTGTGCCCAGTTGGGCCGATCTCAAGTTGGGGCTGATTGCCTGCGCAGGCATCTGGCTGGTGGCGGGTGCAGCTGCTGCATTTAATTGCCTGGTAGAGCAGGGCATTGATGCCCGCATGAAGCGCACCGCCATGCGCGCTACCGCGCAGGGCCAAATTAGCAGCTGGGTGACATTGAGTTTTTCTGCCGTTTTATGTGCAATTGGCTCGGTTATTTTGTATGTGTGGGTGAACCCGCTCACCATGTGGCTGACATTCGCCACTTTCGTCGGCTACGCGGTTGTTTACACCGTGATCCTGAAGCCCCTGACGCCGCAAAACATCGTGATTGGCGGCGCGTCTGGCGCCATGCCGCCTGTGCTGGGTTGGGCCGCCATGACCGGTACTGTCGGGCCAGAGGCATTGATCCTCTTTCTCATCATCTTTTTGTGGACGCCGCCGCACTTTTGGGCGCTGGCGCTATACCGGGTTGAAGATTACCGCAAGGCCGGCTTGCCGATGTTGCCCGTCACCCACGGTAATGAATTCACCCGCCTGCAGGTTTTTTTGTACACGCTGGTGTTGTTTCCGGCTTGCCTCATGCCGTTTGTGTTTCACATGAGCGGCTGGTTGTATCTGGTCGCCGCGGTGGGTTTGAGCTTTGGTTTTAGCTGGTACGCCTTCAAGCTGTGGCGCAATTACTCAGACGCGCTGGCGCGCAAGACGTTTCGGTTTTCATTGATTCATTTGTCGGCGCTGTTTGCGGCGTTGCTGTTGGATCATTACCTTATTTAGGGCGACGATGCAGAACTTTTTTGCTATAAATTCAGGAGCTACTAGCGCACGTATTAATTGCGCTAAAGCACTATTTGTATGCTTTTTTACGCTGTTCTTGGCTGCTTGTAGCCCTGACAAGCCGCAGTTCAAAAGCATTGACCTGACCGGTGCGGACTATGCCAAGGATTTCGCCAAAGACGGTGGTTTGCCTGACCAGAACGGCCAGGCCCGGAGTATCCGTGACTTTGCTGGCAAAGTGGTGGTCGTGTTTTTTGGTTTTACCCAGTGCCCGGATGTGTGCCCCACATCAATGACCGAGCTTGCAGGCATTAAAAAATCGTTGGGTGCCGACGGCGACAAGCTGCAGGCCGTTTTTATTTCGGTCGATCCTGAGCGCGATACGCCAGAAATCCTCAAAGCCTACATGGCCAACTTTGACCCGACGTTTTTAGCCCTGCGTCCCAACCCGGAGCAGCTGGCAAAGGTGGCCAAAGACTTCAAAATTTACTACAAAAAAGTAGACGGCAAAACCCCCACCAGCTACAGCATGGACCATTCGGCGGGCAATTACGTGTACGACACCCAAGGCCGCCTGCGTCTGTACAACCGCTACGGCAGCGGTGTAGATGGTTTAACCAGCGACATTCGTTTGCTGCTCAAAGGCAAATAAGCGTCAGATATAAAAAAGCCATTGCTGTTTTCACAGCAATGGCTTTCGGTGTTGGTTAAGGTTTCAGCTGCAGCGTTTAAGCGTATTCAACCAAGACTTTTTTCATCTTCTTCATCGCGGCCACCTCAATCTGGCGGATCCGCTCGGCGCTGACGCCATAAATGGCGGCCAGGTCATGCAGCGTCATACCGCCTGATCCATCGTCGTTCACCTTCAGCCAGCGCTCTTCCACAATTTTGCGTGAGCGGTCGTCAAGCCCCTGCAGCGCTGTGGCGATGCCGTCGGTAGCCAGGTTGTCGCGTGCGTGAGCCTCCATCAGCGAGGTCGGCTCCTGCGCGCTGTCCGCCAGATACGCAATCGGGCCAAAAGCCTCCTCGCCATCGTCGCTCGGGCTCGGGTCCAGCAACACGTCGCCGCCCGACATGCGTTGCTCCATTTCAATGACCTCTTCGCGTTTGACGTTCAGCGTTTTGGCCATCTGGCTGATCTGGTCGTCACTTAGCGTGTCGCGGTGCGTGGCCACATCAGCATCGTCCTTGTAGCCCTGCTTCATGGACCGCAGGTTAAAGAACAGCTTGCGCTGAGCCTTGGTCGTGGCCACTTTCACCATGCGCCAGTTTTTCAAAATGTACTCATGCATTTCTGCTTTGATCCAGTGCAGCGCATAGCTCACCAGCCGCACGCCCTGGTCCGGGTCAAAGCGCTTTACGGCTTTCATCAGGCCAATGTTGCCCTCCTGGATCAAATCGCCGTGCGGCAAGCCATAACCCAGATATTTGCGCGATGTTGACACCACCAGGCGCAGGTGAGACAACACTAACTTCTCTGCCGAGGCCATGTCATTGGACTCACGCAGTTCGCGCCCAAAAGTCTGCTCCTGCTCCAAAGTGAGCATGGGCAAACGGTTAACGGCTGAAATGTAAGCATCCAGATTGCCCAAAGGCGGCAGCAGCGACCACGGATTTGCGTTGGCAACACCTGTTGATGCGGCTAAAGCGGGGGCAGCAATTAAATAAGAGGCAGAGGACACAGCGAAACTCCTTTTGGCAACTGTATTCAAGCTAAATATTAGCACTCTGTTGGAGCGAGTGCCAAACAATAGGTTCAATGGCTTTCATAGGATATGGCTAATCAGTGCTTGCCCTGTCAAACACTGTAATTGCGCACAACTTTCAGCAGCGGATAGCTTTCAGACAGTTGCTGTAGGTCTACAGCTTGCTGAGTGCAGTTATAAAACTTTTTAGAATGTGCAGGACAGCAGTTACCACTTCAAGTGTCAAAAGTGCCTTCTGCCCAATGATGACGTGCACCAGTAGCTACTGAATTAATAGTAAGCGACCTGACTCTCTAGTTCTGCGCCAGCAGCACCACCAGTGCTCCCGCACCGCCGTGTGCTGGCCTGGCCTGCACAAAGGCCAGCACTTCCTGCTTTTGAATCAGCCAGCTTTGCACCTTGCCTTTCAGCACGGGCGTTTTGCCTGGCGAGCCCAGGCCCTTGCCGTGCACAACGCGCACGCAGCGCCACCCCATACGGGCGGCGTCTTTGATGAAGTCCACCAGCGCCTGGCGTGCGTCTTCGCGCCGCAGGCCGTGCAAATCGACCTGGCCTTGAATGCTCCAGCCGCCTTTGCGCAGCTTGCGGGTTACGTCGGTGCCGATACCCGGCCTGCGGTAGCTCAGCGCGTCGTCGGTATCGAGCAGCGTCTCCACGTCAAACTCATCCGACAACGCTTCCTGCATCACGGCTTGTTCGTCCAGCTGGTGTTGTACGGCGATGGGCGCAGTGGCCACCCGGGGCAAACTGGCGCGGTGGCCGGGCTGGTGCTGGGCCGGCAATGGTTTGATGGGGCCAACCGCTCGCGCAAAGAAATCTTTTTCAGCGTTTGCTCTGGCAACAGCAGCGTTGCGAGCGTTTTCAAGCTCATGGGCCTGCTTTTGAATGGCTAGCATCTGCGATTTGACAGCCTTGAGATCCCGCAAGTCTCTAATAGAAGCTGAGCGTGCGCTTGTCCTTGACTGAGGATGAGGTGTTTTCATGCAAAGAACGGGTTCATAGCGATGTCGAAGTGCGTGATCCTAGTGCAAGTTGCGATCAACAGGTGCGGCGCATTTGTGAAAGGCCCGGCTATGCCACGGACGGCGTGTGCCTACGCTGGTGGGCTTTCCCGGGAAAACGTTGCTTGGCTTTTGCACATTGCGTAGGCATCCAGCGTCGGTTGGTAAACATCCGTCTGAATAGCGAGTGAACCAAGCACTGAAGAAAAGTAATGGTCATGGGTCAAACGCATGTTTGCGCGGGCCTTCAAGCATGCGCTGCTCAAACCATTGCGCTGCGCAAAGGCAGGCGACATCCAGGTAATCCAGGGGACATGCTTTTGCACATCGGGTGCCACCAGCCAGGGTAGTCCATGCAGGTATAGATTGTTTTCGCCCAGCGATTCACCATGATCGGCGACGTACACCATGGCCGGGTCAAAGAAGGCTTGCTGCAACTTCAGCCAGTCAATCGCTGAAGCTAGCACATGGTCGGTGTAAGCAATGCTGTTGTCGTAGGCGTTGACCAATTCAGCCTGGCTGCAATTTTGCAGGTAGTTATCGGTGCATTCCGGTAAAAAGCGCTTATGTGTGGCTGGTGACCGCCGGTGGTAGGCTGGCCCGTGGCTGCCCATCTGGTGCAACACCAAAACGACACCTTTGTTGCGTTTGTCGGCGGGTAGTGCGGCAATCCGGGCGTCTAGATCTTCTAGCAGGATACCGTCGAAGCATTCGTTACCGGGGCACAGTGTGGGGTGCTTTAGATTGGCGGTGCTAACGCTGCCGACCCGGGCGCAAACCCCCTGGCAGCCGGACTGATTGTCTAGCCAGAGCACCGCCATTCCAGCATGTGCGACCACGTCCAGCAGGCCTTCTGCATTGCGTGTGCGGGCTTCATACCCGGTGCGGCCAAGACCCGAAAACATGCAGGGCACCGAGGCTGCTGTACTGGTGCCGCAAGACCAGGCGTTGGTAAAGCTCACGATGTCTTGGCTGGCGAGTTCGGGTGTGGTGTTGCGGGGATAGCCGTTGACGCCAAAGTTACCGCTACGTGCAGTTTCGCCCAGCACCAGCATCAGCAAAGGCGGCCGGGCGCCCGGCACTTGCTTGACTTTGGCGTCCAGACCTCGCGGCTCCAGCGGCAAATCGTCCCGGTTTGGCGGTTTGGCCGCTACATAAGCGGCGGCATACAAGCTGTTGAGCGGATTGATGAGGTAGCGCAGCTCATGGTTGTTTCGCATGGCTGATGACAGTGGGCCAAAACTGGCCACCACCAGCACAATCGCCGTCAGCAGAAAAAAACCACTTAGGACCAGGTTTTGCAAAATACGCTTTTGCCACAGTCCAAAGTCAACCCGCCAGCGCCATACCAAAATCGATGGCAATAATCCTAAGACAAGCACAGTAACCAGCAGCTTGCTGCTCAGCAGGTCAGCGACTTCGCGGCTGTCGGTTCGCAGCACATTGATGAGCATCGTAGGGTCTATGACGATGCGGTAGCTGAGCATGAAGTAAGCGCCCAGACTGGACGTGAGTAAAAGCAATATGACTGCCGGCTTGAACATCCAGCGCCAGGCTAATAAATTGAGCAGGCTGGCCAAAACGGCAGAGATGATCAGCGCCAGAGACAACGCAAAAATACGCGACGTTGAGCCTTGGGCTTGCAGCCTTTCAAGCGCCTGCCATAGCGCCAGGTTTGCAGCAGTGCCCATCCACAAACTGGCCGCCAGCGCTGGCCAGACAGGCTTGTGCAAGTTGGGGCTACTGGCTTTGGCAAGTTTCGCCAGACCTGCGGCGACCTGGCGCACTGCAGCAGCAGGAGACTTGCCTTGTATACGGTTTTCCTGCCGCGCCGCACGCACGGCGTAAGGCAAGGCGGCATCGATTGCCAAGGCGCTATACCAGCACAGCAGACCGCTCCAAAGCGTATGGCTCATAAAGTGCGCGCCGCGCAGCTGCTGCGCCAGCCCCAGTCCAAAGCCGACAGCAATTGCCGCTGCCAAACACCAGCGCGCTGCTTTTGGCGCGGCGTGGCGCAGCGCGAAGTAGCTGCCGATGAAGGCAAACCCATTGACGGCGTGGCCCGCTGGAAAGCAGGCACCGCTGCCGCCGTCTGGGTGAAAAAAATTTGCCCAGTGTGATTGGTAGTAGCCCAGGCCTCCAAATTCTTTTAGATCCCAGGGGCAGCTGACGGCACTGAACGATTTAAGCCAGACCACTGCCGCGGCCGCCAGCAAGGCAGTCACCGCTATCTGCATGCGGCGGCTGATGTCTATGCTGCCAAAGCGCCCCGGTGGCCACCAGACCGCCAGGCACAAGGACATCAGCAGCAGCCAAGCCAACTTTTTCACTCCGTCATGCAAGAAATTCACCAAAAACCAATGGTCTTTCAGCGCAAAGCCTGACGGTCCACCAGACCATCGCGCCAGGCTCAGGTCAAGTCCTGATACGTCCCACGTCAGCACCATCAACGTCAGGATAAGCGTGACGGGTAACAGCCGCCAGGTCGAGTTTTTTTGCATGTCGCCAAGCTTGCCCGGCCTGTCTTAAGTCTTCCTTAACGCCCGCAGAACTTGCTACGGTACTCAAAATTGACAAGCTGGGCCTTGCCGCCTCAAGCAAAATGGATATATGCGTGTATTGGTGATTGAAGACGACAAAGGCATTGCCGAGGGGTTGGGCTTGCATCTGCGCCAGCTAGGCTGGGCGGCGGACATCACCACCTGCATCTCCCATGCTTGGTTGGCCCTTTGTACCGAGCCATTTGATATGGTGTTGCTGGATTTGGGTCTGCCCGATGGCGATGGCGCAGAAATTTTGCGGCGCTTGCGCAGGGCTGCGCCTGGGCTGCTTCCGGACCAGGCAATGCCCGTGCTTATCATGACGGCTCGCGACCATGTCGCGTCGCGCATTCAGGCGCTCGACATGGGCGCTGACGACTATGTCTCCAAACCGTTTGATCCGGATGAGTTGGCCGCACGCATGCGCGCCCTGCGCAGGCGCTCGCTAGGGCGAGCCGAGCCGCTGCTGCGTTGTGGCGAATTGGAGATTGACCCTGCAGCACGCCAAGTGCGACTTGCCGGGCAAGCGGTGTCCTTGTCTGCACGTGAATTTGGCATTCTGCTGGCACTCGTCGAGGTCAGGCCCAGGGTTTTGTCGCGCACGCAGATTGAAGCCCGGCTCTACAACTGGGACAACGCACTGGAAAGCAACGCCGTCGAAGTGCACGTGCACCATCTGCGTAAAAAGCTCGGTGGCGGACTCATTCGCACTTTGCGCGGCGTGGGCTATTTCGTGGCAGAGGACGCCGTGTGATCAGTCAACGCTCGCTCACGCTGTCGCTCATGGCCTGGACGCTGGGGGCGCTGCTGTTGGTTTGGGGTGCGTTTGTAGTGCTGGGCTACCGAACCGGAGTGCACGAGGCCGATGAACTGACAGATGGCCACTTGGCCAGTGTTGCGCTGCTCCAGCTTGCGGGGCAGGTCAATCCGCTGCCTATAGCTTCAGAAGTGGGCCGAAAAAATATCAACACACTGCCCGGCATGGGCGAGTTGAAAAGCCATGATTACCAGCGTTCCATGAGCTTGGTCGTTTGGGACGGCTCTGGCCAGGTTTTGATACGGCGTGGGGAGGCCGCCCCCGTGCCGTTTACCGAAGCCGAAGGTTTTGAAACCCTACAACTGGGAAGCCCGCCGCTGGCCTGGCGGGTGTTTAGCCGATGGGACGGTCCGCGCCGCGAGACCAAAGTAGCAGTGTTACTAAGTTTGAGCGAGCGTGATGATTTGGCACAGGACATTGCCGAGCAGATTGCCGAACCCGGTTTTTGGCTGCTGCCGGTGGTGGCGCTGGCTCTCGGCTTGGCCATTCACAGAGGCTTGCGACCTTTATACAATTTGTCCCGAGCAGTCGATGCACTGGACATTAGCAAGGTTGAGCCCCTGCAAAATCAAGGGCGCCATGAAGAGTTTCGAGCCGTGGTGAACTCCATCAACACACTGGCTAGCCGCTATCAGGCGGCTGTAGCCAGAGAGCGTGATCTTGCCAATGAGTTTGCACACGAACTTCGTACGCCGTTGGCTTCCATTAACCTGCAGGCTCGCGCACTGCGACAAACACTGTCGCCCGCTGAGCATGAGCGGCAATTGCAGCAACTCGAGCGCGATGCGCTGCGCGCAGGTCAGGTGCTGTCGCATTTGCTGGCGCTGGCGCGGGCCAGCCGCACAGAGATGGAAGAAGCGGGCCAACAACTCGACCTGGACGCGATTTCAAGGCGAGAGATTGCAGAATTTGCGCAGAGGTCGGCGCGTAGTGGCCATCGCCTGGGTCTGGAGAGCAGTGGTGCATTTTTGATGTCAGGCCACCCGATTTTGCTGGCGCTGGCTTTACGCAATTTGCTGGAGAATGCGCTCAGTCATACCCCCGCTGGCACCCTTGTTGAAGTGCATCTGAATCTGAAGGATCGCTGGTTGCAGGTGTGTGACAACGGGCCACCTGGCGCAAAATTTGTCCGGCACTCTGCTGATGCTACTGATGGCCAGGAAATGGCGCTTGGGTTGGGTTTGGGTCATCGGGTGGTGAGCAAGATTGCTCAAATCCACGGAGCGCAATTCACGCAGCCAGTGGCGAGCGGTGGTTTTACGAGTTGCTACCGACTCACGTTTGTCAAATCGGGCATTGAGACGGTTTAGCACCAACCTGAACGGCTGAGCATCTGCTGGCACGTGCTGACTGCCGCTGGTACTGGTACAGCCTTACATCAGTCCCAGTTCAGCCATCGACACCGCTTCAGTTCTTGTCACGATGAAATGGTCCAGCACCCGCACGTCAACTAACGCCAGCGCCGCTTTTAGGGTTTGCGTGATGGCCTCGTCAGCGCGTGACGCCTGCGCACTGCCGCTGGGGTGGTTGTGTGCCAGTATCACGTTGGCGGCGTTCAAGGCCAGGGCGCGTACCACCACCTCGCGTGGGTAGACACTGGTCTGCGTCAATGTGCCGCGAAACATTTCCTCCAGCACAATCAGGCGGTGCGACGCGTCCAAAAACAGCACTGCAAAAATCTCATGCTCACGGCTACCCAGCTGTAGCTGCAAGTAGTCGCGTATCGCCTGCGGGTTACGAAAAATAGTTTTTTCTTGCAGTTGGCTGGCCAGTGCCCGCCTGGCCAACTCAAGCACCGCCACAATCTCGGCACGCTTGGCCGGGCCCAGGCCCTTGATTTTTTTCAGGGCTTCTGCAGGTGTGTTGAGCAAACCGGACACGCCGCCAAAAGTGCTGATCAGCTCCTGCCCCATCTGCAGCGCATTTTTTCCCGGCAGTCCGGTGCGCAGCAGCAGCGCCAGCAGCTCCGCGTCGCTCAGTGCGCCGGGGCCACGCGCCAGCAGTTTTTCACGCGGGCGGGCATCGAGGGGCAGGTCTTTGAGCAGCATGGGATGATTGAACGGCTAACTTTCTACAATAGGGGCAGTTTACAAACAGTTTTTGTTCTTCAGCCCAAGACCCAAGAGTTTTATGTCCGTTAATCAGCCTATGGCGACTCCAATGATTGAAGCCGGGTCTTTCTTGACCCTGCACTACCGCATGTCCGGGCCCGACGCAGTGGACATCATCAACACCTTTGGCGGCAAGCCCGCAACACTGAGCCTGGGTACGGGCCAGTTGTCACCAGCTATTGAACAGCACTTGCTCGGTTTGCCGGAAGGCACCCACACTTCGTTTGAGTTGCCCGCAGGCGTCGCCTTTGGCGACCGCAATGCCGACCTGGTGCAGTGGGTAGCGCGCAAACTGCTCAACGAATTGGGCGACCCTGATGAGGCTTACAAGCTTGGCGATGTGGTGCAGTTCCCTACGCCCGATGGGGCAGGGCAGTATGCTGGCAGTGTGGTGCAGGTAAAAGGCGCTGAAGGTGACGCTGCAGGGGCTGTTCAGTTTGACTTTAACCATCCTTTAGCTGGCCAGCGCGTGACTTTTGAAGTGCAAGTAATAGGTGTCCTATGACGACTCTGCCCCAAGAAATCCTTCTTGCCGAACCACGCGGCTTTTGCGCAGGCGTTGACCGCGCGATTGAAATCGTTGAGCGCGCGCTGACCAAATTTGGCGCACCCATTTACGTGCGCCACGAGATTGTTCACAACACTTATGTCGTCAATGACCTGAAAGAAAAGGGCGCGATTTTTATTGAAGAGCTTGCCGATGTGCCGCCCGGTGCCACGCTGGTGTTCAGTGCGCACGGCGTCAGCAAGGCGATTCAGCAGGAGGCGCGGCGGCGTGGGTTTCAGATATTTGACGCCACTTGCCCGCTGGTGACCAAGGTGCACGTTGAAGTGGCCAAGCTGCACAAAGAAGGTTATGAGTTCATCATGATTGGCCACAAAGGCCACCCGGAAGTTGAAGGCACGATGGGCCAGCTTGACAGCGGCATTCACCTGGTCGAAGACGTGGCCGATGTCGCGCGCATTGCACCGCTGCAAACGACGTTGCTGGCGGTCGTCACGCAAACCACGCTAAGCGTGGACGACGCAGCCGAGATTACCGCTGCCGTCAAAGCGCGTTTCCCGCTGGTGCGCTCGCCAAAAATGCAGGACATTTGCTACGCCACACAAAATCGGCAAGACGCCGTCAAAGTCATGTCGCCGCAGGTTGACTTGTTGATCGTGGTCGGCAGCCCAACGAGTTCAAACAGCAACCGCCTGCGCGAGCTGGCTGCCAAACTGGGTACTGAGGCTTACATGGTCGACGATGCCAGTGAGTTGCAAGAAGCCTGGTTTACAGGCAAGGCCAAAGTCGGCTTAACGGCTGGCGCATCTGCACCCGAAGTGCTGGTCAAGCAGGTGATTGACCGCATCAAGGCGTTGGGCGCGGTGTCGATTCGCAAGATGGACGGCATTGAAGAGACCATCAAGTTCCCGCTGCCCAAAGGCTTGAAGCTTGATTCGCAGGGCGTGGAGATCAAGTCAACTCAAAGCGCCTTGCATCAGCATTTATGAGAGACTGACCAACGCTATGAAAATAATAGCTAATTGCGCACGAATTTGTTGCGTTAGAGCGGTATTTGATGCTTGAAAACCGTGCATTTTGTCACCCTGAGCCACTTTTGAATCATTTTTAAACCATCTTCATGCTTGATGTAAGCCACGACGCGATTCGTCGCTATAGCGCAGTTTTTGCAGAAAACTACAGCCACTTCATTCGTCAAACGCCGCTGTGGAAATTACCCGGTAAGGCGTTGGGTGTTGACTGCGCTGAAGTCTGGCTCAAGCTGGAACACCTGCAAACAGGCGGCAGCTTCAAGGCGCGCGGCATGTTGAACCGCTTGCTGTCAAACCCGATTCCAGCCAGCGGTGTGGTGATTGCATCTGGCGGCAACGCAGGCATTGCGGCCCTAGCTGCGGCCAAAGAGCTGAAAGTGCGCTGCGAGGTGTTTTTACCTGAAGTATCCAGCTTAGCCAAGCGCGCCAAACTGGCGGCGCTGCACAGCGGCGCATACAAGCCGTGTGCCGATGAAAAAGTGTGCCTGATCATTTGCGGTGCCAATCTTGACCCCGCCACGCTGGCTTAATCCTTCAACTTTAAAAAAATATGCTCGACATCACCCTTCTGCGCAAAGACCTGGCCAAGGCCATCACCCGGTTGGAGACCCGCAAGTCGCCACAGGCTTTTTTGAATGTTGATGCCTTCACCGCGCTGGAGCAAGAGCGTAAAACCATTCAAAGCCGCACTGAAGAGTTGCAAAACCTGCGCAACACCTTGTCCAAACAAATCGGCCAGCTCAAAGCCAAAGGTGAAGATGCCACTGCGGTGATGGCGCAGGTCAGCAGTTCCAAAGCCGAGCTGGAAGCGTCCAGCGCGCGGCTGGACCAGATTCAACTTGAGCTACAGCAGTTGCTGCTGGCTGTACCCAACTTGCCGCACGACAGCGTGCCGCTGGGCAAAGGCGAGGACGGCAATGTGGTGGTGCGTAGCTGGGGCACGCCCAAGACTTACGGTTTTGAAATCAAGGACCACGTCGATGTGGGCCAACCGCTGGGGCTTGATTTTGAACTGGGCACCAAGCTCACCGGCTCACGCTTTACCGTCCTGCAGGGCGGTCTGGCGCGTCTGCACCGAGCTTTGGCTGCTTTTATGCTCGACGTGCAGACCCAGGAGCATGGCTACACCGAATGTTATGTGCCGTACATCGTCAACAACGATTCGCTCCGTGGTACGGGCCAACTGCCCAAGTTTGAAGAAGACCTGTTTGCCGCCAAAAAAGGTGGGCAAGAAGGTGCGGCAGAAAATGCGGCCCTGTACCTCATCCCCACCTCCGAAGTGCCTCTGACCAACTTTGTGCGCGACGTCATCACGCCCGAGTCTGACTTGCCACTCAAATTCACCGCTCACACGCCGTGCTTTCGGTCTGAGGCGGGCAGCTACGGCCGCGACACGCGGGGCATGATTCGCCAGCACCAGTTTGACAAGGTTGAGATGGTGCAAATCGTGCATCCCGACAAAAGCTACGAAGCACTTGAGGCGATGACTGGCCATGCCGAAGCTATTTTGCAAAAGCTCGGCTTGCCGTACCGGGTCATGTTGCTGTGCACGGGCGACATGGGTTTTGGTGCGAGCAAAACCTATGACCTGGAAGTCTGGTTGCCCGCACAAAACACCTACCGCGAGATCAGCTCGGTATCTAACTGCGAAGCCTTTCAGGCGCGCCGCCTGCAGGCCCGCTTTAAAAATGCGCAAGGCAAAAACGAATTTGTTCATACCTTGAATGGCTCGGGTCTGGCGGTGGGGCGTACTTTGGTTGCCGTCCTAGAGAATTACCAGCGTGAAGACGGCGGTATCGACATTCCGGCGGCACTGCGGCCCTACATGGGCGGGCTGACAATGCTCGGCTGATAGAATCAGCACTCGAGCGGAAAGGTGGCAGAGTGGCCGAATGTACCTGACTCGAAATCAGGCGTACCGCAAGGTACCGTGGGTTCGAATCCCACCCTTTCCGCCAGTTGCCCCATGTCATCAGTCTGTTCAGCCACTGATTCAGACACACAGGTTGTAACCGTGCCAGCAGCTACATCCCCACCCCCGGGTTCCATTTCGACTCCTCTGGCACCCAGCGGACTTGAGCGTGGTGACTGGGTCGAGATGCAGCTTGCCAAAAGCTTCATGCAAGACACCAAGCGCTCCATGCCAGCGTCAATGGTGGTGACCTGGACAATCGCAGCGGTGCTGTACAACGCTGCGCCGCAACTCTTGCTGATGATCTGGCTGGCGCTTTCCAATCTTGTGATTCTGTTTCGCTTTCTGGTTGCTCTTCAATATCAAAGCAGCATGCGCGGCGTGAGCGGCCCCGCGCTACGTACTTTTCTGGTCCGGTATGACCCGCTTTGGATGTTTAGCGGTGTCCTTTGGGGTGCGTCAAGTTTTTTATTTTTCGGAAAATCCAGCGGCTTCGAGCAGTTTATTTGTGGCCTGATTCTGATTGGTGTCTCCTGCTTTTCGGTGTACTCGTACGCGTCACGCCTGCGAAGCTTTTTTTCATTTACCAATGCGCTTGCAGGCACTGCGGTGGCGGTTTTTATCTACCAGCTACTGATTGAGCAGGCACTGCCTTCTACCCGCGACAGCCTGGGCCTGATTTTTCTGGCGCTTGTCTTTCAATTGATGGTGCGTTATTTTGGGATTCGTTTTCACGCACTGCAGACGCAAAGCCTGCAATTGCAGTTTGACAATTACGAACTGATTGAATCCTTGACGGCTAAAAGCACCGCCGCACTGGAGGCGGTAGAAAATAAAAACCGCTTTATTGCCAGCGCCGCGCATGATTTGCGGCAACCAGTTCACGCGCTGAACCTGTACGCCAGCTGGTTGGTGGACGAGCCCGAACTCAGCCCGCAAGTGGCACCACATATCGTGCGCTGTACCAGCGCAGTCAATGACCTGTTCAGTTCGCTGTTTGATTTTTCTGGACTGAATGCAGATACGCTACAGGTTGATTTGCAACAGGTGAACCTGACAGAGTTGCTGGTTGATTTGCAGCACCAGTACGCACCCTCAGCACAGCAGAATGGCTTGCAGTTGAGGCTGCGTAACCCCAGCACCAGTGCAAGCGCACTGTCAGACCCGGTGCTGCTCAGGCGCCTGCTTGGCAACCTGATTTCAAATGCCCTGAAAAACACCCGGCAAGGTGGCGTGCTGCTGGCATTGCGCCAACGGGCAGGGTACTGGCGCATCGAGGTCTGGGACACCGGCGTGGGGATTGAGCCCAAGCATCAGGAAGCTATTTTCAAGGAGTTTTATCGCGTACCAAGCCAGGGTACGCAAGATGGTTTCGGATTGGGCTTGGCCATCGTGTCGCGGCTGAGTCAAGTGCTGGGGCTGGTGGTCAAAATGCGTTCCACACCTGGGCGAGGCAGTGTTTTCTGTATTGAGGGCCGGGACGTTGTTAATGCCATTGCCAAAGATGGCCTGGCTACAAAAGACCTTGTGTTCTAGCCAAATGGCTGGCCTGAGACCTACTTTTGACATTGAGCCTGCGAAACAGGCGCCACAAATGAACCTTGACGGTGTGCTCGCTAATTTGCAATGTTT
>JAYURC010000169.1:0-2370 GCA_043756405.1 Polaromonas sp.
ATGTCAACCAGTTCTTTGAGCTTGCCCTGCATGGCCTGAAATGAAATGCTCTGGTCGGCTCGCAAGCCGCCATTGATTTGCCCCGTGTCCTGCTGCGGAAAAAACCCTTTCGGGATTTTGACAAACAGGTAAACATTCATGCCAATGACAGCCACCAGCACCAGCATGACCAGCCAGCGCATGTGCAGCGCCCAGTCCAGGCTGACTTCATAAGCGCGCAATACACGCTTGAAACCGTTGTCAAACCAGCGCCCGATTCGGCTCTGTTTTGTTTGCGCTTGCGGCTTGAGCAGCCAAGCACACATCATCGGTGTGGTGGTCAGTGAAATGACGAGTGAAATCATCACGGCAACAGACAGCGTGACGGCAAATTCACGGAACAGCCGCCCCATCTGACCACCCATAAACAGCAGCGGGATAAACACTGCAACCAGCGACAAACTGATGGACAGCACGGTAAAGCCGACCTCGCGTGCGCCAAGCAGTGCTGCTTTAAATCGGTCCATACCAGCTTCAATGTGGCGACTGGTGTTTTCCAGCACCACAATGGCGTCGTCTACTACAAAACCCGTGGCCACTGTCAGCGCCATCAGACTCAGGTTGTTCAGACTGAAGCCTAGTAAATACATCACGCTGAATGTGCCTAGCAGCGACACCACAGTGGCCACAGCCGGAATCAGCGTCGCACGGGCACTGCGCAAAAATGCACTGACGACAAGTACGACCAGTGCAATCGATATCAGCAGCGTAATTTCAACCTCACGCAGTGATGCGCGTATGGAATTAGTGCTGTCCGATGCAACCGACAACATAACGTCTGGCGGCAACTGCGC
Source organism: Polaromonas sp. (assembly GCA_043756405.1). Taxonomy (GTDB): domain Bacteria; phylum Pseudomonadota; class Gammaproteobacteria; order Burkholderiales; family Burkholderiaceae_C; genus Polaromonas. Next base: position 834 of record JAYURC010000169.1, read on the forward strand.
CTGCAGCTCAAGCAGAAGTGCACGTATGCCGTCAACGGTAGCGATCACATTTGCATCGGGTTGGCGGCGTATCAGCACAATGACAGCCGCGTCACCATTGAAAAGCCCCAGCGTGTTGGTGTTTTCTGTCCCGTCGCGCACCTGCGCCACGTCCTCTAACCGCACTGCCGCACCATTGCGCCAGGCCACCACGAGGCCATGATAGTCTGCTGCCAAGCGTCCGCCTGATGCGGTATTGCTTATTGTGTAAATTTGCAGGCTCTGTCCTTTTGACGCGTCAGGACCGTCGTTGTTCCCCTCACTGTTGTTCTCAATCGCACCTTTGGGCCGATTTGCATTTGACGCTTGAAGGGCTGCACGCACGTCTTCGGTGCTGACGCCGTAGCGATTGAGGGCAAACGGGTTTAACTCAACGCGTACCGCAGGCAACGAGCCACCGCCAAGTTCAACCTCGCCCACACCCGGCACCTGCGCAATTTTTTGCTGCAGCAGGCTGGACACATCGTCGTAAATCTGCCCAGGCGTTCGTGTCTTGGACGTCAGCGCCAAAATCATGATGGGCGCAGCCGCCGGGTTGGCTTTGCGGTAGGTCGGGTTACTGCGCAGTGCGGCAGGCAAGTCAGCCCGGGCGCTGTTGATGGCGCCCTGCACTTCACGCGCAGCCGCGTCAATTTTGCGGTTCAGCTCAAACTGCAAGTTGATGCGGGTTTGACCGTTGCTGCTGGATGAGGTCATCTCGTTCACGCCCGAGATCACGCCCAGTCGCCGCTCCAACGGTGTGGCCACACTCGACGCCATGGTGTCTGGGCTGGCACCGGGAATGGCAGCGCTGATTGTGATGACGGGGAAGTCGACTTGCGGCAGCGGGGAGACCGGCAGGTTGAAAAATGCGCCGATGCCGGAGAGTGCCAGGCCTATTGTTAACAGGACTGTGGCTACCGGGCGGCGGACGAAGGGTTCTGAGAGGTTCATTGAGTTCTCAGAGCGCGTTTTGATTGACCGGGCTCGCTTTGCGGGGAGTACCGGGACTCGCCCCGGCGGGCGACTTACTTTTCTTTGCTTCGCCAAAGAAACCTAAGGAAAAGAAAGGCGACCCGCAGTCTGAGCCGCTTTGCGGTTCCTTGAAATATTTGCCAGAGACGGAAAATCTAGAAACTAGTCTGCTTCGCAGCCGTCGGACATCTAGATTTTTTAATCCGTCTCTGCCAAATATTTCAAGCTCAGCCAGGACGGGTGGGGGCGATGGGTTCGGGGTCGAGGAAGCCCTCACCCCAGCCCTCTCCCAGGGGGAGAGGGAGAAATACTGAACGCTTGGGGAGAATTGCGTATTTGTCCCCTCTCCCTCTGGGAGACGGTTAGGGTGAGGGCTGCCCCCGCATCCGAGTCCGAATTCTTTCTCCAACCCCGTCCTGGCTGAGGTGAGGAGCGCAGGGCAAAGTGGATCAGGGCAAGCGCTTGTTTGAGGCGATAGCCGAGTTTGCGATTGACCCCACTTTGACCGAGCACCGCAGCGTGCCCGTAGCGAAGCGCAGGGACT
>JAYURC010000170.1:0-13993 GCA_043756405.1 Polaromonas sp.
TGGCTGGTACTGGGCGGCTTTGCCATTTATTTTGTGGGCCTGTCCATCGGTGGCTGGTTTCAAGGGCTGGCCATGCTTGACGAAAAAACGCCCTTCATGGAATCTGTGGCCCTGACGCTGCCCTACTTAAAGGCGCGCTCTGTCGGCGGTGGTTTGATGACGCTGGGGCATTTGGTGTTTGCGGTGCACTTTTTCGCCATGGGCTGGAAGTTCGGCCCCAAACGGCTGGGTGCCACGCTGCTTGAGCCGCCAACCTTGGCGCGCTTGTTACGCAAAGGAGAAACCGCATGAACGTCAGCCAAGCCAACAAAAGCTTTTGGGAAATGGACGAGCTGCGCATCGTTACCGGCGCCATGGTCATCTTGGGTGGCGCAACTGCACTGATGGTGGCTGTGCCGTATCTGCTGCTCAAAAACATTGAGCCGCCCGCCGGATTGAAGCCCTACACCACGTCGCAGGCGGCTGGTCGGCAGAGCTACATCGCCAATGGTTGCGTGTATTGCCATTCGCAGCAGCCCCGGGACATCAAGCAGGCGCCCGATGCAGCTCGCGGCTGGGGGCGAGCGTCGGTAGCGGCAGACTACGCTTACGACACGCCGCACTTGCTGGGCACCATGCGTACCGGCCCCGATTTGCTTAACATCGGTGCCCGCCAGCCCAGCAAAGACTGGCATTTGGGGCACCTGTACCAGCCGCGCGCCTACACACCTGGCTCCATAATGCCGCCGTACCAGTATCTTTTTACCGTGCGCAAAGGCCCGGCGTTGCCAGGTGAAACCGTCATCACACTGCCGCCTGCATTTGCCAAGGCGGGCGAGGTGGTAGTTGCCAAGCCTGAAGCGTTGGCGCTGGTCGACTACCTGGTTGGGCTGGACCGCACCTACACGCCGTTGCCTGCTTTGCCCGACCCAACAGCAGCGACCACGAAGGCAAAACCATGAGCGATGAACCCACAAAATCAAGCTCGGCCCCGCTGCTGCGGGAAAAAGAAGACCCGAACGAAAGCAACCGTCCACTGCCCTGGTTTTTGGTGATGTCGCTCGGTGCCATGGCCATGTGGGGCGCGTTTTATATCTACAGCACACCGTCGGGAGAAGATTCTGCCTTCGGCGACCAACGCACCGTGGCAAGCCTCAGGCCGCCAGTCGTGCTGGCAGGCGCAGCTCCGGCAGTAGACGGCAAACAGTTGTATGGTGCCAAGTGCGCCGCCTGCCACCAAAGCTCGGGCCTGGGTGTGGCGGGGGTGTTTCCGCCAGTGGCTGCATCTGAATGGGTCATTGGCGACGAAAAGATTCTGACCAACATTCTTTTGCATGGTGTCAATGGCGAGATGATCGTTAAAGGTGTCACTTACAAAGGTGCCATGCCCGCCTGGAAGTCCCTGAGCGACGACGAGCTGGCGGCGGTGCTGACTTACATCCGCGCTGATTGGGGCAACACCGCCCCGCCCATCACGGCAGCCACCATTAAAAACCAGCGCGAGTTGACCAAAGCCAGAACTGAACCGTATGCCGGCGGACTGTCCATCAAGCCTGACTCCTGAGCAGATGGTGGGCGACTCTGGCGCAAAGCCTGCAGTTCATGCCGCCACCCCGGCAACGCTGGTCAAAACTTTTGCCGCCACGATTGCCGTGCTGGTTATATCGCTGGCAGTTTTGTTGCAAGCGACTGGCGGCGGCCAAAGCTTTACTACCGAGACGCTACGCAGGCAACAGATCAGCCAGCAGGCCGAAATGCTCCCGGCATTTGACGTGACGCTAGGCGATGGGCAACGCACCACACTGCAAGCGGTGCTGGCACCCGGCGGTAAAGTTTGGCTGGTTGATTTTGTTTACATCCGCTGCCAGACGCTTTGCCTGTCGCTCGGCTCCATTTATCAGCAACTTCAGGCCCAAATTGAGGCGCGCGGTCTGCAAGGCAAAGTTGGGTTACTGTCAATCAGTTTTGACCCCGCCAACGACAGCCCCGATGCGCTGGCCGACTACGCCAAGCGCATGGGCATGAACCCCCAGGTCTGGCAAATCGCCACCTTGACCGATTGGCAAGACCGACGCCGGTTACTCGACGCCTTTGGCATCATGGTGCTGCCCGCCCCGCTGGGCGAGTTTGAGCACAATGCGGCGCTGCATGTGGTCACCAGCGACGCCGTGCTGACCCGCATCATGGATTACGCAGATTACAAATCCGCTGTTGATATGGCAGCAACTATTGCCGGGACGTTGCCCGTTGCGTCGCGCAACCCATCGGTTGCTGCGCCATGACGCGCCCCTGGCCAGCCGCCGTGGCTGCATTACTGGCGGTGGTTTTGTCGATGCCGCCGTTGCGCAGCATTATTGAGCAGAGCATGGCTTGGCACATGGTGTTTCAAATGCCGCTGCTGGTGGTGGCTGGCGCGCTGGCTGCCCGCGTTTTGCCTGCGCCGGGGGTGCTTGGCAAATGGAATAGTTTTAATGTGTTTGGCCTGACAGGTTTTATGGCAGCGCAGGGCATCATGGTTTACTGGATGCTGCCCTCTGCAATTGACCGCGCAGTGGTCAACCCCGGGTTTGATGTTCTCAAACTGGTCACACTGTTTGTCTGCGGCACGCTGCTGCGCGGCGCTTTTCAACGTGCGCCGGTCGCTTTGCAGTTGTTTTTTATCGGTTACTGGGTGTCGATGATGTGCTGGCTGGGCATTTACTTTGCCACCACCGACCTGCGCCTTTGCAACGCCTATTCGCTACAAAGCCAGTCGTCCACGGGCTGGGGCTTGCTAACGATAGGGCTGCTGCTGGGCATTACCTGGCTGGGCAACGTATGGCAAAAGTCGACTTAAAAACGCTGCTGTTTAGACAGCGGTGCCTGGCCGTTTTAGACGCTTAACGCTTAACGCGTAGCCGTGACCACGCGATCAACCGGCAACACCAGTTGCAACTCAACCCATTGGCCACCGGCGCGCACAGGTGGGTAATAAATCGCCTCGACGTTCAAAGCAATTGAGCCAGGTCTGATGGTCGGCGCAGGAGTCTTGCTGCCCGTAGTGCCTTCGCCGCTGGCCAAGGGCTGGTTGCCGTTGCACTGCGACACCAAAGCGGGCTCGCTTAGCCGCACCGCTTTTACGGTGTCTAGTGCTTGTTTACTCGTAGCATTGACGCGTTCGCCTTGGGCATCAAGCAAAGTCACACCACGCGCCAGCGGTGCCCATTGGTTGTCGGCGTTCAAACGCCCCGCCAAAATGCACGACTTGTCTGCAAGTGTTGGAGCCATAGTTGCAGGCGGCGAGTTGACGCCGGGCACAGCAGCGGTTTGCGCTAAAAGGGGCGCGGTAGCCAAAAGGCATGAAAAGCCAATAGCGGTGGAAATTGCACGCGAGGAAAACTGAAAGGAATGACGGGTCATAAAGTCTCCTTGAGGTCAGAATTTGCAAAAGTTTATTTTGACTGCTATTTGGTTTTTCTGCCTTCAAGTTCGTCGGGCTGTCAATGGCGGCTTGCCTCTCAAGCCAGCAGCAACGAATAGCAGGCAGTCTGTGCCAAAATACCCAGTTGTTCGGAATACACAGCGTTGCGGCTGTAGCTCAGTGGATAGAGTATTGGCCTCCGAAGCCAAGGGTCGTGGGTTCGATCCCCGCCAGCCGCACCAGACAACTTTTTTTATCCTAAATTCCGGTTTAGAAGCCACTATTGATGCGGCCCGGTGAAGTATATATTTTCCGTTCGGGCTGAGCCTGTCGAAGCCGGGGTCGCACAAGGGGAACCCTTTGACAAGCTCAGGGCGAACGGTTCATAGTTCATAAGGCCGGACCATTAAACGCCCAGTGAGACCAAAGGGTCAACCTATCAAAATGGGTGAATCGGGCTTACGGGCTTATGGTCACCTTGGAAATCCGATTTTCGTCGTCATCCACCAGTGGCTCATTGGTAGCCCTTTATGGTAGCCCTTTATGGCAGCCCTGCTACAGGCCTAGGCCGCGGCTAACAAAGAGGCGCAACGGGTTGGCATTGCTCACGTCAAACTGAATCTCAATCTACAAAAATCGAAAACTTACCTTGGTCGGTCGCCAAGCTAAAAATCAGACTTCAGCAATCGTCGCCCTAACCGGGCGACGGTAAAGGCGGCTCGACTGTCGCTCGGCAACGCGGCTTGTCGCGCGCGAACACTTACCAGGTATTGAACGATCCCGCTGAGGCATTTACAAGGGTCAGGAGCCTGGAGCGGACCAGTGCATGACGTCGGCACATAGGAAGGGTGGCGGCATCTGATTACCTTTCAGGGCTCGTACCCCAATGAAACAGCCTTGGTCACATCACAGATTCAAACAATAAATAGCTAATAGTTTGGCTTTAATGGCAAAATCTTTCTACTGAAAGATAAAGAGATCAATATGGACACCCAATCAGCAATTCAGGTTGACCCCGGCTACGTACTGGCTAAGGCGGTAGGACGTTCGGCCGACCTGCTGGGACTTTCTGGTGCTGCGGTTGCGCGCATTATTGGTTTGAGCGAGCCCACTGTTTCCCGGATTCTCAAGGGCGAACGGGCGATTGACCCCCTTTCCAAGGAGGGAGAGTTGTCACTGCTGCTGGTGCGTGTCTATCGTTCGCTTGACCCTCTCATCGGAACGGACGACCAAAAACGCAGGGATTGGATGCGCGGCTACAACAAGGCGCTTGGCGGCATCCCCAACAAACTGATTGAGCGGACCGACGGTTTGGTTGGCACGCTGAATTATCTTGATGGAATGCGGGCACCTGCATGAGTGAAGCCGCTTGGGACACCAGTTGGCTTGAAAGCGGGGTAAATCACATGACTATGCGTGCCTGGCGCGGGGTTGAGGCACAGCATGTGGTGTCAACCATGCGTCTGGTGGACAACGCAGCAGAGCAGGATGTTCTGGAACAGCTGCTGGAGACCAGCAAGCCGTCTCTGCCAAAGATGAAGTCTTCAAAGCACTATCTAATCCCAGCGCCATTTCGCTACCGACCACAACATCAAAGCCGTTTTCGGCGGGCGGGCACGCTCGGTGTTTGGTATGGCGCCGAGGAACTTTATGCCGCCTGTGCGGAGGTAGCCTACTGGCGCCACCGCTTCATCTTAGACAGCGCACTTTTATCGAATACCCAGCTATTGACTGAGCACACGTTCTTCCTGGCCGAGGTGAAGGGCAAAGTTATTGACCTAACGAGCCCGCCATGGGTCAAGGCGCGTGCAGTCTGGACACATGGGAGCGAATACGCCGAAACTCAGGCCGTAGCTGACGCAGCGAAAGAGGTAGGTGTTCAGTGGCTTTGTTATGAGTCGGTGCGAGCGCCGGGAAAACGCTGCGCTGCGGTGCTGGATGTTGAGGCACTTGAAATGCTTTTAGACACCCCGCAGCAGACCTGGCATTGCAAGGCGACCCGTGTAACGGTCTCCTTGGTGCATCAGACTGCGCGATATGACTGGTTCTTCTGAACCCGTTATTGCCAAGTGGTTACTGCTACAAAATTCTGCTGCATCATTGTTCTATTAGGCGTTGCAGTAGGCAAAAGTCGTGGGTTCGATCCCCGCCAGCCGCACCAGTTTTTCAGTTTTTGCAGCGTTTAATATGCTCCCGCCCCAATTGCGGGGGCTGCTTTTGCTGTCTGGCGCTTTTATAAATTTCCGCATGCGAAAGCCTGTTTTTTACAGCGTTTGACAGCGTTTGACAGCGAAGTTCGTCACTTTTCGGCGAAAGCGCGCTCAATCACAAAATCCCCCGGCTTGGACGTTGTTCCCTCTTTAAAGCCCCGCTTTTCCAGCATGACTTTCAGGTCTTTCAGCATGCCGGGGCTGCCGCAAATCATGACCCGGTCGTTGGCTACGTCGAGCGCGGGCAATTTCAGGTCGTCAAACATTTTGCCGCTGGCCATCAGGTCGGTCACGCGGCCCATGGTGCGGTAGGACTCGCGCGTCACGGTCGGGTAGTACAGCAGCTGCTTGCCAATCATCTCGCCTAAAAATTCGTGTTGCGGCAAATGCTCAGTGACCAAGTCGTGGTAGGCCAGTTCGTCTTTTTCACGCACGCCGTGGACCAAAATAATCTGTTCAAAAGCGTCGTAAGTTTCAGGGTCGCGGATGATGCTCATGAAAGGTGCCAGGCCAGTACCGGTCGACAGCAAATACAGGCGCTTGCCAGGCAGCAGGTAGTCAATCAGCAGTGTGCCGGTGGGCTTTTTGCCGACGATCACGGTGTCGCCAACCTGGATGTGCTGCAGGCGCGACGTCAGTGGGCCGTCTGGCACCTTGATGCTTAAAAACTCCAGATGGTCTTCGTAGTTGGCGCTGACGATGCTGTAGGCCCTGAGCAATGGTTTGTCATTAACCTTCAGGCCAATCATGGTGAAGTGGCCATTGCTGAAACGCATCGACTCGTCTCGTGTGGTGGTGAAGGTGAATAATTTGTCGGTCCAGTGGTGGACAGACAGCACACGTTCTTCGTTAAAAGCGCTCATGAAATTTTAGGGAAAGAGGGTTCGGTCAGAAGGGAAAGTCCTGGATTTTAGCGTCTGGTGCGGGCAATCATGCGAAGTGGTCAAACGACGCGAACTGACCTTCAACGGGTCTCCCGTGGTTGTTGACCAGCCGTATGCCGGGCTCGCTTTGGATCACGCCAATTCGTGTCACGCGGGTCTGGCTGCTGGCGGATGCGGCTTGCACCGCGCCCCTGGCCGATGGTGGCGCGGTAAAGGCTAATTCGTAGTCGTCACCGCCTGAAAGTACCGTATTCAGCTGTTTTATGGTGTCAAATTGGCCTGTAGCCCAATCAATACAAGCGCTAACAGCTATTAAATTAATAGCAATGTCGGCATTTATCTGCGCGCCTACGCCGGACGCTTTCAGGATATGACTCAAATCACCCGCCAGGCCGTCGCTGATGTCAATGGCCGATGTCGCAATGCCGCGCAGGGCGGTGCCAAGTGCAACGCGCGGCGTGGGGAGTTCCAGCCGTTGACGTGTTTGTGCCATGACTCCGGGTGGTAATTTAATCTTGCCCTGTAGCGCTTCAAGCGCCAATCGTGCATCGCCCAGTGTGCCGCTGACGTAAATATCATCGCCCACCTGCGCGCCAGAGCGCAACAGTGCGCGCCCACTTGGGACTTCGCCAAACACCGTGATGCAGATATTGAGCGGGCCTTGCGTGGTGTCACCGCCGATCAGCGCGCAGCCATGCGCATCGGCCAGCGCCCACAGGCCACGAGAAAACTCTTGCAACCAGGTTTCATCAATACGGGGCAGTGCCAGCGCCAGCGTGAAGCCAACGGGCGTTGCGCCACAAGCGGCCAGGTCGCTCAAGTTCACCGCCAATGCTTTGTGGCCGAGTGAGTGTGGGCTCACATCACTAAAAAAGTGGCGGCCTTCAACCAGCATGTCACTGGATATGGCCAGCTGCACGCCGGGTGTTGGGTTGACGAGGGCGCAGTCGTCGCCCACGCCTAATGCTACATGGTTAGCGCCGGGTTTAATGCCGCACTTTGCGGGGCGGGTGAAAAAGCGGGCAATCAGGTCAAACTCGGTCATGCCGCAAGGATACAGCTGTCCCGCCAGCACCCGCGTAGGCCCGAAGGGCCGCCTGATGGACAATCTCGGTTTATCCCTGACTGTAGGCCGCATCGCCCCTGAACCGCTGCGCCGCCTGCCGCACCACCTCTGCCAGCAGCGACTGCTCAGCCTGCTTTTCACGCAACCATCGGGCATCGTTTTGGCCGCGCGCCACACCGGTTTGCAGCATGTTGATAAACGATGCCGCGCCCAGCCGCTGCGCATGCACTTCAATTTGCCGGAAGGTCAGCGCGATGTGGTCGCGCAGCGGCATGTGCCTGCCGGTTGCGGGGTCGACATACACCGCGTCCAGGCCAAAGCGGCAGGCCTGAAAGCGGTTGTAGGTGTAGACCAGGTAGTCGTCTTCTTGCGGCATGAAAGGCTGGTCATGCATGAACCACGCTGCCAACGCCTGCACAAAACCCGAAAGCCCGGCAGCACGGGTAACGGTAAGTGGCGTGTCAAACACGCGGATTTCAATCGTGCCAAATTCAGGCTTGGGCCGAATGTCCCAATAAAAATCCTTCATGCTTTTGACAACCCCGGTTCGCGTCATTTTGTTGAAGTAAGTGGTGAAGTCGTCCCACGTCAGCACAAAGGGCGCGCGGCCTGACATCGGGAAGGCGAACACCGAATTAAGTCGGGCCGAGTCAAAAGCCGTGTCTTGCCCCTGCACATACGGGCTGGATGCCGACAGCGCAATAAAGTGCGGAATGTAGCGCGACATGCGGTGCAACGTGAGCAGCGCAGTGTCTGCGTCTGGGCAGCCCACATGCACGTGCTGGCCAAAAATGGTGAACTGTTTGGACAGGTAGCCATACAACTCAGAAAGTTCTCTAAATCGCGGTTTGTCGTAAATACGGCGCTCGTGCCAGGCCTGGTACGGGTGCGTACCGCCGCCGACGACAGCAATATTGAGCTTGTCAGCGCTTTTAACCAGCGCATCTCGAACCTGCGACAACTGCCCCAGCACTTCTGATGCCGACTGACAAACACCGGTGGATATTTCAATCATGCTCGACGTCATCTCGGGCACCACGGCACCGGGCAGCGGAATTTTTTTCATCAGCCGCAGCATGTCCTCGGCGTAGGGTGCCAGGTCGTAGTCATGGGTGTTGACCAGCTGCAACTCCAGCTCAACACCGAGCGACAGCGCTGCAGATTTTTGGAAGGCTTCAAGACTCATGGGCGAGACTCATGAATGGGTCACTCATGTGCGGGTCACTTTGAAATCTGACGGGCTTTGATGGATGCGGAATTTTGGTGGGCGTGAGCTTTCCCCCGCGCGCGTGATGGCCACGGTGGCCAGCACCGCGCCCAGCACCTCCATCAGCAAAATGACGGGTAGCGCAATGCTGGCAATTTGCTTGCCTAGCACGGGGGCTGCCACCATAAAAGTTGACACCAACAGCAGCGCGACCGACGACATGGGCGACATGGCACACCCGACCCAAAGCGCTTGTTTCCAGCTGGCGCCACTGCCCACGTTGCCCAGTGCCACACCCACAATTTTTGCCAACATGCGCACGCCCACCAGCACGGCGACCAGCGCGGCTACCGGGCCGCCCCAGTCCGCTTGCGCAGCCACCACAGACACCAATACAAACATCAGCATCGTCAGCATGCTGGACGCCGTACCCATTTGCCTTGGCCACGACCACGGGCGGGGCTCCAGCTGCTTGAGCAGCATGCCGCCCAGCAGCGCACTAAGCGCGGGCGAGCCACCAAAATGCGCCGCCATCGCAGCACCTGCGGCAATCACCGCCAGCAGCAAAATGGCCGTGTTCTCGCTGGTTGGGCTCATCACCCGCAGGGCCATGCGCAGGACAAGTGCCAGCACTGCGCCCACCACCACTGACAAACCCACCACCACCAGCACCGGGTAAAAACTGGTTGTCAGGGTCACTGGCGCTAACACTTTTTCGCCTTTGGCCATCAGCCCCGCAGCGGCGCTGCACAGGGTCAGGGCATACAAAGTGGCCAAGGTTGAAAGCACCATCGCCCGCTCAGACACCGGGCCTGAGGCACGGGTATCTATCAGCACCCGCGCCAGCACGGCAGGTGATGCCGCGATAGCCAGCATGGCCAACGGCTGGGCCACGGCGTCCCGCACGCCCATCCACTGCATGGCGTAGTACACAGCGAAGAGCGTCAAGCCTGACTCAAGCAGGCTTTGCACCAATACCATCGGGTTGTGTTTAAACCAGCGCAGCGGTATGCGTCCGCCCGCCTCAAACAGCACAACTGCGACACCCAGCTCCAGCAAAAAAAGCCCAATGCCCTGCAGTGGCCAGACCGCGCCGGTAAAGCCGGCCAAGCCCGCAAGCGCACCAACAACTGAGTAACCGATGACTTTGGGCAGACTGGTGTAGCGTTGCACCAGATGACCGGCTGCAGCCGCCAGGCCCAGCAGCACGGACCACTGCACGGTAGCCATGCCCGCTGAGGGCTTGATCCATTCTGCCCAGATATTTAAAAGGTCTTGAATCAAACGGTCCTCTAGAAGTTGCCTTAGAGAGTACTGGCGTTCTATGCGGTTCTTTGGAGAAGGCCAGCGTGACAGTCGTAACCGTTTGCTAGAAAATTTACAGACGCGTCACAACTGTGTCAAAACATGCAACGCAAACGTGTCAAAAACCGGTCAAAAGTTCGTCATTTATGTGGCGCGAAAAAACTGCCCGGCTGGCTGCGCGAGCGCGCCCAAATAGCCTGCCTGATGCGCGCCCGGTCAATGCCGCTGACGTTGTGGGCTTGCAAAGCCAGGCGAAACGCACAATAAAAGCTGACAGACAAATTAAGCGCACCAATCAGCGGAATGGCCGCTATGCACCACCAGATCAGCGGTTGCCTGAAGGCATCCAGGCCCAGGGCTGCGCCTGCTGCTGCTAGCTGCCCGGCAGACAATGTCACGTGGCGTGCTTCCAGTTCAAAGCCAAAAAACCCGGTAAACGCTGGGATCAAACCCAACATGAAGCCCAGCGAAATATTTGACACGAAGCCTGAAATATTCTCCCGCATGAATTTGGACCAGCGCGCAGCGCGTGCTACGCCAAGGGTGCGGGTAAAGCGCGGGTTGTGAGCAATGGCTGAATCAAGCCGGTGCAGCACAAACCAGTTTTCAAACCAGCCCGCCACCATGCTGGACCCAAAAAGAATCAGTCCGGTAAAAGCAGCCCAAAAAAGGGTTGGCCCCAGCAGGCTTAAAGTGCCCAGTACATGCAGCGCCTCCTTGGGGCTGATCATGGACTTGCCAGAGAGTAAAACTATCAGCACATTGACCAGCAATACAGCGGGCACCACCATGAACACATTGCCCAGCACAGCCGCAACCTGAGAGCGCACCAGGTGCGTGACCTCATCGACAAAATTTTCAATGGCATTGCCGGAGCCAATTTCTGTGAGTTTGGCGGCCATGGCCGGTGCTGTCATCGCGGGTTGTTTGGTAGCCAGCGTGAGGTGCAGCAACTGAATTAATATAAAACTTGCTGCATACACAAAGCCGGATGCAAAGCCATTCCAGAACGCTGACAAGCCAAAAGCCACCACAGCAAATTTCAGACCGGTGGTCAGTGCCGTTACAGCACCGCCGCCCATGGCCTTGCCCAGCATTTGTTGGTATTCGGCTCGGTTTCGGGTGATGTAATGCTCGCCTGTTTCTGCGCTGCGCTCGGCCATTTTGGCGGATAGCAGCGTAGAGTTAGTGCTGATTAACGCGCCGATGCTTTTACTGTCTTGGCCGATGGCGGCCCGCCGTGCAAGCAGGCGCACTGCCGCTGCTGCGGTGTTGCTGGCGGTCAGCGTATCGAGCAATTCGCGTACCCGCACAATGCGTTCACGCAGCTGCCGGAGCATGAAAACCATGCCGACCGATATGCCGTTGTCATTCAAATGGGCGTACACGCCATTGACGGCTTGCCGGCAGGTTTCAAGCCGCGCGCGCAACTTTGCAATCGCGGCTTTCAGTTCTTCATCCCCCTTGTTTGGGTCGAAAAAGATATGCCGCAGCTCGGCCAAATCATTTGACAGCGGGTGAAAAGCCCGATCATCGCCCGTGGCCCGGTCCATGCGCAGGCGCAGCTCAGGCGCAAAGCCCGTTGCCCGGATTTGTGCGGTGCAGTAGGTCAACGCATCCATCAGGTGGTGCTGCCAGACTAGTGTGTCGGCGCGTGTATCGCTCGATAGCAGGGCAACCAGCTGGGCAATCTGCCCGTCAGAAATGGCGGCCAGCCACTGCGCATCAAAGCGTGTCGGTGCCACCAGTGCAAACAGTTCAGCCGCATCAATGGTTTCTGGCGTGCCCGGTAAAATTTTGCGGCGCAGGCGATTGGTCAGCTCACTGACAAACGCTGTGCGCGGCGCAAATCCAAAATCAGCCAGCAGCGTGGTGACATCAACAGTTTGCAGCAAGACTTGCCACCAGGCTTTCAGGCGCAGCTCTTGCTCTGGCTGCGCCGCTACAGCATCGATAAAGGTTTGCAGTCGTGACAGGCTCGCTTGAGCCAAACTTTCGTCACCGCGCAGCCAGTCAAACAGCTCAATCAGCCAGACATGACGGGCCGCAAGGTCAGCTTGCGGGTTCAGATCGGCAAGCAGCGTGCGCAAATCCTTCATTTAGTGAAGCGTGCGATCACTGGGTGCCATGTTGCCATCATTACCGCTGGCATCCAATACAAACATGGGGATCAGCGCCTCAAAGCGCTCACCATCTTCAGCCACGCAAAAGTAGGTGCCATGCATCGCACCTGTCGGCGTGCGCAGCCGCGAGCCGCTGCTGTACTGAAACGATTCACCGGGTTTAAGCAGCGGCTGGTGACCGACCACGCCCAAGCCTTTAACCTCTTCTACCAAACCATTGGCATCGACAATTTCCCAATGGCGTGAGATGAGCTGCGCCGCAACTTGTCCGGTATTGGTAATGGTGACGGTGTAGGCAAAGCCGTAGATGCTGTCGTCAGGCGCTGACTGCTGAGGGATATGTTGCGCCACGACGGCGCAACTGAAGTGATATTTTGTGTGGGGGCTTGGCTTTTTTTGCATGACTTGGGTATTTTTAAGCTCATGTTAACTGGCATCAGTTGTTGCACAATTCAAGCCATGAGCCTTACCAAACCAACCTATCGCCTCGCCCCATCCATCCTGTCAGCCGACTTTGCCCGCCTGGGTGATGAAGTCAAGGCCGTGATTGCAGCCGGCGCCGACTGGATTCATTTTGACGTGATGGACAACCACTACGTGCCCAACCTGACCTTTGGCCCGATGATTTGCCAGGCACTCAAGCCGCATTGCAAAAAAGCCGATGGCACGGCAGTTCCTGTTGACGTGCATTTGATGGTTCAGCCGGTTGATGCGCTCGCCGCTGCGTTCGCTGAAGCGGGTGCGGACTTCATCAGTTTTCACCCTGACGCTTCCGGCCACGTTCACCGCAGCATTCAGGCCATCAAGTCCAAAGGGTGCAAGGCTGGCCTCGTGTTTAACCCCGCTGCGCCATTGGATGTGCTGGACTGGGTCATCGACGACATTGATCTGATTCTCATCATGAGCGTGAACCCAGGCTTTGGCGGCCAGTCATTTATTGATAGCGCCTTGCGCAAGATCGAAAAGGTTCGCAAGCGGATTGATGCATCGGGCAAAGACATTCGGCTGGAGGTTGATGGCGGTATCAAAACCGACAATATTGCGCGCGTTGCAGCAGCGGGCGCAGATACATTTGTGGCGGGCAGTGCTATTTTTGGCAAACCGGATTACAAGAGTGTGATGGACGCAATGCGGATTGAGTTGGCGCGTTAAAGCCGGACTTGAAAACTGTGAAATTTTCTGCCGCCATCATCGACCTAGACGGTACGATGGTCGACACCATGGGCGATTTTGTCGTGGCTGTCAACCTGATGCTGCATGATTTGGGCTACGACGCGGTTGACCGGGCTGTCGTGGAGGTCAGAGTTGGCAAAGGCTCTGAAAACCTTGTTAGAGCAGTGTTAAATCATGCTCTAGCCCAACAAATACAAGCGCAAGCAGCTCCTGAAAATGTAGCAAATTTTGAGCATGCTCTTGAACTCTATCAGCAGCATTACCGCATCATCAACGGCCTGCATGCCCAGGTGTATCCGGGCGTGGTCAGAGGGCTGCTGACCATGCAGCAAGCCGGACTGCAGCTGGCCTGCCTGACCAACAAGCCCGCTGTCTTTGCGCGTGAACTGCTCAGACTCAAGGGGCTGGACAGGTTTTTCACGCACGTCTTTGGCGGTGACTCTTTTGCTGCCAAAAAGCCCGACGCGTTACCGGTGCTTAAAACCTGTGAGGCTCTCGGGTCGCTGCCAGCCCGGACCTTGATGGTTGGCGATTCGAGTAATGATGCCCAAGCCGCCCGGGCTGCTGGTTGCCCGGTGCTGCTGGTCAATTATGGCTACAACCATGGTGAGCCGATTCGCAGCAGCGCTGCGGACGGCTACCTGGA
>JAYURC010000171.1:0-13930 GCA_043756405.1 Polaromonas sp.
TTTTTAAGGTTTGTCATGAGTTTGAAATGCGGCATTGTTGGCTTGCCTAACGTCGGAAAATCCACCCTGTTCAACGCGCTGACCAAAGCGGGCATCGCGGCTGAAAACTATCCTTTTTGTACGATTGAGCCCAACGTGGGTATTGTGGAGCTGCCAGATGCGCGGCTCGATCAATTGGCCGCTATCGTCAACCCGCAAAAAATACAAAAAGCCATTGTTGAATTTGTTGACATTGCAGGCCTGGTAGCTGGCGCCAGCACGGGCGAGGGCTTGGGCAACAAGTTTTTGGCGCATATCCGCGAGACCGATGCAACGGTCAACGTGGTGCGCTGCTTTGAAGACGACAACGTGATTCATGTGGCAGGCAAAGTTGACCCGATATCGGACATTGAAGTGATTCAAACCGAGCTGTGCCTGGCTGATCTGGCCGCAGTTGACAAGGCGCTGCACCGCGTGACCAAACTGGCGCGATCGGGCGATAAAGAATCTGCCAAGCTGGTAACGATTCTGGAAAAGTGCCAGGTGGCACTGAACGAAGCCAAACCCGTACGCACCATTGACTTCAGCAAGGAAGAGCAGCCTCTGCTGCAGCAGTTCTTTTTGATTACTGCCAAGCCTGCCATGTTTGTGGCCAACGTGGCCGAAGACGGTTTTGAGAACAACCCGTATCTGGACCGTTTGATGGTGTACGCCAAAGCGCAAAACGCGCCCGTGGTGGCGATCAGCGCCAAGATGGAAGCCGAAATGGCCGACATGGACGATGTTGACAAAAAAATGTTTCTGGCGGAGATTGGCCAGACTGAACCGGGTTTAAATCGCCTGATCGTTGCCGCCTTCAAGCTGCTGGGGCTGCAAACTTACTTCACGGCAGGTGTCAAAGAAGTCCGTGCCTGGACGATTCGCATCGGCGACACCGGCCCACAAGCGGCAGGTGTGATTCACACCGACTTTGAAAAAGGCTACATCCGTGCGCAGACGATTGCGTTTGACGACTACATCGCCTTCAAGGGCGAGCAGGGCGCAAAAGACGCGGGCAAGATGCGCAGTGAGGGCAAGGAATACGTTGTCAAAGATGGCGACGTGATGAACTTCCTCTTTTCCAGTTGAAAAGTGCTGTTTTGGGCTTTTTCAAGTATCAAATCGGACTCTAGCCCAATAAAAACGCGTTGAAGTAGCTCCGTATTTAATAGCAAATAACATGACTGAACCCATACGCCTTGCCAAACGCCTGGCTGAAATGCTGGCCTGCTCGCGCAGTGAAGCCGAGCAATACATTGAAGGTGGCTGGGTCACGGTCGATGGCGTGGTGGTGGAAGAGCCGCAGTTTCGGGTGCTCCACCAAACGATTGAACTGTCAAATGACGCGAGCCTGCTGGCACCCACGGCGGTCACACTGCTGTTGCACAAGCCTGCTGGATTTGAGGCTGACCTCAAGCGCGCCACACGCTTGCCGGGTGATCGCAGCGGCATAACGATGTTGAAAAAGCATTTGGCTGCTGAGTTGGCTACGCCGCTAGCGCTAGCGGCCAGCGGCCTGGTGGTGTTTACCGATGACTGGCGCGTGACGCGCAAGCTAATTGAAGACGCCTCAACGCTGGAGCACGAGGTGGTGGTGGAGGTCGACGGCACCATCAAGCCCGGCGGTCTGGAGCGTCTGAACCGCATTGACCACGGCTTTACTTTTAACGGCAAATTGTTGCCGCCTGCCAAAGTCAGCTGGCAAAGTGAAGCCCGTTTGCGCTTTGCCCTCAAAGGCGAGCAGCCGGGGCAGATTGCCTATTTTTGTGAAAGCGTGGGGCTGACTGTTACCGGCATGAAGCGGCTGCGCATAGGACGTGTGGCCATGAGCGGATTGGCTGCAGGGCAGTGGCGGTATTTGTTGCCGACCGAGCGGTTTTAAAGACCACCGGGAAACGCCCAGATCAAGCTGCCCGTCATCATCAAGTAACGCAAAAACTTGCCAATTGCCATGTAAAAAACACAGGGCCAAAACGAAAATTTCAGCCAGCCTGCCACCGCGCACAATGGGTCGCCCACCACGGGTAACCACGACAACAGGCAGGCTTTCGGCCCCAGCTTTTCCAGCCAGCGCACGGCCCGGCCGTGATGCGAATCTGGTTTGTATTTATCCACTACCTTGTGCGCGCCGTACCCCAGCCACCAGTCCAGGGCACCGCCCAACGTGTTACCGACAGTCGCTGTCAAGATGGCCGGCCAAAACAGTTCCGGATTGAGTTTGACCAAACCAAAAACCACTGGCTCAGAACCTAGCGGCAGCAGTGTGGCGGAAATAAACGACACAACAAATACCGTGCTTAAACCGTATTCGGGCAGCGACAAAAGCGCCAGTAACTGTTGAATCCAGGCTTGCATGACTGAGCAGTATCGCACCTGAATTGCTATCGTTTTTGCTTAAATTTTAAGCAGCTACAATATGCCTTCTTTTTAAGCACATAAAAAATCCAGCTCCATGTTTATCGGCTCTTTTGCTTTGGCAAACAACGTGTTCGCCGCGCCCATGGCGGGCGTCACAGACAGGCCTTTTCGCATGCTCTGTAAAAAGCTGGGGGCTGGTTATGCAGTCAGCGAAATGGTCACCTCGCGGCGCGATTTGTGGGACACGCTAAAAACATCACGCCGCGCCAACCACGACGGCGAGGCCGAGCCAATTGCCGTACAGATTGCCGGCACTGATGCGCAAATGATGCTTGAGGCTGCCGCCTACAACATCGACCGCGGCGCACAAATCATTGACATCAACATGGGCTGCCCCGCCAAAAAAGTGTGCAACAAATGGGCAGGCTCAGCATTGATGCAAGACGAAAAATTGGCGCTTGAAATTATTGAAGCGGTGGTCAAGGCCTGCGCACCGCGCAATGTGCCTGTCACGCTGAAAATGCGTACCGGCTGGGCGGCACATTATAAAAACGCGGTAGCAATTGCCAAAGCCGCCCAAGCTGCGGGCGTGGCCATGGTCGCGGTACACGGGCGCACACGCGAGCAGGGTTACAAAGGACTGGCTGAATACGACACGATTGCTGAAGTTAAAGCCGCGTTAACCATTCCGGTGGTGGCCAACGGCGACATCACCAGTGGCCACAAGGCGCGCGATGTGTTGGCCTACACCGGGGCAGATGCAGTGATGTTGGGCCGCATAGCGCAAGGCCGGCCATGGATCTTCCGCGAAGTCGTGCATTTTTTGGCCACTGGCACGCAGCTTGCGCCGCCTCTGGTGATGGATGTCAAACGCCTCTTGACAGACCATCTGCAAGACCACTACACGCTGTATGGCGAGTTCACGGGCGTGCGCAGTGCGCGCAAGCACATCGGCTGGTACGTCAAGTCACTGCCTGGCGGCGAGGCGTTTCGAGCACAGATGAACATGCTCACTGACGCGCAGACGCAGCTGCAGGCGGTGGATGATTTTTTTGAGGGTTTGAATGAAGTCACAGACCGCATGCCCGCTGCTGATGCAGCAGACAATAAAAATGAAGAGGAAATTTGCGCATGAGCAAAAAACAAATTGAAGAGTGCATACGCGCCAGCCTGGAGGGCTACTTTAAAGACCTGCGCGGCACCGAGCCTGACAGCATGTACGACATGATGGTGCGGGTGGTTGAAAAGCCGCTGCTTGAAGTGGTGATGCAGCAAGCCGACCAAAACCAGTCGCGTGCGGCTGAATGGCTGGGGCTGAACCGCAACACGCTGCGCAAAAAGCTGGTTGAGCACAAACTGATTAAATAAACTAAAAAAGACGACCATGAACGCACTGATTTCTGTATCTGACAAAACTGGCATCCTCGAATTTGCCCAAGCCTTGCACGCATTGGGTATCAAGCTGCTGTCAACAGGCGGCACAGCCAAACTGCTGGCAGACGCAGGCTTGCCCGTCACCGAAGTGGCGGATCACACCGGCTTTCCTGAGATGCTGGATGGTCGGGTTAAAACCCTGCATCCCACAATTCATGGTGGTCTGCTGGCGCGGCGCGATGTGCCAGAGCACATGGCAGCCTTGCAAGCGCACAACATCGCCACCATTGATCTTTTAGTGGTCAATTTGTACCCGTTTGAAGCAACGATTGCCAAGCCCGGCTGCGCGCTGGAAGACGCGATTGAAAACATCGACATTGGCGGCCCGGCCATGGTGCGCAGCGCTGCCAAAAACTGGAAAGATGTGGGCGTGCTGACAGATGCAGCGCAGTACGCCGGTGTGCTGGCCGAACTCAAAGCCGACGGCAAATTGACCGACAAAACCAAATTTTTCCTGTCAGTCGCCGCGTTCAACCGCATCAGCCAATACGATGGCGCTATCAGCGATTATTTGTCCAGTATTCAACCTGATGGCAGCCATGCACAGTTTCCTGCACAAACCAACAGCCGCTTCATCAAGTTGCAAGACCTGCGCTATGGCGAAAACGCCCACCAGCAAGCCGCGCTGTACCGCGACCTGTATCCCGCGCCCGGCTCGCTGGTTACCGCCAAGCAATTACAAGGCAAAGAGCTCAGCTACAACAACATCGCCGACGCAGATGCTGCGTGGGAATGCGTCAAAAGCTTCACCCAGGACGCTGAAAGCGGACTACAACAGTCCTCTGCCTGCGTCATAGTCAAACACGCCAACCCGTGCGGCGTGGCTGTGGGTGTTGATGCGTTAGAGGCCTACAGCAAAGCATTCAAGACCGACCCGACCTCTGCATTTGGCGGCATTATCGCCCTGAACTGCAAGCTTGACGAGCGCGCCGCGCTACAAATTTCAAAGCAGTTTGTTGAAGTGCTGATGGCACCCAGCTTTACGCCAGAGGCACTGGAAGTTTTTAAAACCAAAGTGAATGTGCGGATTTTGCAAATCGACTTGCCTGCTGCCATTACTCCAAGCGCTGGCCGTAACATCATAGACATCAAGCGCGTTGGCTCTGGCTTGTTGATGCAAACCGCAGACAACCACGAACTGGCTCTGGCCGATCTAAAAGTAGTCAGCAAACTTCAGCCAACACCCGCGCAATTGCAAGACCTGCTGTTCGCCTGGAAGGTCGCCAAATACGTCAAGTCCAACGCCATCGTGTTTTGCCTGGGCGGCATGACGATGGGCGTAGGCGCAGGCCAGATGAGCCGGCTCGACTCGGCCCGCATTGCCAGCATCAAAGCGGGGCACGCCAACTTGTTGTTGTCAGGTACCGCAGTGGCCAGCGACGCGTTCTTCCCCTTCCGTGACGGCCTCGACGTGGTGGTTGACGCTGGTGCGACCAGCGTGATTCAACCCGGCGGCTCCATGCGGGATCAGGAAGTGATTGATGCAGCTGATGAGCGCGGTGTGGTGATGGTGCTGACGGGTGTGCGGCACTTCAGGCATTGACTTGAAAATTGAATGTGTGATTGCAAGAACTGACCCGGGTGTCCAGCGATTAGTTCTTTGATTTTAACAAACGACCCCATTTGGAACAGCATAGCTTTGAAGCTTTAGACACCTCAGTGATGGTCAGTTACCCGTAGTACGTCTTGTCTTCCGGAGGACTCTAAATGCTGCAACAAATAATAGAGTCGCTGCAACACCTAGCCCAAGTGAAATTAGAAAATCTTCAGCTCGAAATGAAAAGAATGTATTGGAAATTGCTCCGAACACGAACAGATAAAAATTAGAGGGTAGAGGTTTTGCTTCCACTTTTTTCTCGCAGTTCAAATGTTGACAAAAACATCCTTAAATGATTAAATATATGGAATTTTGATTAGGTATCTCAATAAAACTTGATTTCCCAAAAGCTATTTAAACAGCGAGGCCCATAAGACTTGAAGTCACTGGCAGTTTAAGACTCCACAGACACCAGGATAACAGGTCAGAAGACTTTTATTCAGGCGTTTCTATTATCAGAATAGCGGCGCAGCGCATAAATCATATGCGCAATGAGCTATTAAATTGATAGCAACAGGCTTTAAAGTCCGGCAAAAAACTGCGTCGCTGCATCCACCGTCGCCTCAACATCCGCCGCAGTATGCGCTGCACTCACAAACCCAGCCTCATACAACGCTGGTGCGTAGTAAACACCTTTGTCCAGCATGGCGTGAAAAAAGCGGTTGAATGCCGGGCTGTCGGTGGTCATGACTTTGGCGTAGTTTTGCGGCAGTTGGTCAAACAGGAAAAAACCGAACATGCCGCCTTGGCTGTCACCGCAAAAAGAAACGCCTGCTTTGTGCGCGGACGCGGTCAAGCCGCTAACCAAGCTACGTGTGCGCTCGCTTAATGCGTCGTAAAAGCCGGGTCTTTGAATCTCACGAAGCGTCGCCAAACCGCAAGCGGTGGCTACCGGGTTGCCTGACAGCGTGCCGGCCTGGTACACCGCGCCAATGGGTGCCAACATTTCCATCACTGCCTTACTGCCGCCAAAAGCTGCCAGCGGCATGCCGCCGCCAATCACTTTGCCCAAGGCCGTCATGTCAGGCTGGAAGCCTGGAATCAATTCGGCGTACAAGCTTTGCGCACCGCCTAGCGCCACCCTGAAGCCGGTCATGACTTCGTCAAAAATCAGCAGTGCTCCGTACTGGGTACACAGTTCGCGGCAACGCGTCATGAAAGGGACTGTAGCGCGTACAAAGTTCATGTTGCCGCAAATCGGCTCCATCATCAGGCAGGCCAGTTCCGGGCCGTGCAGGGCAAAGCATTCTTCTAGCTGCGCCAGGTTGTTGTACTCCAGCACCAGTGTGTGCTGCACCGCTTCTGGCGGCACGCCTGCGCTGGTCGGGTTGCCGAAGGTGGCCAGGCCCGAGCCTGCTTTAACCAACAGCGCATCGGTGTGGCCGTGGTAGCAGCCTTCAAACTTGATAATTTTTTTACGGCCGGTTGCACCGCGTGCGAGGCGCAAGGCGCTCATGGCGGCTTCAGTACCCGAGCTGACCAGACGCACCATTTCAATGGATGGAACCAGCTTGACGATTTCTTCGGCCAGCTCAACCTCACGCTCAGTCGGTGCGCCGAATGAAAAGCCGTCCATCATGGCTTTTTGTACGGCTTCAACCACTGCTGGATGGCCGTGGCCCAAAATCATCGGCCCCCAGGAGCCGATGTAATCGATGTAGCGCTTGCCATCGGCGTCCCAAAAATACGCGCCTTGCGCACGCTGCACAAAGCGCGGCGTGCCGCCTACGGCTTTGAACGCGCGGACCGGAGAATTGACGCCGCCAGGGATCAGTTTTTTGGCGCGTTCAAACAGGATGTCGTTGCGGGAGATATTGTTTGAAATGTCGAATACAGTAGTCATCGCGTGCCTGGTACCTGTTAATGTTTAGTGGTGCCGTGGGGCGGCATGTCAAAGAAAGTTCGTTGAACAGACATTGTCAAATCTGCATCGTCAATGGCTGGCGTGCTGTCTGGTTCTTCGTTGATTTCACCAGCTTCGGTTAACGCCCAAAACATGCGGTCGGGTACCGTCTTGCCCATGCCCGGATGAAAGCCAGCGCTCAAAGACTGGTCCAGATAAGTGAGCGCCTCGGCTGTGGCAGCGGTCAGGTCGTGACCGTTGGCCAGCAGGGCTGTCAGCGCAGCAGACAAAGTGTCGCCAGCGCCAGAAAAAACGGCTTCAAAGCGCTCAAATTTTTCGCTGTACAAAACAGCCTGCGGTGTGGCCAACGCGTTGTCAATGAACTGTTCAGGCAGCGGTATGCCAGTGACCAGCGTGTACGGCACACCCAGCTGCGCCGCGGCCTTGGCAATGTCTTTGGCCGACGGGTTGCGCTCGCCCGACCAGTCTGGCAGCAGCCAGCGCCACAGGCTGCTGTGGTTACCCACCAAAACGGTGGTTTGCGGCAACATCAGCTCTTTGAAAGCATCCAGATAGTTTTCAATTTTGTCTTCATCCCACCACGACAGGTTGGGCATGTAGGCCACCACTGGTACCTCTGAATAGTCTGCAGCAATCTCGGCCACCACACTGATGTTTTCCGGGTTGCCGACAAAGCCGACCTTGATGGCGCTAACAGCCATATCTTCAAGCACGGTACGCGCCTGCTCGCCAACTGCTTCATCGTCAAAACAGACATGGTCAAAAATCTCTGCTGTGTCACGCACATAAGCGCCTGTTACCACTGAAAGTGCGTGCCCACCTGCAGAGGCGATGGCTGTGATGTCGGCTGTCAAGCCGCCCGCGCCGCTGGGGTCGCACGCGTTGAAGGTCATGACGCACACCGGTGCGTCTTCAATGTCGGCCAATGACGTTTCAGAAATGGGTACAGTCACGAGGTGGGGGTTTGGCTAGGGGGGCAGTAGTTATACCTGTGAACGAATAGCAACACGTTATCAATACAATCATTTGTATTCTATGTGAAGGCAACTTAAGCTGGGACTGACTAATGACTTGGATGTGTCTGATTTGCGGGTGGATTTACGACGAGGCAGCAGGCCTGCCGGACGAAGGCATTGCCGCTGGTACGCTATGGGCTCAGGTGCCAATGAACTGGACTTGCCCTGAGTGCGGCGCGCGCAAGGAAGATTTTGAAATGGTGGAGATCTGACGCTCAACCGCAAGATTTTTTAGTGACTGATTCAGGCATCACAATGATCCATTATTTGGGCAACAGCTAAGGCGACCATGCAAGAACGACTGGAGTTATCAACATGAGTATTCCAAGTTCAGGACTCAAAGTCCTTGTCATTGATGACAGCAACACCATCAGGCGCAGCGCCGAAATTTTTCTAAAGCAGGGTGGCCATGAGGTGCTGCTGGCTGAAGACGGTTTTGATGCACTCGCTAAAGTCAATGACTACCAGCCCGATCTTATTTTTTGCGATATTTTGATGCCGCGACTCGACGGCTACCAGACGTGTGCGATCATCAAACGCAATGCAAAATTTTCTGACGTCCCTATCGTTATGCTGTCGTCCAAGGACGGTGTGTTCGACAAGGCCCGAGGCCGGATGGTCGGCTCGCAAGATTACCTCACCAAACCCTTTACCAAAGACCAACTGCTGCAAACAGTCACCGAGTTAAGCAGCGCCAAATACGGAGTAGTGCAAT
Organism: Polaromonas sp.; assembly: GCA_043756405.1. GTDB lineage: Bacteria > Pseudomonadota > Gammaproteobacteria > Burkholderiales > Burkholderiaceae_C > Polaromonas. The sequence goes on from JAYURC010000171.1 coordinate 9,003, forward strand.
GACAATCAAAAAAATCCTGGTCGTGGACGATTCAAAAACTGAATTGATGTACCTGACTGACCTTTTGGGTAAAAACGGGTTCACCGTGAAAACCGCTGAGAACGCAGAAGATGCCTTTCGTCGATTGGCAGAAGACAAACCCGAACTGATATTGATGGACGTGGTGATGCCGGGTCAAAATGGCTTTCAGTTAACCCGCGCTATATCACGCGATCCACTTTACTCCGACATCCCCATCATTATGTGCACCAGCAAAAATCAGGAAACGGACCGTGTTTGGGGCATGAGACAAGGCGCCCGTGACTACATCACCAAGCCCGTAAATGCGGAAGAGTTGATGTCAAAAATCAGCGCCTTGGGCTGATCGCACGCTTTCAATTTTTCTATTTTTAAGACATGGCGAACAGACAGGCAATCAGAGAGCTTCAAACCCGCTTGGCCGAACGGCTGCAAATCGCGCGTACACAGGGTGTAGCGCCGTCGTGGTTGGCAGTTGAGGCAAGCGGGAAAAAATATTTGTTTCCCATGACGCAGGCTGGCGAAATATTCCCCTGGGTTGCAACACAAGCTGTGCCATACACGCAAAGCTGGTTTTTGGGTGTGGCAAACCTTCGAGGCGGCTTGTTTGGTGTTGTGGATCTGGATAGTTATGTGTCCGGGCAAAGCACCACCCTGAAATCTGAATTCGCACTAAAAGAGTCTCGCCTGGTTGCTCTCAATAGTGCGCTAGACATCAATTGCGCGTTGTTGATTGACCGCCTTGCAGGCTTGCGTAACCAGCAAGCGTTCCAGGATTTTTCAGAAAAAGCACCTGATGCGCCTGACTACTTCGGAAACCAGTACATAGATTATTCGGGGCAGTCTTGGCAGGAAATCAACCTGCAGTTACTGGCACAGCAAGCGCATTTTTTGACCATAAGCGCGTAGCGCAAACAAGTTTTTCCAGAGGGCTCATCATGTCGATCATCGAAAAAATTCAAAACCTGCTCAAACCTAAAGTCAGGCTGCCTGAGGACAGCATGGACGTGGCCTCTGTCGGTATGCCAGCAGATCCGTTTGCAACCGGGGCCATGAGTGCGGTGGGCGGTAGCGTTTCGCCAGAGCCAACTGCCAACATGATGGCCAGGCAGACGGAAAATGACAAAGAAAGTGCTGCACCAAACCTGATGTCTGCTGATGACACGCCTTCCGCTACGGAGCTGAACCCCGACTTGATCAGCTTGCCAATTTTGGGCAGTAAAACCATTTCCCAGCACCAGCGCACATTGCTGTTCATGGTTGGTTTGTCTGTGCTGGTACTGGCTGTGGTAGCTTACCGGGCGCTGAGCCAGGCGGACACGATCACGCGAGAAATTACAGTGACTGGCGAGTCCCTCATGCAGTCGCAGCGTTTGGCTAAATCGGTGTCACAGGCCCTGGTTGGAAGCGCTGAGGCATTTCCTGACGTGAAGGAAAGTGCTTCAGTGCTGGCCAGATCTGTACGCGGATTAAAGTCTGGTGATAAAGCCTTGAATGTGGCGGCAGTAGCTGATGACTTACAGCCTGATATCGACAAAGTTATGCCCCTGATGGAGCGCGCTGAAAAAAACGCGGCAGCCGTGATGAGCCAGCAGGTAATTTTGACGCAGGTGGGCGCGGCGCTGCGCACCATTAACCGCCAGTCATCAGACTTGCTGGAAATTGCGGAAACTGTTTCTTCTCTAAAACTGCAGCAAAACGCAGCACCGGCTGAGATTTCCGCATCTGGTCAGCTGGTGATGTTGACCCAGCGCATTGGTAAATCGGCCAACGAATTCTTGACGCTTGAAGGTGTGAGTCCTGAAGCGGTGTTTTTGCTTGGTAAAGATCTGAATTCATTCAAAGAAATCGCCCAAGGGCTGCAAGAAGGCAGCCCCGAGCTGCGACTTGGCGGCTCCAAAGATCCACAAACCCGTGAGCGCCTGGAAGCACTTATTGCGTTGTATGAGCAGACCCGGGTTCAGGCCAGTGCTATTTTGGGCAACTTGCAGGGTCTTGTGTCAGCCCGCGAAGCACAGGCAGCCATTATTTCTGAGAGTGAGCCGTTACGTCGCTCTCTTGAAGAACTGCAAAGCAGACTTTCAGCCCAATCGGGCCTGGGCATCGGTTCAGTGTCTGCGCTGATCGCTGCTGCTTTGTTTGGTTTGCTTTGTGCGGTGGGTATCGCGCGCATTCAGTTGCAGGACAGCCGCAAGCGCCAGGGCATTGCTGAAAAGCAGCAGGTTGAAGCACGCGGACTTGAGCAGGACGCCAAACGGGTCAACGACGCCAATCAGGCAGCCATTTTGCGTTTGATGAATGAACTGCAGACAGTTGCTGAGGGCGACTTGACACAAGAAGCAACTGTGACCGAGGACATCACTGGCGCTATTGCCGACTCGGTTAATTACACGGTTGAAGAATTGCGACAGCTGGTCGGTAACGTGCAGAACACGGCGACACGGGTTGCTCAAACCACGGCTCAGGTCGAAAGCACCTCAACCGAGTTGCTGGCAGCGTCTACCGAACAGTTGCGGGAGATTCGCGAGACCGGCCAGTCGGTGCTGGACATGGCGTCACGAATTAACGATGTGTCGGCGCAGGCGCAAGAATCATCCCAAGTGGCGCGTCAGTCGCTGACGGCGGCTGAGTCGGGCCTGCAGGCGGTGCAAAATGCCATCGGCGGTATGAATTCCATTCGGGATCAGATTCAGGAAACATCCAAGCGTATCAAGCGGCTGGGCGAGTCGTCGCAAGAGATTGGCGAGATTACAGAACTGATTTCAGACATTACCGAACAAACCAACGTGTTGGCGCTTAATGCTGCCATTCAGGCTGCGTCAGCAGGTGAGGCCGGGCGAGGTTTCTCGGTGGTGGCAGAGGAAGTGCAGCGACTGGCTGAACGGTCTGGCGATGCAACCCGGCAGATTTCTGCGCTGGTAAAGGCGATTCAGACTGATACCCAAGACGCTGTAGCAGCTATGGAACGCTCCACACAAGGTGTGGTTGAAGGGGCCAAACTGTCAGACAGCGCAGGTACTGCACTGTCTGAAATTGACAGCGTGTCACGCCGATTGGCTGAACTGATTGAGCAGATTTCAAAATCAGCAACCCGTGAAGCGGCTTCAGCCAACGTGGTGGCTGACAACATTCAGCACATTTTTGCGGTGACCGAGCAAACCGGTGAAGGCACTCGGTCTACGGCAACCCAGGTGCGTGAGTTGTCGCGCATGGCTGAAGAATTACGCCAGTCAGTTTCCCGGTTCAAGATTGCTTGAGTCTTTTAGACTCTGATTTTTTGAGTCATACAGTAGTCTGAATTGCGCCATCATTTATGCAAACCAATGACCTGAATCGAACCCCTTCAGATATTGATGTGACAGTCAACGATTTGGGCCCGTTGGCCTGGGTGCTCGACGAATTACGCAAATCACTGGACAGTGCCGCAAAAGCATTGAAGCGGTTTGTCAGGGAGGCTGAAGCTGCCAGAGGCTCCGATCTGGCTGCGCTAGATGCCAGTCAGCTCAGGATTGCACGCCAGCAACTGCATCAGGCTGTCGGTGCGCTAGAAATGGTGGGCTTGCCTGGGCCTGCGCTGGTTCTCAGGGCGATGGAAGCCGCTGTTCAAAAGTTTATTCAACAACCAGAACAATGCAGCCACGATGCTGCCGCCAAGATTGAGCACGCCAGTTTTGCGCTGACTGAGTATCTCGAAGGTGTTCTGGCGGACAAACCCTTTTCGCCGGTGTCACTTTTCCCTCAATATCGTCAAGTGCAAGAGTTGGTGAAGGCTGACCGGATTCATCCTGCTGATTTATGGCCCATGCCATGGCGCTGGCTGGAGCCAGAGCTGACTGTCAAGTCTGAGCCGCGCAACTACGACACGGAATCCCGCACTCTTTTTGATAAGTCGGTTTTGCAGATCATGAAAGGTCAGGCGCCCTCGGCAGCCGCTGATTTAAAAGACCTAAGCTTGGGTTTTTCGGCTCGCCAGGTGGACCCTCAGCCAAGAATATTCTGGAAATTAGCGGCGGCTTACTTTGAGGCACTTGAGCATGGTTTGCTGCCATCTGATTTATACGTGCGCCGTGCTTCGTCGCGCGTGTTGATACAGTACGCCAGCTTAAGCAAGGGCGACACCGGTATTTCTGACCGGTTGGCGCATGACTTGCTCTTTTTTTGCTCTCAAGCTACGGCGTCTTCAAACAAAACGCCCGTTCTGGCTGCGGCTCGTACGGCGTACGGCCTGGCGCGTTTCAAAGCGGTAGATTACGAAGCGCTGCTGTTTGGCCGCTTTGATCCTGCGTTGTTGGCTCAGGCCCGAAAGCGCATCGTCTCTGCCAAAGAAACCTGGTCAGCCTTATCAGCAGGCGATGCCAACAAATTCAAGGTAGTGGTTGACCAGTTCAGTTTAGTCACTGATTCTCTGGTCAAGTTGCATCCGCCCAGCGAGCCTCTAGCACAGGCTTTGACCCGCGCTATTGATGCGACAGCGCGCTCCGGGAAAGCGCCAGCCATTGAGTTGGCCATGGAAGTGGCTACGTCTGTGCTGTATCTGGAAGCTGCGTTTGATAACCTGGATCCGTGCGATGCGCAGCTTGCAACGCGTACCCGTCATTTGGCTGAGCGTCTGGAAACCGTCAAAAACGGCGGCATGGCGCAGCCACTCGAATCCTGGATGGAAGACCTTTACAGGCGGGTCAGTGACAAGCAAACCATGGGCAGCGTGGTGGGCGAGTTACGGGTTTCTCTGGGCGAGCTTGAGAAATCACTGGATATTTTCTTTCGTAATCCTAACGACAAGCTTGTGCTCGCCAGCGTGCCGGGTCAACTAACGCAAATGCGTGGCGTACTGTCGGTGCTGGGTCTGGACCAGGCAGCGCAGGCTGTCTTGAGGATGCGAGGCAGCGTCGAGCAGATGCTCGAAACTA
>JAYURC010000172.1:0-2349 GCA_043756405.1 Polaromonas sp.
ATTAAATTGTCGTCTAGAGCTAAGTTGGTGGCCATGATTGCATCCTTTTTATTGAGTTTTTCTATTTTTACACATTAATTCACACAATTCAATGTGTGAAAATGCAAAAACCTTCAAAACATACAATATATAGGTTAAAAATGCCTATAGCCGGCGTACTTACTGCCTAATCAGCTATTAAATTCATAGCAAAATTTGCTCAAATATTAAGCAAACAAGCCCTTATACTGCTCCCGCAGCAAGTTCTTTTGCACCTTCCCCATCGTATTGCGCGGCAGCTCTCGCACCACAAAACACTGCTTGGGAATTTTGAAGTTCGCCAGCTTTGACTTCAGCGCAGCAATGATGGCGTCAGCTTTTAGCGATGCACCTGCTTTGGCAATCACCACCGCCACACCCACCTCACCAAAGTCCGGGTGCGGTACGCCGACCAGTGCGCTCTCGGCCACACCAGGCAGGTCGTTGATGTAGCCTTCAATTTCTGCCGGGTAGACGTTGTAGCCACCGCTGATGATGAGGTCTTTGCTGCGGCCGACGATCGTGATGTAGCCGCGTGCGTCAATCTTGCCGACGTCACCGGTTTTGAAGAAACCGTCAGAGGTGAATTCTTCTTTGGTCTTTTCAGGCATGTGCCAATAGCCTTTGAAGATATTCGGGCCTTTAACCTGAATGCCGCCTATCTCATCTGTACCTAACGCTTTGCCATCATCGTCTTGCACGCGTAACGTAACGCCCGGCAGAGCAAAGCCTACTGTGCCGCCCCGGCGTTCGCCCTTGTAGGGGTTGGACGTGAGCATGGCGGTCTCGCTCATGCCGTAGCGCTCCAGAATCGTGTGGCCAGTGCGGGTTTGCCATTCGTTGAAAGTTTCAATCAGCAGCGGTGCAGAGCCAGCTACAAAGAGGCGCATGTTGCGCACGGCGTTTTTGTCCAGCCCCGGCTCGTTCAACAAGCGTACGTACAAGGTAGGCACACCCATAAAGACGGTGGCCTCTGGCATTTTTTTGACGACAAACTTCGGGTCAAATCTCGCGCACCAGATCATCTTGCTGCCGTTGATCAGCGCGCCATGCAGTGCCACAAACAGACCGTGAACGTGAAAGATAGGTAGCGTATGAATCAGCACATCACCCGGCTTCCAGCCCCAGTAGTCTTTCAGCACCTGCGCATTGCTCAGCATGTTGCCGTGCGACAGCATCGCGCCCTTGCTGCGGCCGGTGGTGCCACTGGTGTACAAAATGGCGGCCAGGTCGTCGGCTTTCTTCACCGCTACAGCGTGCCTGTCACTGCAATACGCAGCACGCTCAAGCAATGACCCCGTGCAGTCATCATCGAGGGTGAAAACATTTTGCGTTCCGGCTTTAAAAGCAATCTTGCTGACCCAGCCAAAGTTTTTGCTGCTACACACCACCACCGCAGGCTCGGCGTTGCCGATGAAGTATTCAATCTCGGCGCTTTGATAGGCAGTGTTAAGCGGCAAGAACACATAGCCTGCCCGCAACGTGGCCAGATACAGCAGCATGGCCTCGACCGACTTTTCAACCTGCACCGCAATGCGGCTACCCGCTGGGAGTTTGAGCGACACCAGCAAATTGGCCAGCATGGCGGTCGCGCGTTCGATGTCGCGCCACGAGTAGTTCAAACCGCTGTCAGTTTCAACGGCTGTGGCATTCAGGTCAGCGGGAAAGGCGGCGCGTAACGCCGCAAAAAGATTCTCGTTTTTCATGGGAGCACTTATAAAATTCAGATTAGTCCAGCTTGGCTCCAGATGCTTTGACCACAGCGGCCCAACGCTTGACCTCGCCGTTGACGAACGTGCCGAACTGTGCGGGTGTCATGTTGCCAAACTCAGCGCCGTTGCTGGCCCAGATGGCTTTGAGCTCGTCAGACCTGGCAGCTTTACCCAGCTCTTCAACAATGCGGGCTTGCACATCAGCCGGCGTGCCCTTGGGTGCCCACACACCGTACCAGGTGGTCACGGTGTAGTCAGGCAGCCCCACCTCAGCGGCGCACGGCACATCGGGGAAAGCCGGGTTGCGTTTGTTGCCCGACACCATCAGCGCCTTGATTCGGCCACCCTTGATGTGCGCCGCCGATGAACCCAGGCCGTCAAACATCATGTCCACGTTGCCTGAAATCAGGTCTTGCAACGCCGGGCCCGCGCCGCGGTAGGGGATGTGGGTGATGAAGGTTTTGGTTTGAATTTTGAACAGCTCGCCCGCCAGGTGGTGCGACGTACCCGCACCGGCCGAACCGTAGTTGAGCTTGGCCGGGTTTTTGCGAACAAACTCAAGAAATTCTTTGACATTTTTTGCTTCAACCCGCTTGGGGTTGACCACCAGCACCTGCGG
>JAYURC010000173.1:0-13909 GCA_043756405.1 Polaromonas sp.
GCGCCAAACTGGCCCGGCTGGGCGAATTTTATGCCCGCCGCCTGCTGGCCAGCGGCGAGGGCGCAGCACCGGCTTTTGAGAGGCTCTTCGGTCCGGCCTACAAAGGCATCACGCTGGCCGCTGCCGTGGCCATGGAACTGGCACGGCGCGGCCACAACCTGCCGTTCAGCTACAACCGCAAAGAGGCCAAAGACCATGGCGAAGGCGGCACCCTGGTTGGCGCACCGGTCAAAGGGCGGGTACTGATCGTTGACGACGTGATGTCAGCGGGTACGGCGGTACGCGAGTCGATTGCGATTATTCAGGCAGCAGGTGCTACGCCGCACGCGGTGGCCATTGCGTTGGACCGGCAAGAAAAAGCCACTGAAAATGGTCAGGATGTGAACCACAGTGCGGTGCAATACGTTAAGGCACAGTTAGGCTTGCGAGTAACCGCCATTGCCCGCCTGATTGATCTGCTGGATTACTTGTCGCTACAACAAAGCAGCAGCGCGGACAATGCAGAATTTAAAACCACCTACGATGCCGTGCTGGCTTACAGGCAGCGGTACGGGGTAGACGGAGAGTAAGCGATGACTTTCATGACACGACTTGCGGTGGGTTGCAGTGTTGCAGCACTGCTGTACGGTCAGGCCATGGCACAAGGCATTTACACCTGTGTGGATGCCAAAGGCCGCAACATCACGTCAGACCGCCCCATTGCGGAATGTATGGACCGGGCTCAAAAAGAGATGACCCCGGCGGGAACCGTCAAGCGGGTGCTGACGCCGCCGCCTACTGCACAGGAACGCGCGGTACTGGACGAAAAAGAAAAGCAAGGCCTTGAAGAACGAACCAAGGCGGACGTGGAAAAACGCCACACCCACATCTTGCTAAAGCGCTACCCAGACCGCGCCACCCACGACAAAGACCGCGTTGCGGCGCTTGAACCCGCCAACGAGGTCATAAAAACTGCTACCAAACGGGCAGAAGATTTTTTGGGGCAGCGCAAAGGAATTACCAGCGAGCTCGAGTTTTATAAAGATTCGCCTGGCAAAGCACCTCCAGCCTTAAAGCGTCGGCTTGATGAAACTGAGGGTAATCTGGTTGTACAAACGCGCTTGCTGGCCGAAAAAGAGGCAGAAAAAAAGCGCATCAATGAGCGCTTTGACGCCCAAACGGCAAGACTCAAGCCGCACTGGGACGTGGCGGCTGCGTCATCGTCTGCAGCAGCCACGACCATGAAAAAGCCCTAAGAACAGGTGTTTAGCCAGTTTGGCATTAAATTAGCCTTTAGCCCAATGAATACTTGGACTATTGGCTCCTGATTTAATAGCAAATACCGCCACTCGAATCAGCCGATCTTTTTCTTCAGCAATTCGTTGACCTGCGCCGGATTGGCCTTGCCTTTGGTTGCTTTCATGGCCTGGCCGACCAGAGCGTTCATGGCTTTGGTGTTGCCTGCACGGATTTCTTCGACGTTTTTGGTGTTGGCGGCCAGGACGTCGTCAATGATTTTTTCGAGCTCGCTGGAGTCGCTGATTTGTTTGAGACCTTTGGCTTCGATGATGTCTTCAATGAATTTCGCCAGATCGGTAAGTTGCTCGTGGATACGCTCGCACATCTCCTGAAAAACCGTTTTCGCACCTGCGTGAGAAATAGTGTTGTCCAAGATGCGACGAATGAGCTCGCCCAATGCCGTGGGAACAGGCACTTCAACGTCGTCGATTCCCACTTGGAGTCTGTTCAAAAGTGCCGACACCTCGCCCAGCACCCAGTTGGCTGCAAATTTGGGTGAACCGCTCGACCTTGCCGCTATTTCGAAATAAGTCGCAGTCGCCTTGCTTTGCGTAAGCTGACCGGCGTCGTACGCCGATAGACCATATTCGGCCACAAACCGCGCAGCCATCACACGCGGCAGTTCAGACATCTCAGAGCGCGTCTTCTCCACCCAATCCCGCCCAATCACCAGCGGCGGCAAATCGGGGTCCGGAAAGTAACGGTAGTCCGCTGCATCTTCCTTGCTGCGCATGGCGCGTGTTTCGCCTGTATCCGGGTCGAACAACACCGTGGCCTGCTGAATCGCGTGGCCGTCTTCGATCTGCTCGATTTGCCAGCGAATTTCATAGTCCATCGCCTGCTGCATGAACTTGAAGCTGTTCAGGTTTTTAATCTCGCGTCGCGTGCCCAAAGGTTCACCCGGTTTGCGCACCGACACATTGGCATCACACCTGAAGCTGCCTTCCTGCATGTTGCCGTCGCAAATGCCAATCCAGGTCACGATCTTGTGCAACTCTTTGGCATAAGCCACGGCTTCGGCACTACTGCGCATGTCCGGCTCGGTCACGATCTCCAGCAGCGGCGTGCCTGCGCGGTTCAGGTCAATGCCAGTCATGCCCCCGTGCCCTAGCGCGGCTCCCAGGTTTTTGTCTTCGTGCAGCGACTTGCCCGCATCTTCTTCAAGGTGCGCCCGCACCAGCCGCACAGTCCGCATCTCCGATTGCCCTGAGCCTGTCGAACGGGCGTCCAAAAAGAATTCGACAGCACCACCCTGCACCACAGGAATTTCAAACTGACTGATCTGGTAGCCCTTGGGCAGGTCGGGGTAGAAGTAGTTTTTACGCGCAAACACGCTGCTTTCAGCAATGTGCGCATTCACCGCCAGCCCAAACTCAATCGCCCGCTGCACCGCCGCTTTGTTCATCACAGGCAGCGCGCCCGGTAGCGCAAAGTCAACCGCAGACGCGTTGGTGTTCGGCTCTGCGCCAAACGAAGTGGATGCGCGGCTGAACAGCTTGGACTGCGTGGTCAGTTGGGTGTGGGTTTCAAAGCCGATGACGACTTCATAGCCTTGGACAAGTTTCGAGGTCATACGATTTGAGTTAGCTAATCGAGATATCAATTTTTTTGAGGATTTTTTTCGCTAACGTCCTAAAGTCTTTGTAGGCTTCAGTGACTGAGGTGGCATGGCTGCCAATGGCGCCATCAGCCGACCTTAGAAGAAAAACTGGTTTTCGTGCTTCCTGCGCCATAGGGATTAAGCTTTTGTAATGACGCAGCAACGCCAAGCATTCGGGATCGTCTTTAACACTAGCAAAAACTTCGGTGGTCTTAGCTAACGATAGGCTTGATCTGTATTCTGCTGGCATTCGTTCAAGCCACGCACCATGCGCTTTGACGGGTCGCGACAGCCGCTCCTGATGCTGCAGGGCGATGTATCCTAATGGGCCAGTGTCTCCAGCAGGAATTGGTTGAGTCAGTGGTTTCGCCGCCAATTTTTGACGGCGTTCGTACCACCCTTCTTTCCATTTGGAAAGGGAGGGGCCGAGATTTCGCAAGCCCTGAAGGGAAAACATATCGGCAGCTAGCGGCACGACCACGTGGTCAGTACCAATAAGAACCGAACGATTTATCGCTCCTAGATTGGGGCCAACGTCAAAAATGATGAGTTGCGCATCCATCTTGGCAGCTCTACCTTGGGCAACCCGCCAAAAAGCGCTTTGTACCAACATCGCGCGTCGGTACCCGCTATCACTAAGCCCTTGGTTCCACTGAAGCGACAGTTCGTCTTCAAAAGTTGACAAGCGCAAATCACCCGCCAGCAGTCGTAAGTTCTCGCTAACTTTGTAAGTCATAGGCTCAGCAACATCGCTAGCCTCAAGCAAAGGGGCAACCGCGCCGTAGATAGTTACTGGTTGCTCTTCAAGAGGTCTGTCCCAAAGTATTTCAAGCATGTCTTCGTTTTTCATAAACGCAGCCGTCAAATTCGCCTGCGGATCGCAATCCACTACCAGCGTTTTGACACCCAGCTCAGAAAACATCCATGACAAGTGATACACAAGCGTCGTCTTGCCGACACCGCCTTTATTGTTAAAAAAGGTGAGGGTAGGAATACTCATTTGGTGACCCTTCTCACGGTAACAATCACATTGCTTGTTGAGACGGCAAACTCGGGCTCAGGATTTCCGTTTGCTTTAAGTAAGTTTTTTGCGTTTTGAATGCCGAAACCGAACTTTTGAACAAAGTCAAGGTTGTGGAGAACTTCTGCGATTGTCGGATTTCTGTATTCGACGACGTGAGGCTGACCGAAATTTTCCTTCGTCACCATTCCACATGGCCCACCTGGGCTTGCTATTTCTATTCGGTCATCAAACCAATAAAGATGAATGGGCGCGTTTGTACCCTCGTAACTTCGGTGTAGCACCGCATTTCTTAAAAGCTGTTGTAGCGCAGCAAGTGGGTAGTCTGGACTACTTACCTCACGATCTTGGCTGTTGATGTCTGTCGGCTGCTTGATACTCAGCTTGATCTTTTCTTCTGCTTGGCGAATTACCGTTTCAAGATTACCAGTAATTTCAAGTCGATCAGCAACTATGCCGCCATGAGCCGTTCCTGCATAGCGCACGTATTGGATATAGGCACCTGCAAACCAATCCTGAGGAGAATAGCCTAGAGTTAAAAGTCCCGCAACGGTCGGAACTGATGGATTACTTCCAATCGTCATGCGAGTTGTTGTAAGTCTCTCGTCCAGCGTTCTGCCGTTTGCTTCGAGAACATCACGGGAGATAGCTGCTGGCAAATAGACTTGTTCAAAATACCGCGTGTCCATATCTTCAATAGATGTATGCGGGATGCCTTCGCTGTCAAACGACCGACCCGCCTTGGTTTTTCTTTTCTCGTTTAGCTGCCGCTCATCCTCATGGTTTCCTTGCTGGGTGGATGCAGCTTGCCGTACCCAGATACGACCGTCGAAGCTTACCGGCGGCAAGCTGGAAGGTGCAACAACAATAGCAATGACAGCTTTGGCATCAACCTGAAGCACTCGAGTTGACATGCTTGGCAACGGCTGGATTTTTCCGTCACTTCTAATTTGATCGATTTTTAACAACAGCCCATCTGTCGCCTCAACACCAACGATAGCGCCATCATTCTTAACACCAATCCAAATAATGCCCGGTTTTGCGCTGTTTGCTAGATCATTGGCAAAAGCACAAACGGTTTTGCAAATTTTGTCTTTATCTGCAAAAGACTCTTTGCGTTCAATCCAATGCGATTCAACTTCAGAAATAAAAGTTAGCAGCTGGGTGTCTGTGTAGGACATAGAACCTTGATCAAAAATTAGGGGGCTTGCGCAAATGCCAATCCGTCGCCATCTGAAACTCATGCGCAGCGCCCAGCAACTGCGCTTCTTTGAAGTAGTTGCCAATCAGCTGCAAACCTACTGGCATTCCGCCCCCTGCTGGTGATGACGCAAAGCCTGCAGGCACACTCATGCCGGGCAAGCCTGCGAGGCTGCTCGACAGGGTGTAAATGTCGGCCAGGTAGTTGGCCACCGGGTCGGCCTTGTTGTCGCCAATCTTCCAGGCCACGGTGGGCGACACCGGCCCGGCAATGATGTCGCATTGGGTAAAGGCTTTTTGAAAGTCCTGCGCAATCAGGCGGCGGATTTTTTGGGCCTTGAGGTAGTACGCGTCGTAGTAACCGTGGGACAACACGTAGGTGCCGATCATGATGCGGCGCGTCGCTTCGTCGCCAAAACCTTCTGAGCGCGACTTTTTGTACATGTCGTTCAGGTCGGTATAGCTGGCTGCCCTGTGGCCATATCGCACGCCGTCAAAGCGGCTCAGGTTGCTGCTGGCCTCTGCGGGGGCGATGACGTAATAGACCGGAATTGACAGCTCGGTCAGTGGCAAATCAACTTCAATTAGCGTGGCACCCAGCTTTTCATACTCAGCCAGTGCAGCGCGTACGGCCAGCAGCACGTCGGCTGAACATCCCGCACCGAAAAACTGCTTTGGAAGGCCGATCCTAAGATCTTTTAAAGGATGTTTTAGCGCTGTGGCGCTTTGTTGACGTGCGCTGGCAGCTATTAGGTCTGTAGCGAAGTCAGCGCCGGGCATGTCCAGCGATGTGGAGTCGCGGTCCAGATCTGGCCCCGCCATCGTACTCAAGAGCAGCGCGCAATCAAGCGCGCTACGCGCCATCGGCCCGGCCTGGTCCAGGCTGCTTGCAAAGGCCACCATGCCGTAGCGCGAGCAGCGGCCATAGGTGGGCTTGATACCGGTGATGCCCGTCAACGATGCAGGCTGGCGAATCGAGCCGCCTGTGTCGGTGCCCGTGGCTGCTGGCGTCAAGCGCGCAGCCACAGCCGCCGCTGACCCGCCCGATGACCCGCCCGGTATGCGGCTCAAGTCCCAGGGGTTTTTGGCAGGAAAGCAAGCGCTGTTTTCGTTACCGGAACCCATCGCAAATTCATCGCAGTTGAGCTTGCCGAGCGTGACCATGCCTGCCCCACCAGCACCCGTGCCCAGCTTGCTGACCACGGTGGCATCAAACGGGCTGCGGTAGTTGGCCAGCATTTTTGAGGCAGCCGTGGTGGGGAAGTCGCGGGTCACAAACACGTCCTTGTGCGCCAGCGGCACGCCCAGCAGCGGCGTGCGCTCACCCGCAGCCAGCCGCTCGTCAGCCGCTTTGGCATGAGCCAATGACACATCGGCATCGACTGCCAAAAACGCGCCCAGCTGCTCAGCTTTGACACGGGTTAAAAAATGCTGCGTCACTTCAACGCTGCTCACATCACGTGCGGCCAGTTTGGCTGCCAGGTCAAACACGCTTAAATCATGCAAATCAATGTTCGTGCTCATTCAATCAACCTATTCAATCACTTTGGGCACTAAAAACAGACCGCGCTCAACAGCGGGCGCACTTCGCTGGCTGATGTCGCGCTGATTGGGCTCATTGGCCATGTCGTCTCTGAGGCGCAGCGCCACATCGCCCAAAATGGCAGCTGGATGCGCCAGCGGCTCGACGCCATCCGTATTGACCGCCTCCATCTGTTCAACCAGCTTGAAAAAACCATTGAGCTGGCCCAACACTTTTTCGGTTTCGTCGGGGCGCAGCGCCAGTCGCGCCAAATGGGCGACTCTTGCGATGTCTTGCGATGTCAGTGCCATGGGGTTTGATGTTGTAAGTACAGGCTAAGAAAACACACGGAAACCGGGGCAAGTTCATATGAAAATACGGGATTGCCCTAGGGGGGATGCGTTATTATCCTGCCTTTGGCGTGAAATCAAGGCTGGTTGCACCCTTTAGGCGCTTTTTAGTGTCTGAAACAGGTTTGCATATCGCCTGGCTTTGGTTTTGTACACGCACACTTATCACACAGGCGCTTGCGCAACGTCCACCTGCGCTTGCCCTAACCGGATCTCAACCATGTTTGAAGCTTTTCGTCGGTATGTATCCACCGACCTGGCCATTGACCTTGGCACCGCAAATACGCTGATTTATGTTCGCGACCGCGGCATCGTACTGGATGAGCCTTCAGTCGTTGCCATTCGCCACGAAGGCGGTCCCCAAGGCCGCAAGACCATTCAGGCCGTGGGCCGCGAAGCCAAAGCCATGCTGGGCAAAGTGCCGGGCAACATCGAGGCGATCCGTCCCATGAAAGATGGCGTGATTGCTGACTTTACTGTCACTGAGCAAATGCTCAAACAGTTCATCAAAATGGTGCACCCGCGCAGTTTTTTCAAGCCCAGCCCACGCATCATCATTTGTGTGCCGTGTGGCTCGACCCAGGTGGAGCGCCGTGCCATTCGCGAAAGCGCGCTCGGCGCCGGCGCACGCGACGTGTACCTGATCGAAGAGCCGATGGCCGCAGCGATTGGCGCTGGCCTTCCCGTGTCTGAGGCCAGCGGCTCGATGGTGGTGGACATTGGCGGCGGCACGACTGAAGTTGGCGTGATTTCGCTGGGCGGCATGGTCTACAAAGGCAGTGTGCGCGTGGGCGGTGACCGTTTTGACGAGGCCATCATCAACTACATCCGCCGCAACTACGGCATGCTGATTGGCGAGCCGACGGCTGAAGCCATCAAGAAGAACATTGGTTCTGCATTTCCTGGCTCTGAAGTCAAGGAAATGGAAGTTAAGGGCCGCAACCTGAGCGAAGGCGTGCCGCGCAGTTTTACTATCTCCAGCAACGAAATTCTGGAAGCCCTGACTGACCCGCTGAACAACATTGTTAGCGCAGTCAAAAACGCGCTTGAGCAAACCCCGCCTGAGCTGGGCGCAGACATTGCCGACCGCGGCATGATGCTGACCGGCGGCGGTGCGTTGCTGCGTGACCTGGACCGCCTGCTGGCCGAAGAAACCGGCCTGCCCGTCCTGGTGGCTGAAGAGCCACTAACCTGCGTCGTACGCGGTTGCGGCATGGCGCTGGAGCGCATGGACCGCATGGGTTCAATTTTCACGTCGGAGTAAACAGCGCCCCGCCTGACAGTACCCAAACGATGCAGCAACCGGTTTAAGCGCATCGAAACGGGCCAGACACCATGCCACTTGGCACCTTAGACCGTTCACCCCCACCCTTTTTCAAGCAAGGGCCGTCGGCACTTTCAAAGCTGATGTTTTTCAGCGCGCTGTCGCTGTTTTTAATGGTCGCAGATGTGCGTTTTAGCATCACCCAGCCGATGCGCGCCGCGCTGAGCACAGTGTTGTACCCGGTGCAATGGCTGGCGCTGCAGCCTGTGCGTGCGGCGCGCAGCAGCAGCGCCTACCTGACAGGGCTTGCCGAGGCAACGTCAAGCAGCGAGCAAGCCGCCAAAAAGTTGGCGCTGCAGTCAATGCGGGCGGGCCAGGTTGAACAACTGCTGCTGGAAAACAACCGCCTGCGCCAAATCCTGGGTCTGCGTGAACAGCTGAGCGCATCGGTCATGGCCGCTGAGGTGCTGTACGACGCTGCCGATCCCTACACCCGAAAAATCATCATTGACAAGGGCTCGCTGCAAAGCGTTGAGATCGGCTCGCCCGTCCTCGACGAATCTGGCGTCCTGGGCCAGATAACAAGGGTTCACCCGCTGGTCAGCGAGGTCACGCTGCTGATTGACCGTGAGCTGGCCATTCCCGTGCTGAATGTGCGTACTGGCGCACGTAGCGTGGCTTTTGGCGACCCCAGCAACGCCGCATCTGGCAGCGGGCTTGAGCTGCGCTTTATGGGCAGCAACTCAGATGTGCAGGTCGGCGATCTGCTCACCACCAGCGGTGTGGATGGCGTCTATCCACCCGGTTTGCCAGTAGCCCGCATCAGCAAAATCGAGCGCCGTGCCGAGTCGACGTTTGCCAAAATCTATTGCACACCCCAGGCGCTGGTCGCAGGCGCGCGACATGTGATGGTGGTCAAACCGGTATCGGCGCAAATACCGCCCAGGCCAGATACAGGCGATACGTCTGCAGCTCCTGAAAAAGGAGCAAAAAAATGAAGCATAAAGGTCAACTTCCATGATCATGCCGTCAGGCCAGCAACTGCTGCTGCCCGCCAATCCACTTTTTATCTGGGCCAGTCTGATTGCTGCCTTGCTTCTGAATATGCTGCCGCTTGGTCGTGCGCCCTGGATGCCGGACTTTATGGCGGTGGTTCTGGTGTTCTGGAACGTGCATCAGCCGCTGCGTGTGGGCATTGGCCTGGCTTTCATGTTTGGCTTGGGAATGGACGTTCATCAATCGTCTTTGCTGGGGCAGCACGCACTGAGCTACACCGCCTTGAGCTTTTTTGCCACCATGATTCACCGCCGCCTGCTCTGGTTTTCAGTCCCGTCCCAGGCACTGCAAGTGTTGCCACTCTTTGCAGCAGCGCATGCGGTAGAGCTGATCATTCGATTGATTGGCGGGGGTACTTTTCCTGGCTGGTTTGTTTTACTTGCACCGCTGATTGAGTCGCTGCTGTGGCCCGTGGCAAGCATCATGCTGCTTGCGCCGCAGCGCAGAGCACCTAACCCAGATGAAAACAGACCTCTCTAGATATGACCAGCAAAGTCTTCCCCGTATTGCAAACAGGGGCCGCGGAACTGGCTTTGCCAGGCCGCAGGCGCAGCGGCCCCCTCGGGGGGCAGGAAGTTACACGAAGTGAACGACCGTGGGGGCGTATCCTATGACAGAGCTTAGAGACATTGAAGCTGACCTGTCACGCTTTCGCACGCGGGTGTTTGTGGCCATTTTGGCGGTACTGTTCTGCTTTTCGTTGCTCGCTGCGCGGCTGGTTTATCTGCAGGTTTACCGGCATGCCGACCTGGACGAGCAAGCTGAAAGCAACCGCACAGCAGTGGTGCCCATCGTGCCAAATCGTGGGTTGATTCTGGACCGAAACGGCATCGTACTGGCCACCAATTATTCAGCTTACACGCTCGAAATAACGCCGTCAAAAGTGGCCAATCTTGAAGAAACAATTGCGGCACTTGGCGCGGTGGTGGACATTCAGGCGCGGGACAAGCGCCGCTTCAAGCGCTTGCGTGAAGAGTCCAAAAATTTTGAATCGCTGCCCATTCGCACGCGGCTCACAGACGAAGAAGTGGCGCGTTTTGCAGCGCAGCGTTTTCGTTTTCCGGGGGTCGACATCAAGGCACGCCTTTTTCGCAGTTACCCGCACGGCGAGCTTGGCAGTCATGTGGTGGGCTACATCGGCCGCATCAATGCACAAGAAAAAGAAGCCATTGACGGCAGCGACAACGAAGGCAATTACCGCGGCACAGACTACATCGGCAAGCTGGGAGTAGAGCAAAGTTTTGAGCAGCAACTGCATGGCACCACGGGCGTTGAGCAGGTGGAAACATCAGCGGGTGGCCGCGCCGTGCGCAAGCTGTCTACCAGCCCCGCCACACCGGGCGACACGGTCATGCTGTCAATTGACATCAAGCTGCAGCACCTGGTGGAAGAAATGTTTGGCGACAGGCGCGGGGCGCTGGTGGCGATTGACCCCAAAACTGGCGATGTGCTGGCCTTCGTCAGCAAGCCGACGTTTGATCCCAACCTGTTCGTTGACGGCATAGACACCGAGAGCTGGCAAGCCCTGAACGAATCGCCAGACAAGCCGCTGTTAAACCGGGCGCTACGCGGCACCTACCCACCCGGCTCAGCCTACAAGCCTTTCATGGCCATGGCGGCGCTGCACACCGGCAAGCGCGCGGCAGGCACGCTGATTAATGACCCTTTGTATTTCATGTTCGGTGGCCGGCGTTTTGGCAGCCCTGAAAATGAAAAGGGCGGCGTCATGGACATGAACCGCTCGATTGTTGAATCCAGCAACGTCTACTATTACTCATTGGCCAACGAGATGGGTGTCGACGCGATTCATGACTTCATGAAGCCGCTGGGTTTTGGCCAGATCACCGGCATCGACATCAACGGCGAAGTGCGCGGTATTTTGCCTAGCCAGGATTGGAAGAAGCAGTACTTTAAAAAACCAGAAGCCAAAAAATGGTTTGCTGGTGAGACCATCTCATTAGGCATCGGTCAGGGTTACAACAGTTTCACCATGCTGCAGATGGCGCAGGCAACGGCTGCATTGGTCAACAATGGCATCAAGCACAAGCCGCGCGTGGTAATTGGCACGCTGGATTCAGTGACCCGCAACATGAAGCCTTTGCCGCTGGCCGAGCCTGAAAACCTGGGTTACAGCTCTGAGCACGTAGCAGTGATTCGCAAGGCGCTGGTCGGCGTGACCCAGACTGGCACATCGGCCAAGGTGTTTGCCGGGGCGGGGTATGTCAGTGGCGGCAAAACCGGCACGGCCCAGGCGGTAGCGCTAAGCGCCAACACCAAATACAACAGCGCAAAACTCGAAGAGTCGCAGCGCGACCATTCGCTGTACGTGGCCATGGCACCCGCTGATGACCCCAAAATTGCCATTGCCGTGATTGTTGAAAACGCGGGCTGGGGGTCGGCGGCGGCTGCACCACTGGCCAGACGCGCGTTTGACTACGTGCTGCTGGGCCAATACCCGAGTGAGCAAGACATGGCCGCTGTCAAACTGGGCCAAGCCGGGGCGCCAATTGGCAAGCCGCGCAACGCCGCTGACATGACAAACCTTTTGCCCGGTGGAGCCAGTGTGCTGGGGCTGGCGCCTTCGGGCAAGCCTGTGGCGGCCGCCTCTGCTGCAGCAGTTTCAATTCCTGAGACCAAAGTTGTCAAAGCGGCAGTAAAAACCAGCCCCTGAGCTTACGGCCCACTACTTTAAAAACGCATCAGACCCGGTTTTTAAAATCAGTGCACTGACAACGACGATAAACACGACGCGCACAAAGCCCGAGCCGTGTTTAAGTGCCAGCCGCGTGCCCAGCAGGCTGCCCACCACATTCGCCACAGCCATGCTAAGGGCAAAGTGCCACCAGACATGACCCTTGTAGGCAAACAGCCCCAGCGCCGCCAGGTTGGTAGCCGTGTTGAGCAATTTGGCAGATGCGGAAGCATTTAAAAAGTCATAACCTAGCCAGCGCACGAACAAAAACACAAAAAAGCTGCCGGTGCCTGGCCCAAAAAAGCCATCGTAAAAACCCAGAATCAAACCAATGCAGCAGGCCACGACCGTCTCAGTGTGGCCGCTAAAACGAGGCGCATGGGTATGACCCAGGTCCTTTTTTGCCAGTGTGTAAATCAACACCGCCAGCAACACAAACGGCAAAACTTTACGCAGATAAGCCGACGACACCAGGGTCACCAGCCAGGCACCGCCCAGCGAGCCAGCAAAACCAGCACCCGCAGCGGGCAACAAGGTTGTCCAGCGCATGTCCACCCGCTTGGCATACTGCGCAGCCGCGGCAGCCGTGCCCCAAACCGATGCCGCCTTGTTGGTACCAAACAGCGTAGCGGGCGGCGCTGCAGGGAAAACGGTGAACAGTACAGGCAGCAAAATCAAACCGCCGCCGCCCACAATCGCGTCCACAAAACCGGCCAGCAGCGACGCGAGCGTAACGATCAACAATTCCATGCCATAGATTGTCGCATTTGGCCTGGCCTGTTAAACGCTATTAAATAAGGAGCTGTTTACCCATATATCCATTGGCTTGAAGCCTGATTTGATACCAGTTTAAGGCTTGATTTGGGCAAAAAAAGAGCGCTGGGATTGCCAACGCTCCTGTTTGCTGTGCCTGTCCTGCTGTTTGTGGATGCAAAACAGATCTTTAGGTTTATGGCGTCTCCTGTCTCAGAGGCCTCAAGCGTATGCTCCCACTCCAATTGTTGGTGTAGTGCAGCTTGAAGTGCTCGGCTAACTGTGCCATGGGGAAAATTGTGGGGTCGTTATCATATTTCAAGATCAAATCATCTTCACTATTCGGCTAATGCTGGTGTAGTGCAGCTTGAAGTGCTCGGCTAACTGTGCCATGGTGTAACTGCCGGTGCTAAAAGCCGCTTGTATCGCAGAATTTCGGTTGTTGGGGTGGCGCCCAACATAGCTCGAAATCGGCAACGGCGCAGGTCTGCGTTGGGCGTGAGGTATCTCCAAGCGTGAGCGCCCAGCGCGTGCGCCTTGCGGACTTTGCTCTGCCATAGCACTCATCTTGTTGACGAATTTCTCGTCGCCCAAGTACACCTGTCCGCTCAAATCTTTCCACACTGACGGCAAGCCGATGCCTTCATGCACGTGCTTGATATAGCGCTGTTGGGCTTTTTCTCGGTCTAGTGACTGCTGGTCTGGCGCAAAGTAAGCCAGCAACTTTTCAGTTGCCAGCCAGTCAGCGCCAGGCAACCAGACAGGGGCCAGCATTGCGCCGTATGAGCTCCAGGGCCATTGACCCGGGTCTTGCACCATGCCAGCTCGCACGGGGTTCAACACGACATAGCGCGCTAGCTCAAGCAGATAGTTGTCTTTGTCAACCACAATGGCTTTGAAGCGTCCTTGAAACACGTGGCCTACACGCGCATGCGCCCGGTTGGTCAGTTGGGTGTAAACGCCATTGAGCTGACGCATACCAGCCGACAAGTTGGCGTCTGGCGTTTCTACCAAGAGGTGGTAATGGTTGCTCATCAGGCAGTAGGCATGCACTGTCCAGTTAAAGCGCTTGCATACTTGAGCCAGCACTGACAGCCAAGTCTGTCGGTCTGCATCGTCGTGGTAAATGTCCTCGCGCCTGTCGCCCCGGGAAGTGACGTGGTACAAGGCGTG